>NZ_SSBM01000078.1:0-9844 GCF_004795115.1 Streptomyces sp. A0592
CGGGTTCGCACAGCATCGCGACGCGTGATCCGGGACGGACCCCGGCCGCGACCAGTCGGCGGCTCAGGGCCGAAGCGAGAGCGACCAGCTCACCGTACGAAACAGAACCCTGCGGATCCTGCACCGCGAGCTTGTCCGGCTGCTCGGAGGCGTGCAGCCGCACCCGCTCCACCACCCCGCAGTACGCCTCCTCGACCGCCGTCGCAGCCCAGCCCGCCCGCACCGCCGCGGCCTCGGCGGGCAGGAGCACCCCGGTCTCGCGCACCGGCCGATCGGGCATCGCCACGAGGGCGCCGAGCAGATGCGTGAGCCGCTCGGTGAAGGACCGTGCCGTCGCTTCGTCGAACAGATCGGTGCTGTACTCCAGGACCGCTTCGATCCCGTCGGCGGCCCCTTCCCCCGTACGCCGTTCGAAGAGCTCGAAGGCCAGGTCGGCCTTGGCGGTCCCCGTGCCGATCAGCAGCGGCTCCGACTCCAGGCCCGCCAGCCGCACGGCGGAATCCGGCGTGTTGTGCAGCGTGAGCATGGTCTGGAACAGCGGGTGCCGGGACAGCGACCGGCTGGGTGCGAGGGCGTCGACCAGGGCTTCGAAGGGCAGGTCCTGGTGTGCGTAGGCGGCCAGGTCCGTGGCGCGTACGCGGTCCAGCAGCTCCCGGAAGGTCGGGTCGCCGGACAGGTCCGTGCGCAGCACCAGGGTGTTGACGAACAGGCCGACGAGTCCGTCGAGCGCCGGGTCCGTGCGTCCCGCGACGGGCGTTCCGAGCGGGATGTCCTCGCCCGCGCCCAGCTTGGACAGCAGGGCGGCGAGCGCGGCCTGCAGCACCATGAAGGTACTCACCCCCTGGGCCCGGGCCAGGTCGCCGACCGCCGCGTGCAGGGCGGCGTCGATACGGAAGCCGACCTGCCCGCCCTGGTGCGTGGGGGCTGCGGGCCGCGGCCGGTCGGCCGGCAGCTCCAGCTCGTCGGGAAGGCCGTTCAGTGCCTCGCGCCAGTAGGCGAGCTGCTCGTCCGACACGGCGGTGAGGAGCTCGCGCTGCCACAGCGTGTAGTCCGCGTACTGCACCGGCAGCGGCGTCCACACCGGCGCCCCGCCCGCGCGGCGCGCCTCGTAGGCCTGCGCGAGATCGGCGCCCAGCGGGCCCACCGACCAGCCGTCGGCCGCGATGTGGTGCACCACGAGCAGCAGCACGTGCTCCTCGTCCGAGTGCCGGAACAGCTCCGCCCGCAAAGGCAGTTCGGAAGCCAGGTCGAAGCCGCGCCTCGCCGCCGCCCGCACCGCGTCCCCGCCCGGCGCGGAGACCGGCAGGTCGACCCGCACCGACTCGGCGTCCACGATCTCCTGGCGGGCACGCCCGTCCGTGTCCGGGTAGCGGGTGCGCAGCGCCTCATGGCGTACGACCACGTCCCGCACCGCCGCACGCAGCGCGGCCACGTCGAGGGCTCCCCTCAGGCGGACGGCGACCGGGATGTTGTACGCGGGACTGCCCGCCTCCAGCTGCGCGAGGAACCAGAGCCGCTGCTGGGCCGGGGAGAGGGGAAGCACGTCCGGGCGCACGGCCGGCGCCGGAGCGGGCCGGGCCTCCCCGGCGTCCGCGACGCGGGCCGCGAGGCCGGCCGGGGTCGGTGCGTCGAAGACCGCGCGGACCGGCAGATCGGCGCCGAGCGCCGTCCTGATCCGGCCGGTGAGCCGGGTGGCGAGCAGCGAGTGGCCGCCGAGTTCGAAGAACGAGTCGTCCGGACCCACGGGCGCGGGCAGCCCGAGCACCTCGCCGAACACCTCGCACAGCAGCTGCTCCTGAGGCGTGCGCGGTGCACGGGCCGCGGTGCGCGCACCCTGGGCTGGCGCGGGCAGCAGCTTGCGGTCGATCTTGCCGTTCGCGGTGAGCGGCAGCGCGTCCATCGCCACGTACAGGGCGGGCACCATGTGCGCGGGCAGGCTCTCGGCCAGGTGCGCGCGCAGTGCCCCGGGAGCGGCCGTACCGACCGTGTAGGCCACCAGCTGCGCACCGCCCGGCAGGTCCTCGCGCGCCACGACCGTCGCCTGGGACACCCCGGGGTGGGCCGCGAGCGCCGACTCGATCTCGCCGAGCTCGATCCTGAAGCCACGGATCTTGACCTGGTGGTCGGCCCGTCCGATGTACTCGATCTGCCCGTCGGCGCCCCAGCGCACGACGTCCCCGGTCCGGTACATCCGGCTGCCCCGCGGACCGAACGGGTCCGGCACGAAACGGGTCGCGGTCAGCGCGGGCCGCCCGTGGTAGCCGCGCGCCACACCGTCACCGGCGATGTAGAGCTCGCCGACGGCACTTGCCGGAGCAGGCCTCAGCGCGTCGTCGAGGACGTACACCTGGGTGTTGGCGATGGGCCGGCCGATCGGCGGCACACCCCCGCGCTCGCCGTCCAGGGCGGCCGCGGTCGACCAGATGGTCGTCTCGGTGGGCCCGTAGACGTTGGTGACCTCACGGCACGCGGCGCGCAGCGCGTCGGCGAGCGGTTCGCCGACGGCCTCGCCGCCGATCAGGACACGCAGCGCGGCGAGGCTCTCCGGGTGCTCGGTGACCAGGGCGTGCCACAGGGTCGGGGTGGCCTGCATGACGGTGGCGTCGCTGCCGGTGATCAGGGCGGCGAGCGCGGACGGGTCGCGTACGGTGTCGCGCTCGGCGAGGACCAGTTCGGCGCCGGTGAGCAGCGGAACGAAGATCTCCAGATTGGAGATGTCGAAGCCGAAGGTGGTGACCGACAGGAAGCGGTCCCCGCCCTCGATGCGGAACCGGTCGGCCATGTCGTGCAGGAGGTTGATCAGGGCGCCCTGGGGGACGACCACGCCCTTGGGCCGGCCCGTCGAGCCGGAGGTGTAGATCGTGTAGGCGGTCTCCAGCGGATCCGGGTCCGCGGTGCCCACCGGCCCGGTCGGCCGGTCCGCGAGCAGCGGAGCCGCCGTGTCCAGGGTCAGGTGGGCGCGCTCGGTGACGGCGGGCAGCGCGGCCGCGACGCCGGTCGTCGTGAGCACGAGGGCGGGCGCCGCGTCGTCGAGCATGTAGCCGATGCGGTCGGCCGGGTAGTCGGGGTCGAGCGGCAGGTAGCCGGCGCCCGCCTTGACGACGGCGAGCGTCGCGACGATCAGGTCCGTCGAACGCGGCAGCGCGAGGGCCACCAGTGCTCCCGGCCCCGCACCCCGCGCCACCAGCTCGTGGGCGAGCCGGTCGGCGCGAGCGTGCAGATCCGTGTAGCTCAGCCGCTCGGCCCCGCAGCGCAGCGCGGGCGCGTCCGGGGCGGCGGTGGCGCGCGCCGCCAGCTGCTCGCGCAGGGCGTGGCGCGGGTAGGAGCGGGCGGTGTCGTTGTACGAGACGAGCAGCGTCGCCCGCTCCTGCGCACCGAGCAGCTCCAGCTGGGAGAGCGGCAGGTCGGCCGTGTCGGGGAGCGTCGCGAGGAGCCGCAGCACCCGCCCGGACAGCGCCGCGGCCTCCTCGGCGGTGACGAGGTCGGGCGCGTGGTCGAGCCGCAGCGTCAGCTCGTCACCGGGCAGCACGAGCAGCGACAGCGGATAGTGGGTGGCGTCGCGGCCCTTGATGCCCGTGACCGTGAGACCGGGTACGGCCGTGCGCAGGGCGTCCGGGTCCAGCGGATAGTTCTCGAAGATCATGACGGTGTCGAACAGCTCACCGTGGCCCGCGTCCTGCTGGATGCGGGAGAGGCCCAGATGCTGGTGCGGCAGCAGCGCGGTGTGCTGCTCCTGGGCCGACTCCACGACCTCCGCGAGGGTGCGCGCGGCGGGTGTGCGCAGACGTACGGGAAGCGTGTTGATGAACAGGCCGACCATCGACTCGACGCCCGGCAGTTCCGGCGGACGCCCCGACGTGGTGGTGCCGAACACCAGGTCGTCCCGGCCGGTCAGGGCCCCGAGGACGACGGCCCAGACACCCTGCAGCACGCTGGACAGGGTGACGCCCCGCGCGCGTGCCCACTCGGTCAGGCGCGCCGTCGACGCGGCGTCGAGGCGGGCGACGTGCTGCTCGGGCAGTACCGGTGCACGGCCGGGCGGCGCCGGTGCGAGCCGGGTCGGCTCCTCCAGGCCGGCGAGCAGCTCCCGGTAGGCCGCCGCCGCGGCCTGCTCGTCCTGGCCGTTCAGCCAGGAAAGGTAGCTCTTGTACGAAGTGACGGCGGGCAGCACGGAGGCGTCGCCGCCGGCGGTATAGGCGGTGAAGAGCTCCGAGAGCAGCAGCGGCATCGACCAGCCGTCGAGCAGGATGTGGTGGCAGGTGACGAGGAGCCGGTGGCGGTCCGTACCCGTGGTGATCAGGGTGAAGCGGATCAGCGGCGGCCGGCCCACGTCGAACGGCTCGGTGCGGTCCCGGTCGGTCAGCGCCTCCAGATCGCCCGCTTCCCGCACCTCCCTCCAGGGAACGGGAACTTCGCGCGGTATCAGCTGGACCGGCTGCCCGTTCTTGCGGTAGCGGAAGCCCGCCCGCAGATTCGGGTGCCGGGCCAGGACGCCGGCCGCGGCGGCCTTGAGCGCGCCGCGGTCCAGCGGTCCCTCGAGGTCGAGGACGAGCTGCACCGCGTACACGTCGAGTTCCTGCCGGTCGTACACGGCGTGGAAGAGCAGGCCCTCCTGCAGTGGCGTCAGCGGCAGTACGTCGCTCAGGCCGCCCGCCGGACGTGGCCCCTTCGGTGCCTTACCAGGTGCGGTCGTGCTCATCCTTCGTTCCCCCACTCGTGTGCGAATTCGTTCTCGAACTCGTCGATCTCGCCCTGGTCGAGTCCCTCGACGAGCTCCAGGTCCGAGGGCGTGAAGCCACCGGACTCGGGCCGTGCGGCATGCCCGGCCAGCGCCTTCAGTGCCCTGAACCAGCCGTGGGCGATCGCCTCGGCGTCGGCGTCGGCGACCGTGCGGCCCGCCCATGCCCACTCGGCGACCAGGCGGGGGCCGTCGGGCAGGTCCTCGGTGCGTGCGTTGACCCCGAGTGCGTGCGGCAGCGGCATCTGCGGATCGGTGCCGGCCGCGACGTCCAGGGACTCGGGCGCGACCTGCCAGTCGCCCGGCTCCGAAAGCGCCATCCGGCCCAGGTAGTTGAACCCGAGCTGCGGAGCCGCGTACGCGCCGAGCAGGGCCGCCGAGCCGGCGTCGAGCCGGCTCAGCAGACCGTGGCCGATGCCGTGGTCCGGCACCCGGCGCAGCTGCTCCTTGACCTCCTTGAGCGCCTGGCCGAGCGCGGGCCCGCCCGCCCACACCTCGTCCCAGTCGCACAGGCCCACATCGAGGCGTACCGGGTGCGTGCTGGTGAACCAGCCCACCGTGCGGGCCAGATCGACGCCGGGCACGACGGGCTCGCGCCCGTGCCCTTCGAGGTCGACGAGCACGTCCTGCGGCTCACCGCGCCCGCGTCGCCAGTCGGCGACGCTGAGTGCGAGCGCGGCCAGGAGCACGTCGTTGATCTCGGCGTGGAAGGCGGCCGGCACGGTGGTGAGCAGTTCGGCCGTGTACGCGGCGGGCAGTTCGAGCCGCAACCGGTGGGCGGTGGCCGCGGTGTCCTGCCCGGGGTCGAGCGGCCGCGAGCCGAGCGGCGGGTCGCCGCCGTCCGACATCTCCTGCCACAGGGGCAGTTCGGCCCGGCGTTCCTCCCGCCGCGCCTCGTCGTGCAGCAGGAGCGCCCACTGCCGGAAGGAGGTGCCGACCGGCGCCAGTGGCCGGTCCGGGTGCTCGTAGGCCTGGGCCAGATCGGGCAGCAGGATGCGCCAGGAGACGCCGTCCACCACCAGGTGGTGCAGCGTGAGCAGCAGCCTGCCGGGCCGCCCGGCACCGGCATCGAGCCACACCGCCCGCAGCACGTCGCCCTTGGCGGGCGCCAGTTCCCGCCGGGCGGCGGCGGCTTCCCGGCGGACGAGGGAAGCCAGCTCGCCGGAGTCGGCCGCGACCCTGCGCAACACGTCCTCGGCCCGTACCGCCCCGGCTTCCCGGATGACGTCGCCGCGTCGGCGCAGGACGTCGTGATGGTCGAGCAGCGTCTGCAGCGCGGCCGCGATCCGTTCGTACGAGGCCCCTGCGGGCGTCCGGACCACGGCAGCCTGGTGGAAGCCGTCGGTCGGCCCGGGGATCGCGTCGAACCAGGCGGTGATCGGCGTGGCCGGCACCGGTCCGGTGCCGTCCCCGACCCCCACCGTCGCGGTGCGCCCGGCAGCCTGGGCGGCGAGTGCGAGGCCCTGGGGAGTGCGGTGCACGAACACGTCCTGCGCGGTGATCGCGAGGCCCGCTTCCCGTGCCTTGCCGACCAGCTGGATCGAGCTGATGCTGTCGCCGCCGAGGTCGAAGAAGCTCGCGTCGGCGCCTGCCGACTCAAGCCCGAGCACCTCCGCGAACGCCCGGCACAGCGCCGCCTCCCGCTCGTTCGCGGCGGCCGGACCCGCAGCGGCAGGCGTGTAGTCGGGCGCGGGCAGGGCCCGGCGGTCCAGTTTGCCGTTGCCGGTGAGCGGCAGGACGTCGAGGACGACGACGGCGCTCGGCACCATGTGCTCGGGCAGTTCGGCGGCGAGGCGCGCGCGGATCTCCCTGACGTCCACGGGGGCACCCGGGGCGACGACGTACGCGACGAGGCGTTTGTCGCCGGGCCGGTCCTCACGGACGATCACCGCGGCCCGCGCGATGTCGTCCCGCGCGAGCAGGACGCCCTCGATCTCGCCCGGCTCGATGCGGAAGCCGCGCAACTTCACCTGGTCGTCGACGCGCCCCACGTAGTCGAGGCTGCCGTCGGCGTTCCAGCGCACCAGGTCACCCGAGCGGTACATCCGGCCGCCCGGCGTGGTGGTGTACGGGTCGGCGACGAAGCGGTTCGCGGTCAGCTCGGGCCGCCGCAGATAGCCGCGGGCCAGCTGGTCGCCGCCGATGTACAGCTCGCCGATCACGCCCGGCGCCACCGGCCGCAGCCGCGCGTCCAGGACGTACAGCCGCGTGTTGTGCAGAGGGAACCCGATGGGGGGCTTGACGGCACCGGACAGCGGTTCGCTGATGCTCGCGCACACGGTGGCCTCGGTCGGCCCGTACGCGTTGCGCATCACGCGCCCGCGGGAGAACCGCTCCACCAGCTCCGGCGGACAGGCCTCGCCCGCCACGACCAGCTGCACGCCCACGGGCATCGGCCGGTCGGCCGGCCACGCGGACAGGACCGTCGGCGGCAGGCAGACCATGGTGGTGCCGGTGCGCTCCACGAGCTCGGCGAGGGGCGCGCCCGGGCCGCGCTCCTCGGCCGTCGAAAGGATCATCGTCGCGCCCGAGAGCAGCCCGATGGCGAGCTCCCATGTCGCGGCGTCGAAGCTGTACGAGGCGAACTGCAGCCAGCGCGTGCCGGGTCCGATGTCCATGCGCGGGCCCTGGTCGGCCACCATCACGGCGACCGTGCGGTGCTCCACGACGACGCCCTTGGGACGTCCGGTGGAGCCGGAGGTGTAGATGACGTACGCGGGGTCACGTACGGTCAGCGGCCGCGTCCGGTCGGCGTCTGCCAGCGCGCGGGCGGGCCGGGCCGCGACCGCGGCGCGTACGTCCGCATCGTCGAGCAGCAGCCGGCTCACGTCCGAGGTGCCCAGGCCCGCTGATTCGACGCCCATCGTCAGGGCGAGCGCGGGCCGGGCGTCATCGAGCATGTACGCGATGCGGTCCTGCGGATAGGCGGCGTCGATCGGCAGATAGGCGGCCCCCGCCTTGAGCACGGCGAGCAGCGCGACGACCATCTCCGGCGAGCGCGGCAGCAGCAGCGCCACCAGGTCGCCGGGCCCGATGCCGCGGGCGGCCAGCTCATGGGCCAGCCGGTTCGCGCGGACGTCCAGCTCGGCGAACGACAGGACCTGCTCGCCGAACTCCAGGGCCGGCTGCCCGGGCTGCGCGGCCGCCCTGGCCGCATACAGCTCGTGCACCGGAGCCACCTCGACGTCCTGCACGGGCCCCGCCCAGTCGCCGAGTACGCGCTCCCGCTCGGCCGGCAGCAGGGCGTCGACACGGCCGATCGGGAGGTCGGGGTCACTGGTCAGCACGCCGATGAGATGGGCGAACCGATCCGCGATCGACCGTGCCGTCGCCTCGTCGAACAGATCGGTGCTGTACTCCAGGACCGCGTCGATGCCGTCCGGTGCCCCGTCGGGTCCGTGCCGCTCCGTCAGCTCGAAGGCCAGGTCCAGCTTGGCGGTGCCGCTGCGGACCGGGACGGCCTCGACGCGCAGACCGGGCAGGGCGAGGTCGGCGGAGGCGTTGTTCTGCAGCACCAGCATGGTCTGGAACAGCGGGTGCCGGGACAGCGACCGGCTGGGTGCGAGGGCGTCGACCAGGGCTTCGAAGGGCAGGTCCTGGTGTGCGTAGGCGGCCAGGTCCGTGGCGCGTACGCGGTCCAGCAGCTCCCGGAAGGTCGGGTCGCCGGACAGGTCCGTGCGCAGCACCAGGGTGTTGACGAAGAAGCCGACGAGGTCGTCGAGCGCCGGATCGGTACGTCCCGCGACGGGCGTTCCGAGCGGGATGTCCTCGCCCGCGCCGAGACTCGACAGGAGCGTGGCGAGCGCGGCCTGCAGCACCATGAAGGTGCTCGCACCCTGGGTGCGCGCCAGCGCGGTGACCGCCGCGTGCCGCCCGCCGTCGACACGGAACCCGACCGTGCCGCCGCGGTGGCTGGGCACGGTGGGCCGCGGACGGTCGGCCGGCAGCTCCAGTTCCTCCGGGATGCCGGCCAGCGCCGTGTTCCAGTGGGCGAGCTGCTCGTCCGACACGGTGTCGAGGAGTTCGCGCTGCCACAGCGTGTAGTCCGCGTACTGGACGGGCAGTGGCGCCCAGTCGGGAGCCGACCCCTCCCGCCGCAGCGCGTAGGCCTCGGTGAGCTCGCGGGCCAGCGGGGCGACGGACCAGCCGTCGGAGGCGATGTGGTGCAGGACGAGGAGCAGGACGTGCTCGTCGTCGGACAGCCGGAACAGCTCCGTACGCAGCGGGAGTCCGCCTCCCAGCTCGAAGCCGCGGGCGGCCGAGGCGGCCAGGACCCCGGGCAGCGCGTCGGGGGTGGTCCCGGTGACGGGCAGGGCCAGGTGCGCCTCGGCCGGGGGGATGATCCGCTGCCGCGGCCGGCCGCCGTTGTCGGGGAAGACGGTGCGCAGGCTTTCGTGGCGGGCCACGACATCGCTCAGCGCCGCGCCCAGTGCGGCGACGTCCAGGGTGCCGGTCAGGCGCACGGCGAACGGCAGGTGATAGGTCGCCGAACCGCTCTCCAGCTGGTTCAGGAACCACAGCCGCTGCTGTGCGGGGGAGAGCGGCAGCTCGGCGGGGCGCTCGGCGGCCCGGGCCAGAGCGGGCCGCACGGGGGCCTCGGCGTCGTCCAGGCGGGCGGCGAGTTCGGCGACCGTCGGCGCCTGGAAGAGCGTACGGATGGCGACCTCGGCGCCCAGCCGGGCCCGGATCCGGGACGCGACCTTGGTGGCGAGCAGCGAGTGGCCGCCGAGGTCGAAGAAACTGTCCTCGATGCCGACGACCGGCAGCCCGAGGACCTCCGCGAAGATCTCGCAGAGTGCCACCTCGCGGGGATTGCGCCCGGGGAGCTGTCCGGATACGGCAGCCGAGGGGTCGGGTGCGGGGAGGGCCTTGCGGTCGATCTTTCCGTTGGGGGTGAGGGGGAGTGCGTCCAGGGTGAGGAACGCGCTGGGGAGCATGTAGTGCGGGAGGATGCCGCCGAGCGAGGCCTTGGGGTCGTTGGTGGTGCCGATGAGGTAGGCGACGAGGCGTCCGTGGTGGACGGCTGCGGCGGCGTCGGTGATGCCGGGGAGTCGGCGGAGTGCGGTTTCGATTTCGCCGAGTTCGATGCGGTGGCCGCGGATCTTG
>NZ_SSBM01000079.1:0-9571 GCF_004795115.1 Streptomyces sp. A0592
GTGGTTCAACGTGCGTGCGTCGAACACCGAGCCGCTGCTGCGCCTGAACGTCGAGGCCCGTGACGCGGACACCCTGGCCCGGGTCCGTGACGAGGCCCTCGCCCTCATCCGCGCCTGACCGTCCCGGTCCTGAGGGGGCTGGGCCATTCCAGCCCCTTCGGCCTGCACTTTCCGGCACGGGCCCGCAAAACCAGCCTCGCCGGCGTTTGAGGCGCGGGGTGGGGGGCGGAGCCCCACGAGCCCCGGCGCAGCCGGGTCCCACCCCCGCCCGCCCCAAGCCGCATCGGCGCAGCCCCGGCGGTACGCTGACCACGCCATACCCGCATCCCCGAAGGGAACCCACCCCATGCCGCTCGAAGCCGGCCTCCTGCAGATCCTCGCCTGCCCCGCCTGCCACGCGCCGCTTGAGGACAAGTCGGCCGACGAGACCCCCGAGCTGCTCTGCACCGGCCAGGACTGCGGTCTCGCCTACCCGGTCCGCGACGGCATCCCGGTCCTCCTCGTGGACGAGGCCCGCCGCCCCGCCTGACCCGCACCACACCGCACCACGCGCAGACGCAGACAGGTTCCCGTCACCCAACAGCCGGAGGCCGCCATGCTCGACGAGTCGCTCCTCGACGCACCGGACGATCTCGCCCGCGTCGACCGACGGGGCCTGCTCCGCGGCGCGGCCGAGGCCGGGGCCAGAGTCCGTACCGCGGCCCGGCACGCGAGCGAGGCGGGCATCGCCACCCTGCGCCCCGACGGCCGACCGCGCGCGGTCCTGATCGCCGGGCCCGGCACCGCCGCCACCGGCGTCGCCGACCTGCTCGGTGCCCTCGCCGGCGCCTCCGCGCCGGTGATCCGGCTCGACCCCACCGGGGTCGCCCACGCCTCCGGGGCACTGCGCTGGGCCCTGCCCGGCTGGGCCGGTTCCGTCGACCTGCTGCTCGTGGCCACCACCGACGGCACCGAGCCCGGGCTCGCCGTGCTCGCCGAGCAGGCCTACCGGCGCGGCTGCACCGTCGTCGCCGTCGCCCCCGAACGCTCACCGCTGAGCGAGGCGGTGGACGGCGCGCACGGGCTCGTCGTACCGATGGCCAAGGCCCCGTACCAGGAGTTCGACGAGTCCGCCGCCGCGGGCCCGGGCGCCCTGTGGGCCCTGCTGACGCCCCTGCTGCTGCTCCTCGACAAGGTCGGCCTGATCACCGCGGCCCCCGACACCCTCCAGCTCGTCGCCGACCGGCTCGACCGGACGGCCGAACGCTGCGGGCCCGCCATCGCCACCTACTCCAACCCGGCCAAAACCCTCGCCGCCGAGCTGGCGGACTCACTGCCGCTCATCTGGAGCGAGGGCACCGGAGCGGCCCCCGCCGGCCGCCGCTTCGCCGCCACCCTCGCCGAGCTCGCCGGCCGCCCCGCACTGGCCGCCGCGCTCCCCGAGGCGCTGCCCGCCCACGGCGTGCTGCTCGCCGGTGCCTTCGCCGCCGGCGCCGACCCCGACGACTTCTTCCGCGACCGGGTCGAAGAGCCCCAGGCCCTTCGCGCCCGCGTCGTCCTGCTGCGCGACCGGCCGGCCGGCGGCCTCACCGCCGCCCCCGCCGCACGCGAGCTCGCCCTCAGCCACGACACGGCGATCAGCGAGCTCGAACCGGAGGAAGGCGCCGAGCTGGAGCAGCTCGCCGAACTGCTCGCCGTCACGGATTTCGCCACCGCCTACCTGGCGTTGGCCTCCGGGGGACACAGCTGAGAACCGCGCACGTGCCCGGATCTATCCAGGAAGACGACGATGGACCGCCTGACCAACACGATCCGCCCCTACGCCTGGGGATCCCCCACGGCCCTGCCCGCGCTCCTCGGTGTCGAACCCACCGGTGAGCCCCAGGCCGAGCTGTGGATGGGAGCCCACCCGGGCGCCCCGTCCCGCGTCGACCGAGGCGCCGGCGTCAGGACGCTCGCGGAGGTCATCGCCGCCGACCCGGAGAGGGAGCTCGGCGCCGCCACCGTGGCCAAGTTCGGCCCCAGGCTGCCGTTCCTCTTCAAGATCCTCGCCGCCGGCGCCCCGCTCTCCCTCCAGGTCCACCCCGACCTGGCCCAGGCGAAGGCGGGGTTCGAGGCCGAGGAGCGGCGCGGGATCCCGATCGACGCGGCCCACCGCAACTACAAGGACCCCAACCACAAGCCCGAGATGATCTGCGCGATCACGACGTTCGACGGGCTGTGCGGCTTCCGCTCCCCGCAGGCGTCCGCGGACCTCTTCGAGGGGCTGGGAGTCAACTCCCTCAAGCCGTACGCCGACCTGCTGCGCGCCCACCCCGAAGAGGCCGCGCTGCGCGAGGTGCTCACCGCCGTACTGAGCGCGGACCGCGATCAGATGGCCCGTACGGTCGCCGAGACCGCGGCCGCCGCCGAACGCCTGGGCGGCGAGTACGCCACGTACGCCGCCCTGGTCCACGAGTATCCGGGGGACCCCGGAGTCATCGCGGCCATGCTGCTCAACCACGTCCGACTCCAGCCCGGCGAGGCGCTGTTCCTCGGCGCGGGCGTCCCGCACGCCTACTTCGACGGCCTCGGCGTCGAGCTGCTGGCCAACTCGGACAACGTGCTGCGCGCCGGACTCACGCCCAAGCACGTGGACGTGCCCGAGCTGTTGAAGATCGTGAGGTTCGAGCCGAGCGATCCGACCGTCATGCGGCCCGAGGGCGACGGCGGCGAGGAGGTCTACGAGGCCCCCATCGACGAGTTCCGGCTCTCCCGCTTCCTCCTCGCGCCCGGCGGCGCCCCCCACGTGCTCCCGGACGGCGCCCCGCAGATCCTGCTCTGCACGGCCGGCTCCGTACGGGCCGGCGAACTGGAGCTCTCGCGCGGCGGATCGGCCTTCGTACCGGCGGACGAAAAGGTCGAACTATCCGGAAACGGCACTGTCTTCCGGGCCACCGTGGTCGTCTGACGCGGCGTCCGGCCCAGGGGCTGCAACAATGTGCGGCCGTAGTCACTGGCCCAGGAAGGACACCCTGCACCCATGAGCGCGTCGGGCGGTACCAAGGCGATCGTGGCGGCCCTTGCCGCCAACCTCGCCATCGCTGTAGCCAAATTCGTGGCGTTCCTCTTCAGCGGCTCGTCGTCGATGCTCGCGGAAAGCGTCCACTCGGTGGCCGACTCCGGGAACCAGGGCCTGCTCCTCCTCGGAGGCAAGAAGGCCCAGCGGGAGGCGACGCCGCAGCACCCCTTCGGATACGGGCGAGAGCGTTACATCTACGCCTTCCTCGTCTCCATCGTGCTCTTCACCGTCGGTGGCATGTTCGCCATCTACGAGGGCTACGAGAAGATCCACGAACCGCACCCGATCGAGGCCTGGTACTGGCCGGTCGGCGTCCTGGTCTTCGCGATCATCGCCGAGTCCTTCTCCTTCCGCACCGCGATCAAGGAGTCGAACGAGATCCGCGGCAAGCTGTCGTGGACCCAGTTCGTCAAGCGGGCCAAGGCTCCCGAACTGCCCGTCGTGCTGCTGGAGGACCTCGGCGCGCTCATCGGCCTGGTCCTGGCGCTCGCGGGCGTCGGCCTCGCCCTGCTGACGGGCAACGGCGTCTGGGACGGCATCGGCACCCTGTGCATCGGCGTCCTGCTCATCGCCATCGCGATCGTCCTGGCCGCGGAGACCAAGTCCCTGCTGCTCGGTGAGGCCGCCGGCGTGGAAGAGGTCGAGAAGATCAAGGCCGCGGTCGTCGACGGGGACGTCGTCACCCGCGTCATCCACATGCGCACCCTGCACCTCGGCCCCGAGGAGCTGCTGGTCGCCGCCAAGATCGCCGTCGAGGGCAACGACACCGCGACCGAGGTGGCGGACGCCATCAACGCCGCCGAGGCCCGCATCCGCGAGGCGGTCCCGATCGCCCGCGTGATCTACCTGGAGCCGGACATCTACCGTCCCGAGGCCGCCAAGTAGTCCCGCGCGCACCTGTGCCGAAGGCCCCCGCGGGCAGCAGCCCGCGGGGGCCTTCGGCGTGTATGGGAAGGCTACGGGGCGTCCACCCGAGTGGCTCCCCAGACGGGCCCCTGCACCTCGGCCGGCCTGCGCCTGCGCGCCACGAGCGAGGCGATCCCCAGCCCGAGCCCCGCGAGCAGGAGTCCGGTCCCCGCCAACGAGACCAGACCGAGGGCGATCACCAGCGGGGCCGCCTCATGGAGGCCGGCATCGATCCCGGTCACTGCGGACACCGGCAGCGTTCCCGCCGGGGTCTCCTCGTGGAACCGGGAGTCCGCCGAGTTGCCGCGGTTGTCGCCCAGTACGAACATCCGGCCCTGCGGCACCGAGACGGCGAAACTCACCCCGCCGGCCCCGGGGTCGCCGTCGCGCACGTACGGCTCGTCGAGCGGCTTCCCGTTGAGGGTCAGCGTCCGGTCACCCACCGTGTAGGAGATGTGGTCCCCGCCCAGGGCCACGACCCGTCCGATGAACGGGCCGTCGAGTCCCCAGTCGGCCGGGTCGTAGGTGATCACGTCACCGTGGCGGACCTCGCCCGGGTTCCTTTCCATCGCGAGCACTTCCCCGACGGGGACCGTGGGCAGCATGCCCTCGCCGAACTGCTTCACCGGGGCGAACCGGCCGAACATGTACGCATACGGTCCCGCGGCCAGTGCGACGCCCAGCACCAGCAGGACGATCGCCCAGATCCCCCGTCTCCGCCCAGGCCTGCGTGCCATCGATCCCCCACCCCTCCCACCGATATGAACGGCCGGAAGACTACGGTCTGGCCGAAACCGCTCCACAGGTGGGGTGGGCGACCCACCATCCGAACTCCGCCAGTTCTTCCACCGACTGGGGCCGCCGCCGCCGATCGGTGTAGATTCGTGGGCAGTGTCAGACGTCGCTGCTGATGGCGGGTCGGGCGGTCCCTGCGACCGGCCGAGGGGAGAGAGGACCCCCGACGGACTGTGCTCGGTGTCCCGTCCCCAGGACGGCGCACGGACCAGCCGTACCCACCTCTCGAACCATGAGGAGCAGCACCCATGGACTTCAAGGTCGCAGACCTCTCCCTTGCCGCCTTCGGCCGCAAGGAGATCACCCTGGCGGAGCACGAGATGCCGGGTCTGATGTCGATCCGCCGGGAGTACGCCGAGGCCCAGCCGCTGGCCGGCGCCCGCATCACCGGCTCGCTGCACATGACCGTGCAGACGGCCGTGCTCATCGAGACCCTCGTCGCCCTCGGCGCCGACGTCCGCTGGGCCTCCTGCAACATCTTCTCCACCCAGGACCACGCTGCCGCCGCCATCGCGGTGGGCCCGAACGGCACCCCGGAGAACCCGCAGGGCGTCCCGGTCTTCGCCTGGAAGGGCGAGACGCTGGAGGAGTACTGGTGGTGCACGGAGCAGGCGCTGACCTGGCCGAACACCCCCACCGGCGGCCCGAACATGATCCTCGACGACGGTGGTGACGCCACCCTCCTCGTCCACAAGGGCGTCGAGTTCGAGAAGGCCGGCGAGGCCCCGGACCCGTCCACGGCGGACTCCGAGGAGTACGCGTACATCCTCACCCTGCTCAACCGCACCCTCGGCGAGAACCCGCAGAAGTGGACGCAGCTCGCGTCCGAGATCCGCGGCGTGACCGAGGAGACCACCACCGGTGTGCACCGTCTCTACGAGATGATGCAGGCCGGCGACCTGCTCTTCCCGGCGATCAACGTGAACGACGCCGTCACCAAGTCGAAGTTCGACAACAAGTACGGCTGCCGCCACTCCCTGATCGACGGCATCAACCGCGCCACCGACGTCCTCATCGGCGGCAAGGTCGCGGTCGTCTTCGGCTACGGCGACGTCGGCAAGGGCTGCGCCGAGTCGCTCCGCGGCCAGGGCGCGCGCGTCATCGTCACCGAGATCGACCCGATCTGCGCCCTCCAGGCGGCGATGGACGGCTACCAGGTCGCCACGCTGGACGACGTCGTCGAGACCGCCGACATCTTCATCACCACGACCGGCAACAAGGACATCATCATGGCCGCCGACATGGCCAAGATGAAGCACCAGGCCATCGTCGGCAACATCGGCCACTTCGACAACGAGATCGACATGGCCGGCCTGGCCAAGGTCGACGGCATCGTCAAGGACGAGGTCAAGCCCCAGGTCCACACCTGGACGTTCCCCGACGGCAAGGTCCTGATCGTCCTCTCCGAGGGCCGCCTGCTGAACCTCGGCAACGCGACCGGCCACCCGTCGTTCGTCATGTCGAACTCCTTCGCGGACCAGACCCTGGCCCAGATCGAGCTCTTCACGAAGCCCGAGGAGTACCCGACCGACGTCTACGTGCTCCCCAAGCACCTCGACGAGAAGGTCGCGCGCCTCCACCTCGACGCCCTCGGCGTCAGGCTCACCACCCTCCGCCCGGAGCAGGCCGCCTACATCGGCGTCAAGGTCGAGGGCCCGTACAAGCCGGACCACTACCGCTACTGATCAGCACCTGATCAACCGCGGACGGACCTGAAGCAGGCCCCCGGCACCCGTGCCGGGGGCCTGCCCCGTATCCCCGACCGAAGAAGTGTGCGCACCATGCCCCGCGGCCGTTACTCGCTCCACGACCCGCACGACCACGCCCCCCTCGGCGAGGAGCACTTCCACTGCGCCCCCGGCCCCTCGGGCTGGCGCTACGTCTCCCAGCTGACCGCCCCGGACGGCGAACACCGCGGCTCCGTCGACCTCGCGATCGACGAACTCGGCCGCCCCATCCGCATGGAGCTCAACGCCGCGAGCTGGCAGGTGCGAGGCGCCGCGATCGACGGCGTCACCTGGGTCCGCACCGACCCCGCCGGCACCGAGGCCACCGAGGGCAATATCGCCGCCCCCGGCTTCACCGGCACCTCACCGGCCTTCCTGATCGCCACGTCCCGCCTGCTGCGCCTGACCCCCGGCGCCCCCGCCACCCGCGTCCGGCTGCTCGCCCTCACCGACCCGGTCCTGGCCCCGCGCACGGTCGACCAGGCCTGGGCACTGGTGGCCCGCGAGGAACACCCGACGGACAGCGGCCCGCTCCCGGTGGACGAGTACCGGGTCACCGCCCTGGACACGGGCGAGGTCCACACGGTCCACATCGCCGGCGACGTGGTGCTCTCGGCCCCCGGCATCGAACTGGAACACCTGGAGACCCCGCCCTCGGCCTTCGAGGAGCGGTGACCCCGCACCCTCAGGCGGGCGGAGCGAATCCGCCGGCGCGCGGAGTCTCCACGGCGGGGGCCACAGGGGCCGCGGGCGCGGGGGCGACGTACGGCGACGGCCCGGGCGCGACGGGCGGCACGGGCACGGCGTGGGCGAAGGGCGCCGGGGGAGAGGCCCCGGCGGCAGCTGCGGCGTGGAAGGCCCGGGCGGCATCCCGCGACTGGCGTTCGTGGACCACGGCCATCAGATAGGCCGCGGCCGGCACACCCGCCGGCGGCGGCGCCCCCGTACGCGCCACGAGATCGTCGGCGAGGCGCGCCGCCATCGCCGCACCCACCTGCGGATCCAGCTGGTTCATACGCGTCAGGTACTGGCGGATCGCCAGCCACAGCCCGTCCGGCACCGCCGACAGGTCCAGCTGTGTGAACCGCCCGGCAAGCCACGGCGGCGGTGGCGGCACCGGCATCACCCGGGCGCCCGGCACCCGCTCCCGGACCACCAGGGTCCCCGCGAACACGTCCCCGAGCCGCCGCCCGCGCACCGACACCAGCGAGGCGATGGCCGCCACCGTGCCGAAGGTCAGCAGCAGCTCCACGACCCCGAGGGCCCCGCGCACCAGCGCGTGCCGGAACCGGATCGGCCCGCCGTCGTCGCGCACCACCCGCAGCCCGCAGGCGAGCTTGCCCAGGGACCGCCCGTGGGACAGGGTCTCCACCGCGATGGGGATCCCGACCAGCAGCAACAGGAAGCTCGCCACCGCGATGGCGGCCTGGGCGGCCGGATCCAGCGAGGCCGTCGCCAGGGTCAGCCCCACCCCGATGAGGACGTAGGCGGTGACGTAGAGGGCCAGGTCCAGGAGGATCGCCAGCGCACGGCTCGGCAGCCTCGCCGGCCGCAGCCCCAGGACGACCGCGTCCCCCGTCACCAGATCGCTCACCGCAGCACCTCTCATGTGACCTGCTCCGCCCCTACTGCATCAAGTCTGCCAAGCTGACCACACTAGGAATAGGCAGCGGCCAGGGGACCTGGGCAGGGGAGCGCACCGGATGGATCTCGACGTCTTCGTCACGGCACACCGCGCGGAATGGGACCGCCTGGAGCAGCTGCTGGGCCGCGGCCGCAAGCTGACGGGCGAGGAGGCCGACGAACTCGTCGCCCTCTACCAGCGCACCTCGACCCATCTGTCCCTCATCCAGTCCAGCGCCCCCGACCCCCTGCTCACCGGCCGGCTGACCCAGCTGGTGGCGCGCGCCCGCGCCACGGTCACGGGCACCCGCCGCGCGGGCTGGCGCGACGCCGCGCTCTTCTTCACCGTCGGCTTCCCCGCCGCGGTCTACCGCAGCCGCCGCTGGTGGATACCGACGGCCCTGCTCTCCACGGCACTCGGCGTGCTCATCGGCTGGTGGATAGCCACGCACCCCGAGGTCCAGGGCGCCATCGCCGCCCCGGAACACCTGAAGGAGCTCACGAAGCCGGGCGGCGAGTACGAGACGTACTACTCCAGCAACCCGGCGGGCTCCTTCGCCGCCCAGGTCTGGACGAACAACGCCCAGGCGGCCGCGATGTGCCTGGTCCTCGGCGCCTTCCTGGGGATCCCGGTCCTGTGGATCCTCTTCCTGAACATGGCCAACCTCGGGGTCGGCCTCGGCCTGATGGCGTCCGCCGGCCGGCTCGACGTCTTCCTCGGACTGATCCTCCCGCACGGCCTCCTCGAACTGACGGCCGTCTTCGTGGCGGCGGGCACCGGCCTGCGCCTGGGCTGGACGGTCATCGACCCGGGCCCCCGCACCCGTCGCACGGCCCTCGCAGAGCAGGGCCGGGCCGCCCTCGGCATGGCGATCGGCCTCGCGGCGGTCCTGTTCGTCTCCGGCCTGATCGAAGGCTTCGTCACCCCCTCGGGCCTCCCCACCTGGGCGCGCATCACGATCGGCGTGGTCGCCGAGGTGGCCTTCCTGCTCTACGTCTTCGTCCTGGGCGGCAGGGCCGCCCGCGCCGGCGAACTCGGCGACGTGGAGGCGGCGGACCGCACCGCAACGCTCCCGACCGCGGCCTGATGTGCGTACAAGCCAGCTGAGCTGCTAGTCTCCTCGTCGTCCCGCAAACGCCGTTGACACGGAGCGAGCGGGGAGGTAGATTCGAACGGTTGCCTCGAACTGGACAAGTTCGGCAGCGATGGTTTAAACTCTCTCTCACCCCACATGGACTTCAAGATCCGATCGGGGTACGTCCGATTTTCTATTTCAGGAATTCGAAGCCGGGAAATCCGGTGGAAAACTTCTGATAGAGTCGGAACCGCCGGAAAGGGAAACGCGAAAGCGGAAACCTGGAAAGCGCCGAGGAAGTCGGACACGAAAGAGTCTGATAGAGTCGGAAACGCAAGACAGCAGAACGAAAGCCCGGAGGAAAGCCCGAGAGGGTGAGTACAAAGGAAGCGTCCGTTCCTTGA
>NZ_SSBM01000007.1:0-289549 GCF_004795115.1 Streptomyces sp. A0592
GCCCGTCGGAAATCGGCCGCCGTGACGACGGAAGCAACGCCCGGAGCCGGGCCCGCTTGCTAGAGTCCCTGCCCATGTCGATCCCTGACGACCTGCTCCGTGACATCGCCGCCATGGTCGAGTCGGAGCAGACCAATCAGATGTCCCTGACGGTCGTCGTGAACGGCGCCGTCATCACCGGCCGCCTCGCCCCCGAACGCGTCTGGCGCCAGCGGGTGGCGGAGGTCCTGCGGGACTCCGACCAGCTGGGGCCGTTCGCCGAGGTGTTCAGCTCCGCCGGAACCACGGCCGGTCATCCCGCCGACCCGCCCTCACACCTGCACTTCCACGTGGCACGCATCCTCCAGGGCCCGGTGGGCATCCCCGAGACCGGCGGGATGTACCGGATCGCCCTGGGCGACGTCAGCGCCTGGACCGTCGGGGACTTCAGCTACTCCGACAAATAAGCCGCCGCCCCGGCCCCCGCCCGCATCGCACAATGTCCGCATGCGGATCTCGATGCTGGGGGCCCTGGACGTACGGGGCGAGGACGGAAGCGGCGTCGCAGTCGCAGGGGCGCGACTGCGGGCACTGCTGATCCTGCTGGCGCTCGAACCGGGCCGCGTGGTCGCCTCCGAACTGCTGATCGACGGGATCTGGGCGGAGGAACCGCCGGCGGGCGCCGCGAACGCCCTGCAGGCGCTGGTGTCCCGGCTGCGCCGGGCCCTGCCCGGCGCAGCCATCGAGTCGCATCCGGCCGGATACCGCCTCGTCGTCGAGCCCGACGCGGTGGACGTGGTCCGCTTCGAGCGGCTCGCCTCCGAGGGCCGCGGGGCGCTGGCCCGGGACCCGGAGGCCGCCGCCCGGATGCTGCGCGAGGCCCTGGGGCTGTGGCGCGGTCCCGCCCTGCTCGACGTCGCGGGCTCCGACTTCTTCCGGGCGCCGGTGACCCGGCTGTCGGAACTGCGCACGGCGGTCCTGGAGGACCGGATCGAGGCGGACCTGCGCGTGGGGCGCGGCCGGGAGCTGACCGCCGAGCTGACCTCCCTCGTCGCCGAAAACCCCCTGCGCGAAAGGCTCGTCGGCGCGCTGATGCGGGCGCTCGTCGCGGCCGGACGGCCCGCCGAGGCGCTCACCGCGTACGCGGCCGCCCGCGGGGCCCTCGCCGAGGAGCTCGGCGTCGATCCGTCACCGGAGCTGTCAGCCCTGCACACCGCTGTCCTGCGCGGGGAAGTCCCCGCCGGCGCAGCACCGGCGCCGACGGCCGCGGCCGAACCCCCTTCGCCCGCAGCGCCGTCGGCGCCGACCGCGCCGGTCCCGCCCACCAATCTGCGCTCCGGACTGGCCAGTTTCGTCGGACGCGACGACGATCTCGCCCACGTCGCCTCCCTCGTAGGGGCGTTCCGGCTGACGACGCTCACCGGCCCGGGCGGCGCCGGCAAGACCCGGCTGGCCGTGCAGAGCGCCCGGCCGCTCCTCGACCGGTTCCCCGACGGTGTCTGGCTGGTGGAACTCGCGCCGCTGGGCGCGGAGGCCGACGTGGTGCCGGCCGTCCTGAACGCGCTCGCCCTGCGCGAGCCCGGGGCGGCGGGCGACCCGCTGGACCGGCTCGCCGCCGCGCTGCGCACCCGTACGGCCCTGCTCGTGCTGGACAACTGCGAGCACCTGATCGAGGCCGCCGCGTCCCTGGCCGACCGGCTGCTCGGCGAGTGCCCCGGGCTGCGGATCCTCGCGACCAGCCGGGAGCCCCTCGGCCTGACCGGCGAGGCGCTGTGGCCGGTCCACCCGCTGGCGCTGCCGCCCCAGGGCGCCGATGCGGCGCAGGCCATGTCCTACGCCGCGGTCCGGCTGCTGAACGACCGTGCGGTCGCGGCGCGTTCCGGCTTCGCCGTCACCGAGGAGACGGCCGCGGCGGTCACCCGGATCTGCCGGGCCCTGGACGGGATGCCGCTGGCCATCGAACTGGCCGCGGCCCGGCTGCGCACGATGAGCGCCGAGCAGCTCGCGGCCCGGCTCGACGACCGGTTCCGGCTGCTGACGAGCGGCGCGCGGTCGGCTCCGCGCCAGCACCGCACGCTGCGGGCGGTGGTCGACTGGAGCTGGGAGCTGCTGACCGGGCCGGAACGGGCGCTGCTGCGGCGGCTCGCCGCCTTCCCCGGCGGCGCCACCGTGGAGGCGGCCGAGGGGGTGTGCGTCGGCGGCCCGGTCGAGGCGTACGACGTGCTCGGCCTCGTCACGTCGCTGGCCGACAAGTCCCTGCTGGTGACCGACGGCGACGGGCGCTACCGGATGCTGGAGACGATCCGGGCGTACGGCCTGGACAAGCTCGCGGAGGCCGGCGAGGAGCGGGCCGTCCGCCGCGCGCACGCCGCGTACTTCACCGAGCTGGCCCGGGCCGCGGACCCGTACCTGCGCCGGTCCGAACAGCTGGAATGGCTCGCACGGCTCACAGCGGAGCACGACAACCTGTCCGCGGCGCTGCGCGGCGCGATAGCGGCGGGCGAGGCGCGGCCCGCCGTACGGCTGGTGGCGGCGGCCGGTTGGTACTGGTGGCTGAGCGGGCACAAGGCGGACGGCGCCCAGCTGGCGGCGCAGGCGCTGGCACTGCCGGACCGGGCGGGGGACGGCCCCGACCCCGCGGACCCCGACGGCGCGGACCCCGACGGCGCCGAGGACGCACAGGGCCGGTACGAGGAGTCCCGCGCCGTCGCGTGCGCGCTGGCCGTGCTCTTCGCGACGGCCGGACTGGGCGACGACCGGCAGACCGCGAAGCTGCTGCGCGAGGGGGTGCGGCTCGCCGGGCGGACGGAGAGCCGGCATCCGGTGGTCCGCTTCCTGGACCCGCTGGACCGGATCCTGCGCAGTGCGGCCGCGGGCGAGGCCCCGCCGGCGGACGCCTGGGAGGGTGCCCAGTCCGACGAGGACCCCTGGGTACGGGCACAGGGCCTGCTGGAGGGGGCCAAGACCCTGCTCGGGGCCGGCGGCCGTCCCGAGCGGGCGGAAACCGCGATCGCGGCGGCCCTGGCGGGCTTCCGCGGGCTCGGGGAGCGCTGGGGGACCTCCTTCGCGCTGACGCTGCTGGCCGACCTGGTGGCCCGGCGCGGCGATCACACCGCGGCGATCGGCCACTACGAGGAGGCCGTCGCGGTCCTCGGCGAGCTCGGGGCCGTCGAGGACCGGCTGTACGCCTGGGTACGGCAGGCCCAGCTGCGCCAGCTGGCCGGGGACCCGGCGGGCGGCGCCGCGACGATGGAGCGGGCGCAGCGGGCCGCGGCGGCGGCCGGATGGCCGGAGGCACTGGCCATGGTGGCGCATGGCAGGGCCGACCTGGCGCGCTGGAACGGCGAGCCGGACCTGGCCCGGTCGGAACTGGCACGGGCCCGGGAGGCGATCCGCGAGGTCGCCGTGCACCCGGTCTTCCGGGCGGTGGTCCTCGACTCGCTCGGGTACCTGGACGCGGCGGAGGTCGGGCCGGCGGCCGCCCGCGCGCACCGGGCCGAGGCGCTCGACCTGGCCCTGGCCGCCGGGCACGCCCCCACCCTCGCCCAGGTGCTGGTCGGCGTCGCGGACCAGGCGCTGCGGCTGGACCGGCCCCGGGAGGCGGCGCGGCTGCTGGCGGCGGCCCTGGCCGTGCGCGGCGGCCCCGACCACTCGCGGGCGGACGCCGCCCGGGTGGAGGACGCGGCGCGCGCCGCCCTCGGTGACGCGTACGCGAAGCACGGGGACCGCACGGGGCCCGGGGACCCCGCCGGGGCTGCCCCGGAGGCCGTACGGGAGCTCGCGCGGGGCGTCCTGGTCGGCTGATCCCGCGGCCGCGGGTTCCGCTTCCGGCAGGCGGTCGCGGGGCCGGCGCGCGCCGCGGGAGGCGCGGGGCGGCCCGCGCCGTGTCCACATCCTGGACGACTACTCTCGTTTCATGAACGCAGAAGCCGACGCCCTCACGACCGTGAAAGACGCTGACCGGAAGCACGTCTTCCACTCCTGGTCGGCGCAGGAGCTCATCGACCCCCTCGCCGTCGCCGGCGCCGAGGGGTCGTACTTCTGGGACTACCAGGGCAACCGCTACCTCGACTTCTCGAGCGCCCTGGTCTACACGAACATCGGCTACCAGCACCCCAAGGTCACCGCGGCCATCCAGGAGCAGGCGGCCAGGCTCTGCACCGTCGCGCCCGGCTTCGCCGTCGACGTGCGTTCCGAGGCGGCCCGGCTGATCGCCGAGCGCACCCCGGGCGACCTCGACAAGATCTTCTTCACCAACGCCGGGGCCGAGGCGGTGGAGAACGCCGTCCGCATGGCCCGGCTGCACACCGGGCGGCCCAAGGTCCTGTCCGCGTACCGCTCGTACCACGGCGCCACCTCCACCGCGATCAACCTGACCGGTGACGCCCGCCGGTTCGGCAACGACTCCGCGACCGCCGGCGTCGTGCACTTCTGGGGGCCCTTCGCCTACCGCTCGCCCTTCTACGCGACGACGGAGGCCGAGGAGTGCGAGCGGGCCCTGCGCCACCTGGAGGACACCATCGTCTTCGAGGGCCCGCAGTCCATCGCCGCGATCATCCTGGAGACCGTCGGCGGCGCCCCCGGCGTGCTCGTGCACCCCGACGGCTACCTGGCCGGGGTCCGAGCACTCTGCGACCGCTACGGCATCGTCTTCGTCCTCGACGAGATCATGGTCGGCTTCGGGCGCACCGGTACATGGTTCGCCTCCGAGCACTGGCACGTCACCCCCGACCTGATCTGCTTCGCCAAGGGCGTCACCAGCGGCTACGTACCGCTCGGCGGTGTGGCCATCTCGGCTGCCATCGCCGAGACCTTCGCCCGCCGGCCCTACCCGGGCGGGCTGACGTACTCCGGGCACGTGCTGGCCTGCGCGGCCGCCGTCGCCACGATCAACGTCATGGAGGAGGAGGGCGTCGTCGACCAGTCCGCGCGCACCGGCTCCGAGCTCCTCGGGCCCGGCCTGCGCGCGCTCGCCGAACGCCACCCCTCGGTCGGGGAGGTCCGCGGCCTCGGCACGTTCTGGGCCCTCGAACTCGTCCGCAGCAAGGAGACGCGCGAGCCGCTGGTCCCGTACAACGCGGCCGGGGCGGACAACGCACCGATGGCGGAGTTCGGGGCCGCCTGCAGGAAGGGCGGGCTCTGGCCGCTGATCGCGGGCAACCGGATCCACGTCGCCCCGGCCTGCAACATCGCGCCGCAGGATGTCGCGAAGGGGCTGCGGATCCTGGACGAGGCTCTGACGGTGGCCGACGCACACACTGTCTGACCTGCGGATCTGTGGGGTCGCCCAATCCGCTGGTGCCGGTGTTCGGAGGATCCGTGCGGTGGCTGACCCGCCGTGCGCATGCTGCAATCCGTGCAGGCCGCGAACGCAAAACAGGCCAAGCACCTACGGACCGGGATGCACGTCAGTCCCGGGGCGGCCCCCTCGGGGCCGAACGGCGGGGAGCGGGACGACCGCTGGACGCCGGGCGTACGGGATCCAGAAGTACGGACTCCGTGTTCCCGAGTACCCGAAGGAAGACAGCATGAGCAAGCACGTCCTGGCCCAGAACCAGTACGGCAAGGCCGAGAACCGCATCGTGAAGGTGACCCGCAAGGGCAACGACGGTTCCTGGCACGAGATCCGCGACCTCAACGTCTCGGTCGCGCTCCGCGGTGAGTTCCGCGACGTCCACCTCACCGGCGACAACGCCAACTGCCTGCCGACCGACACCACCAAGAACACGGTGTACGCCTTCGGCAAGGAGCACGGCATCGAGTCGCCGGAGGCCTTCGGCATCCTGCTCGCCAAGCACTTCGTCTCCTCGCAGGCGCCGATCCGCGAGGCCCAGATCCGTATCGAGGAATTCGCCTGGGAGCGCATCCCGGTCCCGACGCGCAAGGAGCAGCACTCCTTCGCCCTCAAGGGCCAGGAGGTGCGCACCGCGCAGATCACCTACAGCGAGACGACGGGCCTGCAGGTCATCTCGGGCCTGAAGGACCTGACGGTGATGAACTCGACGAACTCCGAGTTCCACGGCTACATCAAGGACAAGTACACGACGCTCAAGGAGGCGTACGACCGCATCCTGGCGACCAAGGTCACCGCGCGCTGGGCGCACTCGGCGCTCGCCGCCGACGACCCCGGGTACGACTGGGACCAGGCGTACAAGAAGGTCCGCAAGAACATGCTGGAGGCCTTCGCGGAGACGTACTCGTACTCGCTGCAGCAGACCCTGAACCAGATGGCCGAGCGGGTGCTCGACAACTGCCCCAGGGTCAACGAGGTGCGGCTCAACCTCCCCAACAAGCACCACTTCCTCGTCGACCTGGAGCCGTTCGGCCTCAAGAACGACAACGAGGTCTACTTCGCGGCGGACCGCATGTACGGCCTGATCGAGGGCACCATCCACCGTGACGGCGTGCAGCCGGTGATCGCGACGTCCGACTGGATCGTGGCGTAGCGGGCCCGCGCCCGTCGTGAGCCGGGCCCGGACCGCGTCGCGGGGTCCGGGCCCGGCCCCGTTACGTCCCGGGCAGCTCGTCCTGCGGCCGGCCGACGAGGAGGTTCCAGCGCCCGGCCCGTCCGGTCAGGGTGGTGACCCACTCCGGCCGCACGTCGAGCCGCCAGAAGGCCGCCGCCGGGAGCTCCAGGGCATGCACCACGGCCGCCCGTACGACGGCCTGGTCGACCTCCGCCCGGTGCGTGCCGGGGGCCAGTGCGGCCAGCTCCGCCCCGACGCGGGCGATCAGCGCGTCCACGGACTCCCCGCCCGGGGGTGCGTACCCGGGGTCCGTCAGCCAGGCGCGCAGGGCCTCCGGGGCTTCGGCCGCCACCTCGTCCAGGGTGCGTCCCGCCCACTCCCCGGTGTCCTGACCGCGCAGGCCCTCGTAGCCGGGACAGGGCCGTGCGTGACCGAAACGGCCCTGTCGGGCCGCTGCGTCCAATGGGGGGCGCACGAGGTGAACACGCACCGACTGACTCTTCATAAGGGGAGCGTAAGCGCGGTACCGTCACGAACGAGACAAGTCCACGACGACGGTACGACGGAAGATCCGGTGAGAATCCGGCACGGTCGCGCCACTGTGAATCCTCCCGGAGGGGGAGGCAAGTCAGACCCGCCACCGTCGTCGAGCGCACCACTGACCGGGACGCGTGTTCCCTCTGGAGGTTCTGCAATGGCCAACTCCGCCGTGCCCACGACGAACGCCCCCGCCATCGCCCCCATCTCGCTCTCCGCACTCGCCCCGTGGGCGGTGTTCGTCGGCGTCCTGATGCTGGTCCTGCTCTACTTCGTCGGCGCCGAGCAGGGCGCCACCGCCGTCTTCGAGGGCGAGACCATCCACGAGTGGCTGCACGACGGCCGCCACCTGCTCGGGTTCCCCTGCCACTGACCCGCTTCCCCTGCCACCGACCGCCCCTCGGCAAGGGATCCGTCCCAGCAAGGGAACCGAACCATGAACTCCGCATCCCCCCGCGCCCTGCTCGTCCGGGGCATGCTCGCCGGCCTGCTGGCCGGCGTGGCCGCCTTCCTCGTCGCGTACCTCCTCGGTGAGTCCAAGGTGGACGCGGCCATCGCCATCGAAGAGGCCGCCGCCGGGGCCGGACACGACCACGGCGGAGAGGCCCCGGTCAGCCGGACCCTCCAGGCCACGGCGGGTCTCGGCACCGGCGTCGTGCTCTACGGCGTCGCGCTCGGCGGCATCGCCGCGCTCGTCCACTGCTTCGCACTCGGCCGCATCGGCCGCTTCGGTCCGCGGGCCACGGCCGCGCTGGCCACCGCGGGCCTGTTCGTCACCGTGACCCTGGTGCCCTTCTTCAAGTACCCCGCCAACCCGCCGGCCGTCGGCGACCCCGACACGGCGGCCCGGCGGACCGCCCTCTACCTCCTGATGATCGTCCTCAGCGCGCTGCTGGCCGCCGGCGCGGTGATCCTCGGGCGGCGGCTCGCGCCGAAGCTCGGCCACTGGAACGCGTCGGTCACCGCCGGTACGGCCTTCGTCGTACTCATCGGAATCTCATACGCGGTCCTGCCCGGCATCAACGAGGTCCCGGCCGGCTTCCCGGCCGCTCTGATCTGGGACTTCCGCCTCGCGTCCCTGGCCATCCAGACCACCTTGTGGACGACTTTCGGCCTGGCCTTCGGTTTTCTAGCCGAACGGGCCCTTGTGCCCGCCCCCGCACCCAAGGAGGCTGTGCAGCCGACGAGTTGACGATGAAAGGCCGATAGTCCATGGCGACGGCGATCAGGGAATGGCGGGGCTGGACGGGTGCCGCACCCTTCTGGCTGAATTCCTTCCTGCTGCTCCTGGCTCCCTGCTGCGCCGTGACGCTGTTCGGCCAGATCGGCATCATCGCCGCCCTGGCCGCGCTCGGCGGCCTGGCCCGCCACCTCTGGTACGGCGACTACGGCCATCCGGCCATGCACCTGGCCGCCGCGCTCATGGGGGCGGGCACGGCGGCCGTCGTCCTGTGACCCCGCCGGCCGGGGTCACCGGGCAGCACTGACCCCTCACCCGTTCGGGCGTACCCGCGCCGACCCCGGCAGCCGGTGCGCCCAACCGGTGCGAGCTGCGAAGACTCCCCGATCGTGCGAAGACACGCCCGTGACTCCATGTCAGTCCCTCGTGTTTCACGGTGTGCCGATGGGCAGAGGAAGTGTCCACTGCTCACATGACCCGGCCGCACGAGCCGGACAGGAGGGAATCCCATGCCCCGCGCCAAGTGGGTCGTCGCCTCTCTGACGGTGGCTCTGCTGACCACCACCGTCGTGGTGTTGCAGCGGACCGAGGGTGCCGCGCCCGCAGCCGCGACCACCGACGACGCACTGCCCTCGCGGGCGCTGGGCCTGTCCGGCCACCGCCGCCTCGTACGGGAACTGGAGCAGTCCGGCGCGGGCCGGCCCGGGGCGGCGACCCGGCCGCGCAGGGTCGCCGCCGGACCGCTGAGGACCGTATCCGGACCCCTGCGGGCGGCCCGGCCACTGCGGTTGCGCATCCCCGCCCTGGACGTCGACGTGCCGGTCGGCGGTGAGGGCGAGGAGGCGTCCTGGGACTCCGCGGGGCCGGCGCCCGGCTCCGCCGGCACCGCCGTGGTCACCGGAACCGGGCTCCGGCTGGGGGAGTTGCGCCGGGGCAGGACCGTCGAGATCCTGCGCACGGACCGCCGTACGGCCGTGTTCACGGTCGTACGGGTCTCGCCCGGCAGGGCGTCCGGGCGGGAGGAGCCGCCCGGACGCGCCCAACTGCGGGTGATCGACGGGGAGACCGCCGTGCTGGCCCGGCTGACCGGACACCGCAGCACCAGTTGACATCTGGCGGACTGTCAGCCGAGGGGAGTGTCTTCGTCCCCCGGTCGGGGGCTTATCGAGGTCCGTCCGGGAGTCTTCCGGCGTGGCGGGGCACACCCCTCGCATGACCTGGAGGCGACACGCACGCACGGCACTGACGAGGGCGCTCACCGCGGCCTGCGTCGTGCTGCTGTGTGTGTTCGGTGCCGGTCCGGCCGGTGCGGCCGCGGCGGAGTACCGCCCTGCGTCCTCGGCCCCCGTGGAGCCCTCGGCCCCCGGCGAGCCCGCCGAGCCCACGGAGGGCCAGTCCGATCCCGCGGCCGATCCCGAGGCACGCGCGGCCGTACGGTCGTCCGCGCGCGGGCCGGTCTGCGCGCAGCGGGCCCCGCGCGCGGTGTTTCACGTGAAACAGGGCGATGCCCCGGGGCGCGGACCGCGCACGGAGGCGGCCGAACCGGCCCTGTCCCTGCGGACGGTGCGGAGCGTGGTGCTGCGCTGCTGAGCGGACCGAGTCCCCAGCGCACCCCCCACACCCCCCTGAGCACCGTGAGGTTCCGCCATGCCCATCGATCCGTACGCCGCACTGAACGCCATGCTCCGCGCCGAGGTCTCCCGCTTCGCGCCGCCCGTCCGCCAGTCCGAGCCGATCGCCCCGCCGAAGACCCCGGCACCGTCCGTAGAGGACGAGAGTGAACCGCAGCAGGCCATGGCCGCGCAGACGGCCGTGGCCTCCCGGACGGTCGGTGCGAGGACGGCGGCCGGCGACTCGGCCGCCTAGCGATCGCGCGCGGAGATGGAGGGGCGCCGGCTCCCCCGCCCTCGACCGCGGGCGGGGGAGCCGGCGCCCCTGTGAAAGCCGGGCGGGCGGTCCTGCTCAGTCCTCGTGCGTGTAGTAGCGGTAGAAGGCGGTGGCGCCGACGCCCACGGCGACCGCCAGGCCTATCACCACGGACGTGAGGATGGACTCGTCGGTGAGGCTGTGCAGGTAGCCCACCGCGATGCCGCCGAAGGCTCCGTACGCGGCGGCGTGGAGTTCGCGCATCATCCGCGGGCCGACCCTG
The DNA here is from genome assembly GCF_004795115.1 of Streptomyces sp. A0592. Taxonomy (NCBI): domain Bacteria; kingdom Bacillati; phylum Actinomycetota; class Actinomycetes; order Kitasatosporales; family Streptomycetaceae; genus Streptomyces; species Streptomyces sp. A0592. The sequence continues at coordinate 10,313 of NZ_SSBM01000007.1, forward strand.
GCCAGGCCGAACATGATCCCCGCGAAGATCACGCCGCAGAGGATGCCGTAGAAGACGTTGGCCGCGGTGACCGGGCCCTCCTGGCGTTCGATGAACGCGCACCAGACCCCGTAGACCAGTCCGAGGAGCAGCGGCCTCACGTAGGCGCCCTTGCTCAGGTGGGTCATGTCCGCCATCTGCCGGTGCTGCCTGGGGGCAGCGGGTGCCGCATGTGCCATGACGGGCTCCTCTCTCCCATCCTCCAGGGCACACCCGCCGCCTCCGACCGGCAAGTGGATCAGCGGTCAGGGCGTGCGCACCGCCACGGCATCGATCTCGAAGAGCATGCCGGGCAGGGCAAGGGAGGCGACCCCGATGAGGGTCTGGGCGGGGAGCTCGGTGCCCCAGGTGGCGTGCAGGTGCTTCAGGAGCACCTCCAGCTTCTTCTGGTCGTGGCCGACGATGTAGGTGCCGATGCGGACCACGTCGGCGGGGCCGAGGCCGGCCGCGGCGAGGGCGGTGCGGAGGTTGGCGAAGGCTCGTTCCACCTGGTCGGCGAAGTCGTCGGAGACGACGTGGCCGCTTTCGTCGGAGCCGTACTGGCCGGCTATGAAGACCTGTTCGCCGGGGGCGGAGACGATGTGGCTGTAGCCGTAGCCGGTCGGGGTGTGGAGTCCTGCCGGGTTGATGATGCTGCGCGTCATGCCGAGCTCCCTGTTTCCGTGTCCGTGCGTGCGTGCGGTGCCTGCTGCTACTGCGCGGCGAGCCAGGCGCGGAGCCGCCGCGGGGCCTCCGGGGCCTGGCGTTCGGCCTGCTGTCGGATCTCGTCGAGGTTCTGGGCCGCCAGCGCCTTGCGCCAGGCCAGTTCGGCCCGGGTCATGGCGTGCGCGATGGCGCAGTCGGCGCCGGCCGCGCCGTCGGGCGCGGGTTCGCCAGCCCCGGGCCCCTGCCTGCGGATCTCCGCGCACCGGAAGGCCTCCTCGGGCCCCTCGACGGCGGCGACCACGTCCATGAGCGAGACGGCGGCGAGCGGTCGGGCCAGCCGGAAGCCGCCGCGCGGCCCGGGGCTGGAGCTGAGGATGCCCGCCCGGGCCAGGGCCTGCAGCTGCTTGTTGAGGTAGGCCGCCGGCAGGTCGTGCCAGGCGGCGAGCCGCGCCGCCGAGACCGCACGGTCCGGTCCGCTCCAGGCCAGGTTGACGCAGCTGTGCAGCGCCCACTCGACGCCCTCGCTCATCTTCATAATCTGGATATTAGATATCCAGGATAAGGAAGGCAAGGATCCCACGCCGTCGGGCGGCCCACCACCCGCCCGCAGCAACACCGCTCGCGCCCCGGACCGTCCGCGTTTTCCCTGGTGACGTGCGCACCATCCTGTCGGCGGTACTCATCGTGCTCGTGGCCCTCCTCGTGCCCGCGAGCGCCGTCGCGTACTGGGCCGACCGCGATCTGGGCAACGCGGACCGCTACACCGCGGCCATGTCCCCCCTCGCCGAAGACCCCGCCGTGCAGGAGGTCGTCGTCACCCACACCGCCCGCGCCCTCACCGGGCAGATCGACGCGGGCCCCTTCCAGGCCGGGGTCGACGCCCTGCTCGGCGAGGCCCTGCACTCCTTCGCCGACACCCCCGCCTACCGCACGGCCTGGGACGCGGCCAACCGCGCCGCCCACGCCGCCTTCCTCCACGCGCTCACCACCGGCCGCGGCAACGCCGTCACCATCGACCTCGCGCCCGTCGTCGCCCAGATCAAGAGCGAACTCGTCGCCGACCAGGTGCCCTTCGCGGACCGCATCCCCGTGACACGGCTGTCCGTGGAGGTCATGGAGTACGACAACCTCGGCGCCCTCCGGAAGGGATTCCGCATGCTCCAGATCGCCGGCGTCTGGCTGCCCGCACTGACCGTGGTCCTGGCCGTGTCGGCCGTCGCGGTCGCCGTCCGACGGCGCCGCGCCGTCATCGCCACCGGGCTGGGACTGGCGGTCGGGGCCGGCCTGCTGTGGCTCACGGTGGAGGTGTGCCGCCGCCTCACCCTGGACGATCTGCCCGCCGACATCGACCGCGCGGCGGCCGGCGCTGTGTACGACGCCCTCACCGCGTTCCTGCGGACCACCGCCTGGGTCGTACTGCTCATCGGGCTCGCGGCGGCTCTCACCGCCTGGGTGATGGGACGACTGCGCCGCACCCCATAAGCTCGGAAGGTACAACACGCGCAGAACGGCGCAGAAGAGCCCAGAAGAACCGATTCGCGAGCGGCCGCACGGAAGCGGGAATGAGCACCGAACGCACCGAACACATATCGTCGCGGCGAGCCCGGCACCATCCGCTGGCTCCGCCCGGCTGGCTGCTCGAAGGGCTGAAGCCGACCACCGCGCCCGTCCCCTGGGCCGCCGCGGCACGAGCGGGCGTCGCCCTCTCCGTCCCGCTCGCCGTCGGCTTCGCCCTCAACGAACCCGAATACGGCGCACTCGCCTCCATGGGCGCCCTGTCCGGAGTCATCGGCGACACCGCCGACGCCTACCGGATGCGCGTCCTGAACATCGCCGTCCCGCAGTTCTTCGGCGCCGTCGGCGTGGCCCTGGGCACCCTCGTCTTCGGGCACGGCTGGGTGGCCGTCGGCGTGCTCACCCTCATCGCCCTGGTCTCCGGGATGATCTCCTCCATCGGCACGGTCGCCTCCGTGTCCGGACTGCTGCTCCTGCTCAACGCCGTGGTCGGCGCCGGGCTCCCGATGCCGCAGCCCTGGTGGATCGCCCCGCTGCTCCTGGCCGCGGGCGGACTCTTCGTCCTCGCGCTGACCCTGCTGGGCTGGCCGCTGCGCGGCCGCCGGCCCGAACGGTCGGCGGTCGCCGCCACCTACCGGGCCCTGGCGGACGCCCTGGAAGCCGCCGGCGGCCCGGGCGACCTCTACGACGAGCGGCGCCGCCGGGTCACCAAGGAACTCGACCAGGCCTACGACCTCATCCTGGGCCGCCGGGCCCGCGTGCACGGACGCAGCCAGTCGCTCGTCCGCATGCTCGCCCAGCTCAATGTGGTGATCCCGCTGGTGGAGGCCGCACCCGCCGCCCACCTGCGCGGCCGGCCGCTGCCCCCCGAGATCCCCGCCGCCGTACGGGAACTCGCGACGGCCGTGGAGGAGGGCCGCACCGCAGCGCCCGTACTCGACCTGCCCGAAGCCCGCACCCCCGCCGAACGGGCCGTCGACGCGGCGCTGCGGCACGCCGCGAAGATCGTGCACCTCGCCGAGGCGGACCCGTACAACGTGGACGACCGCCTCGGCCGGCCCGCCGCACTGAAGGTGCGCGCCCGGCGGGCCGTGCGCGACATGATGATGTCCGAGGCCTCCTGGCGCTACGGCCTGCGGCTCGCGCTGTGCATCGGCCTCGCCCAGTCGCTCGTGTCGGTCGTCGAGCTCGAACGGTCCTACTGGATCGCCCTGACCGTCACCTTCGTCCTCAAACCGGACTTCGGCTCGGTGTTCTCCCGGGCCCTGCTGCGCGCCCTCGGCACCGCGATCGGGCTCGTCGTCGCCGCCGCCGTGCTCGCCGAGGTACCGCGCGGCTGGTGGGACGTGCCGGTGATGGTGGTGCTCGGCGCGCTGATCCCGGTCTTCTCCGCCAAGGGCTACGCCTTCCAGACCGCGGCGATCACCCCGGTGATCCTGCTGCTCTCGGACCTGCTCAACCACCAGGGCTTCGACCTGATCCGCCCCAGGCTGCTGGACAGCCTGATCGGCTGCGCCATCACCCTGATCGCCGGATACCTGCTGTGGCCCGAGAGCTGGCACACCCGGATCGGGGACCGGCTCGCCGAGACCGTGGACGACGCCGCCCGCTACGTGGAACGGGCCTTCGCGCCGGCCGCGGACGAGGCGGCGCTCGCGGCGGCCCGGACCGCCCGCCTCCAGGCCCGGCGGCGGCTCTACCGCGACCTGTCGGGCGTACGCAGCGAGTTCCAACGGGCACTGACCGAGCCACCGCCGACCGGCACCCGGGCCGCCGCGTGGTGGCCGCTGGTGGTCGCCGTCGAGCGGATCGTGGACGCGTCCACCGCCGCCCGGGTCCGGGTCGACCACGGCGCACCGCCCCCCGCGGCCGAGGAGGTGGCGGCCATCGCGCGACAGTTGCGCGAACTGGCCGACCGGGTCCGCAGCAGCACCACCCCGGTACGGGTCGAGGGCGAACCGGAAGGCGACGGGGCGGGCGTCCTGGCACCCGTGCACCAGGAGCTGGCGGCGGCCCGCGCCATCACCCAGCCGGAGCGCTGACCGGGCCGGGTGGGAGCGGACGGGGGAGCATCGGAGCATGTACCGCGCCCCGGCCGTCCTGGTCCTCGCCCTGGCCCTGGCGGGGTGCGCCGACGTGGAGGGGCTGCAGAGCGAGGGCGACCTCGGCACGGTGCACGCCCCGCAGAGCCTGTGGAAGGACATCCGCCCCGACCCGCCCGACCCGGCCCAGAAGCCGGGCACGGCCTCCGTGGTGCCGGACCTGCCCAAGGTGGCGGGCCTCAGCATGCGCACGGTGAACCCGGTGAGCGTCGTACGCGCCGACGTCACCTCCGCCACCGAGCAGGACGGCGGCACGGGCCGGCTCGTCGATCCCCGGGGCGTCCAGCGGCTCGCGCTCTGCACACAGGCTGTGGACGGCGGCCCCGACTGCCCGGTGCGGCCCCCGGTCTTCCACGACCTGACAGGCAACGGCCGGGAGGAGCTGATCACCGCCCTCGACATCGACGGCCGGCTCAGCGAGCTGCGCGTCTACACCGTCCAGGACGACGGGAGGATCGCCCGCATCCTGTCAAGACGGGCAGTGCTGGAGGGGGTGGAGGTCGCCGCCGAGCACCTGGCGGTCCGAGAGCCGACGTCGAACCCCGCCTACTTCGCCGTCTCCGACTACGTGTGGGACCCGAAGGCCGGGATCATGAACCTCAGCCAGCTCACCCTCGACGACTGCGCCTCCATCAGCGGCGTACCGCTCGGCCAGGACGCACAGCGATGCACGCGCTGAGCAGCCTCCGCTGGAAGATCGCCCTGACCACCACGGCGGTGTGCTGCACGGTCGCCGCCGCACTCGGGATCCTGGTGCACAACGTGGTCGCGGCCCAGATCGTCGGCGAGGTCCGCAAGGACGCGGGCGCGGCCCTGGAGCACGCCCTCAGCCACTACGAGTACGGCACCACGCACGGCGACGTGAACATCGTCCTCGACCCGCCCCAGCTGCCCCGCCCGCTGCGCGACCTGGTCGCTCGCGGCGACACCGGCAGCATGGTCGGCGCCTACGACGGCAAACCCGTCATGTGGGGCGCCGCCCCCGCCGACAAGCAGGCCCTCGCCGTCTGGATCCCCTTCGAGGGCACCCGGGACCGGCTGCGGGACATCGACACCGCGATCCTCGCCTCCGCCGTGGTGGCCGCCGGCGTGGTGGCGCTGGCCGGCCTCTTCCTCGCCGACCGGATCAGCCGACGGCTCGCGACGACCGCCGCCGTGGCCCGCCGGATCAGCGCCGGGGACCTCGACGCCCGGGTCGGCTTCCCCACCCGCGCGGACGACAGGCGGTCGGGCCGCCGCTCCCGGGACCGCGACGAGGTACGGGACGTGGCCCAGGCACTGGACCTGATGGCGGCGTCGCTCCAGGAGCGGCTGGAGGCGGAGAAGCGCTTCACGGCGGACGTGGCGCACGAGCTGCGGACCCCGCTCACCGGCTCGCTCGCCGCGGCGGCCCTGCTGCCCGAGGGCCGCCCCAAGGAGATGATCAACGACCGGCTGAAGGCCCTGCACCTGCTGACCGAGGATCTGCTGGAGATCTCCCGGCTCGAATCGGGCGTGGAACAGGCCGATCTCGCCCGGGTGGAACTCGGCCGGGCGGTGGAGCGGGCCGTGGCGGGAGCCGGGCCCGCCGTCTCGGTACGGGTGATCCGCGACGCGGCGGTACTCACCGACCGGCGGCGTCTCGACCGGATCCTGACCAACCTGCTGGTCAACGCCCACAAACACGGCCGGCCGCCCATCGAGGTGACCGTGGAGGGCCCGGTGGTCACGGTCCGCGACCACGGGCCCGGTTACCCGCCCGAACTGATCGAGCAGGGTCCGCAGCGCTTCCGCACCGGAGACCCGGGGCGCGGACGCGGCCATGGACTGGGTCTGACGATCGTGGCGGGACAGGCGGCGGTCCTGGAGATCGCGCTGAGCTTCGCCAACGCCCCGGACGGGGGCGCGTCGACGACGCTCAGGCTTCCCGTCGGGCGTCTACCGGAGGGAAGTTGACCACGGAGGGGCGGTGTTTCACGTGAAACACCGCCCTCCGCACGGAATCAGGATCGGGATCAGACGCCGATGTTCTTGCCGTCCTTGCGCCAGACCGAGACGACGGCCGGGCGGACGATCTTGCCGGGTCCGTCGGGCCACACCGACTGCGGCTTCTCGACGGACGCGCCGTCGATCTCGCCCGGGTGCTGGACGGCCACCAGGACGCGCTTGTCCTGGATCAGCGGGCCACAGGTCTCGGCGCCGCGCGGCACGGTCAGGAACTGCTTCAGCTCGCCGCGGCGCTCACCGCTGGTCGCGACGCCGAACAGGCCGTCGTGGGAGCCGAGCTGGTTGCCGTCGGTGGAGATCCACAGGTTGCCGTGCGGGTCGAAGGCCACGTTGTCCGGGCAGGAGATCGGGCTGACCTTGTCCTTGGGGAAGCCTGCGAAGTAGGTCGCCGGGTCGTTCGGGTCGCCGGCGACCAGGAAGAGCCGCCAGGCGAAACCGTCGCCGGCCGGGTCGTCGAAGTTCTCGGCGAGCTCCAGGATCTGGCCGTGCTTGTTCAGGTTGCGCGGGTTCGCCTCGGTGGCGCCTTCCTTGCCGGGCTTGCCGCGGTCGGTGTTGTTGGTCAGCGCGACGTAGACGCGGCCGGTGCGCGGGGAGGGCTCGACGTCCTCGGGGCGGTCCATCTTGGTGGCGCCCACCTTGTCGGCGGCCTGGCGCGTGAAGACGTACACCTCCTCGGCGGTCATGCCCTCGACGTGCGAGACATTGCCGGTGGCCAGCTTGATCCAGACGCCGGATCCGTCGAACTCGCCGTCGGAGGGCAGCTTGCCGGTGCCGTCGAGCTCGGCGGCCGGGGTGTCACCGGTGAGCTTGGCGACGTAGAGGGTGCCCTCGTCGAGCAGCGTGAGGTTGTGCTCCTTCGCCGCGCGCGAATTGCCCTTCTTCATCCGCTTCGAGGAGACGAACTTGTAGAAGTAGTCGAAGCGCTCGTCGTCGCCCATGTAGACGACCGGGCGGCCGTCCTCGGTCAGACGGGGCTGCGCGGCCTCGTGCTTGAAGCGGCCCAGCGCGGTGCGCTTGCGCGGCACGGAGTTCGGGTCGTACGGGTCCAGCTCGACGACCCAGCCGAAGCGGTGCGACTCGTTGGGCTCCTGGGCCACGTCGAAGCGCTTGTCGAAGCGCTCCCACTTGCGCTCGGTGGCGCCGGTGGTCATGCCGTAGCGCTTCAGGCGGGCGGCGGCGGTGGGGTCGGTGACCTGGCCGGCGTTGCCGAAGTACTGGTTGAAGTTCTCCTCGCCGTGGAGGGTGGTGCCCCACGGGGTGGTGCCACCGGCGCAGTTGTTGAGGGTGCCGAGCACCTTGGTGCCGGTGGGGTCGACGGAGGTCTTCAGCAGCGCGCCGCCCGCGGCCGGACCGGTCATCCGGAACTCGCTGGTGGCCGTCAGGCGGCGGTTGAGCTGGTGGCGGGAGACCGCGGTCAGCTTGCCGCTGCGGTGGTCCTCCTGCACGACGACCACGGACAGGCCGTGCGCGGCCCAGGCGATCTCCACCTGCTCGCGGGTGGGGTTGGCCGGGTCGTACGCCTTGAACATCAGGACTTCGTCCGTGTACTCGTGGTTGGCCACGAGCAGCTGCTGGCGCTCGTAGTCCCCGCCGAGCGGGAGGAGGCTCAGGAAGTCGTTGTTGTAACCGAACTGACCGGCCTGCGCGGCCGCGGTCTGCTTGTCGGCGTTGAAGCCCGGGGCGCCCTTGATGATCGGGTCGCCCCAACGGATGACCACGTTCTGCTCGTGGCCCTCGGGGATGGTGACCTTGTCGTCGGTGTTCGGCGCGACGGCCTTGAAGCGAAGGCCGCGGGCGGCCTCGCCGCTCTTGCCCGCACCGGCCGCCGCAGCGTCGACGGCGGGGGCCGCGCTGGCGGTCTGCCCCGAGGCGCTGAGCGCGACGGCGGAGCCGGCGGCGGTGGCGACCGTCACGACGGCGGCGGAGCGCAGCATCGAGCGGCGGGAGTAGGCACGGGCTATGACATCGCCCGCGTACTCGTTGTCGCTTGTGTTCGGCACCTCGTGGAAGCAGGCGTCGCCACAGCGGTAACGACAGGTGAGAGCGGAACGGCCGCTCCCATGCGGGTTGCCGATGAACGGCAGAAGCTTGCGCACGAGTTTCCTCCGAGTAGCTGCGTGGCCGCCGACAACGTGTCGGAACAATCCAGCCGCGACGGTAGGCCCGGGTTGCGCCGAAGCGGCGGCGCGGGGATGAACGATTGGTGAACCCGGCACGTCGGGGCGGCAGTTCGGGAGCCGCGTGATCACCTCTGGGAGCCGGGCGCCACGAAAGGCGCCCCTGCCGAAGATCCAGCCGGGCGGCCGATAACCTTACGTGTCCACTCTGGGCAGGGATCAACCGCGCAGCACGGACAAATGACGCACGCACTCATGCGAAAGGCCTGGCCCATGGGTATTCGGAGCTTGTTGCGCAAGGTGTTCGGACGGTCTGCGGAACCGGTTCCGGAAAATTCGGACGCCACTTCGGCGGCTGTACCGAACCAGGCGGAACGCACCCCCCTGGACGTCGCCGCCGACCTCGTGGCGGCGTCCTTCGACAATCCGACGGTTCCTCCGCAGTCCTCGCGGGATCGCGAGCCCGGCACGGTCCTCACGGCCCCTGCCCCGGCCGCCGACCCCACGGTCCCGGAGGCCCGCCGCCCCTCGCCTTCGGCGAACCCCGGCCCGGAATCCCCCGCTCCCGCGGAGCCCGCTGAGGCTGCCGCCCCGGCGGAGCCGGCCGAAGCCGCCACCGCGGCAGAGCCGCAGGCCGAGGCCGCCATCGCCGCAGAGCCGCAGGCACAGGACCAGCCGGAGGCCGAGGCCGCCGCGGCGGAGCAGGCGGAGACCGCCGAGCCGGCGGCGGACGCCGCCGTTCCCGCGGAGCAGGACGAAGCCCCGGCGGAGCCGGACACGGCGCCCGCTGCGGAGCCCGCCGAGGCCGCTGTCGCGGACGAGCCGGACGCCGCCCCCGTTGCGGAGCCCGCCGAGGCCGCCACCGCGGCAGAGCCGCAGGCACCGGTGCAGCCGGAGGCCGAGGCCGCCGCCGCGGAGCAGGCGGAGAGCGCCGAGCCGGTGGCGGACGCCGCCGCTCCCGCGGAGCCGGAGGCTCGGGACGAGCAGGCCGCCGCCGATGCGCCGCAGGCGCAGGACCAGCCGGAGGCCGAGGCCGACGCAGTCGCCGGCACGGAGCCCCAGGCTGCGGAAGCCGGCACCGACACCCCGGCGGAGCCGGACACCGCGCCCGCTGCGGAGCCCGCCGAGGCCGCTGTCGCGGACGAGCCGCAGGCCCAGGCAGAGGTTGCCGCTCCTGCGGAGCAGGACAAGGCCGAGGCCGCCGCTGCGGAGACCGCCGACCCGGCGGCGGACGCCACCGCTCCCGCGGAGCAGCCCGAGGCCGCCGCGGCGGAGCCCCAGGCCCAGGGCGAGGCCCCGGCGGAGCCGGACACCGCCCCCGCTGCGGAGGAGGCCGAGGTTGCCGTCCCGGCGGAGCCGGAGGCGCAGCCCGAGGCCGACGCAGTCGCCGACACGGAGCCCCAGGCTGCGGTGGCCGACACGGACGCGCCGCAGGCGGAGGCCGGCACCGACACCCCGGCGGAGCCGGAGGCGCAGGACGAGGCCGGGCCGGAGGCCGGGGTCCAGGCCGGGCCCGCTCACGCGGCGGCAGCCGTGCGGCGGCGGGCACCCGAGGTCGCCACCGCGTACAAGGCCGCCGGCCAGGTGCTCCGCGGCAAGGGGAAGGCCGGCGCCCGCGCCAAGGTCTACCTGGTCCTCGACCGCTCCGGGTCGATGCGCGGCTTCTACAAGGACGGCAGCGCCCAGTACCTCGCCGACCACGCCCTCGCCCTCGCCGCGCACCTCGACGACGAGGCGACCGTGCACACCGTGTTCTTCTCCACGGAGGTGGACGGCACGGCCGACCTGACCCTCGACACCCACTACGGCTCCTGGGTCGAGGGCCGCCACGCCGAGCTCGGCCGGATGGGTCGCACCAGCTACCACGTGGCCGTCGAGGCCGTCGTCGAGCACTACCGCAAGGACGGCGGCGAGGGCCCGGCCCTGGTCGTCTTCCAGACGGACGGCGCCCCCGACAACCGCCAGCCCGCCCGGCAGGCGCTGACCGACGCCGCCACCGCGGCCCCCGGCATCCACTGGCAGTTCGTGGCCTTCGGTGACCACGACTCCAAGGCCTTCGACTTCCTGCGCAAGCTGGACGCCGAGAACGCCGGCTTCTTCCACGCCGGTCCCGCCCCCGCCGAACTGACCTCCGCGGCCCTCCTCAAGGGCGTCCTGGAGAAGTTCTAGCCACGGCATGAGGAAGGGCCCGGGGTCGTCGACCCCGGGCCCTTCTCGTATGCCTGCCGCTTAGCGCGCAGCGTCCGGGTGCACGGACTCCGCGACCGGCTTGGCGTCGGCCGCCTTCGTCTCGACCGGCTTGCGCAGCGCGATGTTCAGCTCGCGCAGACGGGCCTCCTCAAGGACCGTCGGCGCGCCCATCATCAGGTCCTGCGCGTTGCCGTTGAGCGGGAAGGCGATGGTCTCGCGGATGTTCGGCTCGTCGGCCAGCAGCATCACGATGCGGTCCACGCCCGGGGCGATGCCACCGTGCGGCGGGGCGCCGAGGCGGAAGGCGCGCAGCATGCCCGCGAACTCGCGCTCGACGGTCTCGGCCTCGTAGCCCGCGATCTCGAAGGCCTTCAGCATGACCTCGGGCTCGTGGTTGCGGATGGCGCCGGAGGACAGCTCGATGCCGTTGCAGACGATGTCGTACTGCCACGCCAGGATGTCGAGCGGGTCCTTCTCCTCCAGGTCCCTCATGCCGCCCTGCGGCATGGAGAACGGGTTGTGGGAGAAGTCGATCTTGCCGGTCTCCTCGTCCTTCTCGTACATCGGGAAGTCGACGATCCAGCAGAAGCGGAAGACGTTGTCCTCGAAGTGGCCGGCGCGCTTGGCCGCCTCGACGCGGACGCCGGACATGATCTTGGAGACCTCGTCGAACTCGCCGGCGCCGAAGAACACGGCGTGGCCGGGGACCAGGCCCAGGCGCTCGGTGAGGACCTTGACGTTCTCCTCGGTGAGGAACTTGGCGATCGGGCCGGTCAGGGCACCGTCCTCGCCCACGCGCACCCAGGCCAGGCCCTTCGCGCCCAGCGAGACCGCGTAGTCGCCGAGGCCGTCGAAGAACTTGCGCGGCTGGGCAGCGGTGTCCGGGACGGCCAGGGCGCGCACGTGCTTGCCGGCGAACGCCTTGAACTCCGAGCCCTCGAACACGTCGGTGATGTCGACGAGCTCCAGCTTGGCGCGCAGGTCGGGCTTGTCGTTGCCGTACTTCAGCATCGACTCGCGGAACGGGATCCGCGGGAACGGCGAGGTGACCTCGCGGCCGCCGCCGAACTCGGTGAAGAGCTCGGTCATCAGGCGCTCGATCGGCTGGAAGACGTCCTCCTGCTCGACGAAGGACATCTCCACGTCGAGCTGGTAGAACTCGCCCGGCGAGCGGTCGGCGCGGGCGTCCTCGTCGCGGAAGCAGGGCGCGATCTGGAAGTACCGGTCGAAGCCGGAGATCATCAGCAGCTGCTTGAACTGCTGCGGGGCCTGCGGCAGGGCGTAGAACTTGCCCGGGTTCAGGCGGGACGGCACGACGAAGTCACGGGCGCCCTCGGGGGAGGTCGCGGTGAGGATCGGGGTCGCCATCTCGTTGAAGCCGAGGGCCACCATCTTCGAGCGGATCGAGGCGATGACCGCCGAGCGCAGCATGATGTTGCGGTGCATGCGCTCGCGGCGCAGGTCGAGGAAGCGGTACTCCAGGCGGCGCTCCTCGTTCACACCGTCGTCGGTGTTGATCGTGAAGGGCAGCGGGGCGGCCGCGCCGAGCACCTCGACCGCGGAGACCTCGATCTCGACCTCGCCGGTCGGCAGGTCCGGGTTCACGTTGTCCGCACCGCGGGAGACGACCTTGCCGTCGATACGGACGACGGTCTCCTTGGAGACGCTGCTGAGGGCCTCGTTCGCGGCGGTGCCGGGGCGGGCGACCAGCTGCGTGATGCCGTAGTGGTCACGCAGATCGATGAAGAGGATGCCGCCCAGGTCTCGACGGTTGTGCAGCCAGCCGCTCAGTCGGACGTCGGCGGCGACGTCAGAGGCGCGGAGCTCGCCGCAGGTGTGGGACCTGTACCGATGCATCAGTCATCCAGTTCTTCGCGATACCAGGGTGGATTCAACCGTCCCAAGGTTACCGTCCGGGAGGATGGCGGGTCGGGCACTACCGTCAGCCTGCGCAAATGCGTCCGGTCACCGGCGAACAGGCACGTAACGGATATGACCTGTAAAGATGACCGGGTGCGTACCGAGGATGTCCTGGCCGCAGTCGCGACGGGTCTGTGGCGATGGGACAACGCCTCCGGGACGGTCTCCCTCGACGGGGAGGCCGCCCGGCTCCTCGGGCTGCCCGCCGAACCGGTGGTCCTGCCGGAGGTGGCCGTGCGGTCGCGCTTCCACCCGGTGGACTGGAACGAGATCAACGGAATCGTGAACCTGGCCGTCGCCGAGGGCACCCTCGCCGAGGCCCGGCTGCGGATCATGGACGTGGACGGACGCGTCATGCGGACCGTGCGCAGCCGCTCCAAACCGCTGGAGCGGTGGTCGGCCGACGGAAGCCTGGACTACGAGCTGATCGGCACCATCCAGGAGATCGCCGAGCCGCAGCCGGGCACGACCGCCGTGCACACGCCCATCACGGGCGACTGGCGGCGCTCCCGCGAGGCCTTCCTGCTGGACGCCGGCCGGGCGCTGGCGGAGGCCCGGTCCACGGCGGAGGTACTGCGGGTCGCGGCCTCGCTGTCCATGCCGGGCTTCAACCCCGACGGGCTGGCCGTCTTCGGTGTGGCCGGGGACCGGCTGTCCGTCATCGGGCACCACGGGCACGACGCCGGGGACGAGGGCCCCTTCACGGACATGCTGCTGGACACGGACTATCCGGCCGCGGAGGTCGTCCGTACCGGTCGGGCGATCTACCTGCCCACCCCCGACGACTACAAACGGCGCTTCCCGGCCACCTGGCCGCTCGCACAGCGCTTCGACCGGGTGTCCTGGGCCTTCCTCCCGCTGATCGTGGCCGGGCGCACCATGGGCGCCTGGATGGCCGCCTTCAAGCAGCCCGCGTCCTTCTCGCCCGACGAGCGGTCGGTCCTGACGACCGTGGCCCGGATGCTGGCCCAGGCCCTCCAGCGGGCCGGTGTGGCCGAATCCGAGCGGGAACTCACGACCGGCCTGCAACGGTCGATGATGCCGCAGCTCGGCCCGGAGATCCCCGGCATGCGGATCGCCGCACGCTACGTCCCCACCGGCGGCGGGCTCCAGGTCGGCGGCGACTGGTACGACATGATCCCGCTGCCGTCGGGCCGGTTCGCGCTGGTCATCGGCGACGTGCAGGGCCACGACGTGCGCGCGGCCGGGCTGATGGGCCAGCTGCGGATCGCCGTACGGGCCTACGCGTCCGAGGGGCACCGGCCGGACGCGGTGCTCTCGCGCGCCTCCCGCTTCCTCGCCGGACTGTGCGCCTCCCAGGAGTCCGGCGGCGCCGAGGACGACTCCGACGCCCAGAGCCCGAGGTTCGCGACCTGCCTGTACGTGGAGTGCGACCCGCAGACCGGAACGCTGGAGGTGGCCCGCGCCGGCCACCCCGACCCCGCGGTCCGGATGACCGACGGCACCGTCCTGATGCGGCCCACCGCCGGCGGGCTCCCCCTCGGGATCGTCCCCGACACCGACTACCCGACCACCCGGTTCACCCTGGAACCCGGCGAGACGATGATGCTCTGCACCGACGGGCTCATCGAGACCGGCGGGCACGACCTGGACACCGGCTGGGCCCGGCTGCGCGCCGTCCTGGAGGCCGACACCCACGAGGCCGGCGGCGGCCACCCGGCCGGGCACCTCGAAGCGCTGGCGGACCTGCTGGTCCAGGCCGTGCACGGGCCGTCCTCGCACCACACCACCGGGCCGCTGGCCGACCGCCGCGAGGACGACATAGCCGTGGTGCTGCTGTGCCGCGAGGGCGCGGGCTGCGGCTGCGGGACGCCGGTGGCGCACCCGGTCCGACCGGCCCGCCGCACGATGCTGACCGTGGCCCAGGCGGAACCGGAACGCATCGCGGGCGCCCGCCGGCAGGTCCGGGAGCTGCTGCACGACTGGGCCGACGAGGAGCAACTGGACTCGGTGGTCCTGATGGTCTCCGAGATGGTCACCAACGTCCTGGTGCACACGGACGGCGACGCCCTGCTGGTGGCCGAGGCGGTCGGCGAGCTGGGCGAGCGGCGGCTGCGCGTGGAGGTCGCCGACTCCAGCGACGAGCTCCCGCACAAGCGGCACCCGGGCGAGATGGCCTCCAGCGGCCGCGGGGTGCTGCTGATGGAGATGCTGGCCGACGCGTGGGGCGTGGACCCCCGCGGCGAGGGCAAGTCGACCTGGTTCGAGCTGTACGAGCAGTCCAAGCAGCCGGACACGGCCTAGCGCTGCGGCCGGAAAGGCCGCCCGACGGGACGCCGCCGGTACGACGGCACGGGCCGCGCCCCCGGGAAGGGGGCGCGGCCCGTGGTGCGTCGAGGCCCCGCGGGCCTACTCCTCGTCCGCCTGGCCCGCGCCGCGGTGGCCGAGACCGGTGCGGGCGGTGGTGGGGATGCGGCCCAGCCGACCCGCCTGGAAGTCGTCGAAGGCCTGCTGGAGCTCGTGCTTGCTGTTCATGACGAACGGCCCGTAGTGCGCCATCGGCTCCCGGATCGGTCGCCCGCCGAGGAGGACGATCTCCAGGTCCGGGGCGTTGGAGTCCTGGGACTCGTCCGCCCGCACCGTGAGGGATCCGCCCTCGCCGAAGACGGCCGTCTGCCCGGTGTGGAGGGGCCTGCGGTCCTCGCCGACCGACCCGCGCCCGGCCATCACGTACGCCAGGGCGTTGAAGTCCTCGCGCCACGGCAGGGTGATCTGCGCTCCCGGGGCGACGGTCGCGTGGATCATCGTGATGGGCGTGTGGGTGATGCCCGGGCCCTCGTGGCCGTCGAGCTCACCGGCGATCACCCGGAGCAGGGAGCCGCCGTCCGGGGTGGACAGCAGGGTGACCTTGCCGCCGCCGATGTCCTGGTAGCGCGGGGGCATCATCTTGTCGGAGGCCGGCAGGTTCACCCACAGCTGGAGGCCGTGGAAGAGGCCGCCGCTGACGACGAGGGACTCCGGCGGCGCCTCGATGTGCAGCAGGCCGGAACCTGCCGTCATCCACTGCGTGTCGCCGCCGTTGATGACTCCGCCGCCGCCGTTGCTGTCCTGGTGGACGAAGGTTCCGTCGATCAGGTACGTGACGGTCTCGAAGCCTCGGTGCGGGTGCCACGGGGTGCCCTTCGGCTCGCCCGGCGCGTACTCCACCTCGCCCATCTGATCCATCATGATGAACGGGTCGAGGTACTGGTAGTTGATCCCGGCGAACGCGCGCCGCACCGGGAATCCCTCACCCTCGAACCCACTCGGAGCGGAGACGACGGCCAGCACCTTGCGCGGGGCGACGGCCTGCGGCTCGGCCACGCGCGGAAGCGTCAACGGGTTCTCAACAGTCACTGCGGGCATGGTCAGGACCTCCTTCTGATCCGAGTTTAGTTGAAACTCGAACTTTCTGCCACACCCCACAGAACAGAGCGGCCCCCGGGGACATTCCCCCGGGGGCCGCTCTCGCCCCGACCTGCCGTTTTCCTCCGACTACGGCGTGTCGAGGCGGATCGAGTTGAACGGCGTGAGGTTGACCAGGTAGGTCACGCCGGGCGGGATCCGGTAGTTCTCGCAGTTGTCGCCGGCCGAGTCCCAGCACAGGGACCCGGTCCAGCGGTCGGTCTGATTGTTGACCACGTAGTGCCAGTTTTCCTGGTTGTAGAGGGCGTGACCGCCCCACCGGGTGTACCGGTTGGAGGGGCGGTCCCCGTTCCAGGTGGCGTTGCCGTTCGCGTCCGTCGGGTAGATGCAGACCTCCCCGGAGTTGCAGCCGTGGATCGGCGCCCGCCACTCGGCGTGGGCCGGAGACGCCGCCAGGACCCCCGTACCCAGCGCCATCACCCCCGTCGCCGCCACGGCCCCGACCTTCGTGCGTAAGGACGTACGCGCCATCGTGCTCTCCCCTGATCGGTGGGTGCGGGTTCTCCCGCAGCACCGATACTCGGCAGCCGCCGGCCCGCCCGCGATCCTTTCGGGCAGGGCCGAAGGGAGGGTCAGCCGCCGCTGTGCAGGAGGTCGGCGCCCAGGCCCGTGACCGCGTGCAGGACCGCCTTGCCGTCCCGCTCGGTGGTGATCAGGCCGGCCTCGCGCAGGGTGCGGGTGTGCTCCGAGACCGAGGGGAGGCTGATGTCGAGTTCCCGGGCCAGCTCGCTGGTCGTGCGCCGCTGCACCAGCCTCTGGAGCACCGCCGCCCTGGTCCGGCCCAGCAGCGCGTCCAGCGCGCCTTCGGCCGGGCCCGGGGAGGTCAGCGGCAGCGGGGTCATCGCCGGGTAGAGCAGGACGTGCGGCCCGTCCGGGTGCTCGGCCACCAGCGGCCGGCCCGTCCAGAACGGCGAGGGCATCAGGATCAGCCCGCGCCCGCCGAGGTGGACCTCGTAGTGCGGCGGCCGGGCCACCTCGAAGACGGTCCCGGACCAGTCGGCCGCCGGGCGCGTACTGGCGAGGCACGCCCTGATGCCATGGGCGGCCAGCAGCCGCGTGCGCCAGGCGACGTCCGCCTGGAAGGACTGCCGGATCCGGGCCCAGTGCGGGGCCACCAGGCTCTCGTGGGCCGCCGTGAGCGCGCCGCCCAGCTGGTCCCACGCCTCGCGGTCCAGGCCCCACAGCGCCCGCAGCCAGGAGTCGGGCCCGGGCGCCCGGGCGGCGGCGCGGGCCAACTCCTCGCCGGTCAGCAGCGGCGCGGCCGCCCGTACCGCGGCCAGGCCCTCCTCCAGGGTGCGCGCGTACGGCTCGACGAACGGCGGGTTGTCACCGTCCGGACGCAACAGGTCCAGCAGGGGCCGCACCCGGGAGGGGAGCTCCTGGCCGACATGCGCCCGCCAGCGGCCGAAAACCGCCGCCTGGTCGGTGCGCTGCCAGGCCACCAGGGCCATCGCCAGCTCCACCATGGGGAGCGGCCCGTCGGCGAAGGTGACGTTGAACAGGTCCTCGGCCGTGAAGTGCACCCTCAGCAATGCCGCCCCCCGTCAGGCCCGGCGCCTGGGCCGTCTCTTTCGGATCTTGTCGGTCGAGCCCGTCGTCCGGTGCCGTGCCTCGCAAGGCGGAGGGGCGCCCGTGTACTGGACGTACTCGGGTGCCCCGACAACCTGGGGGTCCCCCGGACGGAGTCCGGGGGATGAGGTGCGGTGCCGGGCGGCGCGGGCCCGGCAAGATCGGAAAGAGACGGCCTAGCCGTACATGCGGCGCATGGCGAAGTCGACCATCTGCTCGACCGCCTTCGCGTCGAAGACCATCCGGTGGTCGCCCTCCATGTCGAGGACGAAGCCGTAGCCGGTGGGCAGCAGGTCGATCACCTCGGCGCCGGTGATGACGAAGTACTTGGACTCCTTGCCGGCGTACCGGCGGAGCTCCTTGAGCGTGGTGAACATGGGGATGACCGGCTGCTGCGTGTTGTGCAGCGCCAGGAACCCCGGGGTCTCGCCGCGCGGGCAGTAGACCTTCGACGAGGCGAAGACCTGCTGGAAGTCCTCGGCCGAGAGGGATCCCGTGGTGAAGGCCCGCACGGCGTCCGCGAGGGACGGCGGGGACGGCTCCGGGTACAGCGGCGCCTGCCCGTACCCCTGCGGGGGCTGCTGGGGGGCGTACTGCTGCTGGGCACCCGGGTTCTGGTCATAGCCGTACATGGGCCGAAGCCTACCGAGCGCCTGCGACCATACCGGCCGGTACCGGCCACGGATCCCCTGCGGCTCCCCCTGCGGGGTGCGGTCAGGGGCCCTTGAGCGAGGCCACGAAGGGCCCCCAGGCCGCGGCGCCGATCATGACGACCCCGCCGTCCGGCCGCTTGGAATCCCGCACGGGGACCACCCCGGTGAGGCCGTCAGCCACCTCGACGCAATCGCCGCCCGTGCCGTTGCTGTAGCTGCTCTTACGCCAGGTCGCGGCGCTCAGGTCAATTCCGCTGCTTGCCATTTCGGTAGTCCTCTGCCGCGGCGTCGAGGAGGGCCAGGGACGCCTCCGGCGGCAAGGCGGCGGCCCTCAACAGATCGTAGGACCTGCGGTACTCCTTCACGAGGGCCGGAAAGTCGATGAGTTGGCCGCTGTGCAGGCTCTCCACGTAGACCAGGGGCGGCGCGTCCGGGAAGGTCATCAGCTTCGCCATACCCATCATGAGGGCGTGCGCGGTGGTCGTTTCCGGGACGATCTGCAGAATGGACCTGGTCCGGCGGACCACGGCCGCGATGTGCTCCAGCAGCTCCGCCATCTGCGGCGCGGGCAGGGCCGGCCGGCGGATCACCGACTCGTCGAGCACCACCCAGAAGTCGGGCGGGCACTCCCTCTCGAAGAGCTTCGCCCGGCCCATCCGGGCCGCCACCAGCGTCTCGATCGTCTCGTCGGCCGCCCGGGGCATGGCGGCGCGGCTGATCGCCCGCGCGTACGCGGGGGTCTGGAGCAGCCCCGGCACGAGCATCGGAGCCCACTCCTCGATGGTCTCGGCGAACGGTTCCATCTCCGCGACGTCCGCGAAGTACTCGGCGTACCCCGACTGCCTCGCGCGGCGCGCGTCTTCACAGCGGCGCTCGAAAAAGCCGTCCGTGCCCAGCTTCGCGTCCACGTGCCGGGCCAGGTCCAGCGGCATGCGCCGCTCGCCGCGCTCGATCTGGCTCAGGAACGGCACGCCCCGGAAGCTGCCCTCGGCCAGCTGGTCGAGGGTGAGCCCTGCGGATTCCCGTTTGTAGCGGAGTTCCGCGCCGTAGAACGACGGCACGTTCGCCGAGGCATCCGTGTCCTTGCGAGCCGGCACAACCCACCACCACCATTTGCCACTTGTCCAGCGCAACCGGAAACCCTTCCCACGGTAGGGGGTGCGGCGCCAGCCTGTGAGGGCTTCGTCACACTCCGCACAGGAACGGCAACCGCATGAGCGACCATCCCCACGACCGCGAGGCGACCGCGGCCCTCACCGCACTGCGCGGCGCGCTCGCCGCGCACGGGATCACCCTGCCCTCGCTGGACCTGCACCTCCCCTCCTACGCCGCCCGGTGCGGCCCGCCGCCCCTGATCAGCCTCGGCAACTGCAACCCGGCCACCGCGCAGCGGATCGCCGCCGCTCTGGCGCAGCCGTGAACGAGCTCGTGATCCGGCTGCCCGCCACCGCCCGGGCGGCCCCGATGCTGCGGCACGCCGTGCGGGAGCACCTCGGCGCAGGGTCCGGCGACGCCGAACTGTGCGTGACCGAGCTGCTGGCCAACGTCGTCCGCCACCTCGGCGAGGGCACGCCCGTCACCCTGCGCGTCACCGGGAACGGAAGGGCAGCCCGTACGCGGGTCGAGCTCACCGATCCCGACCCGCGCGCGTGGCCCGTACCGCGGCCGGCGGGCGAGGGCGACGAGTCGGGGCGGGGGCTCGCCCTGCTCGACGCGGTCGCACTGCGCTGGGGAGTCACGCAGGGGCACGGCGCCAAGACCGTGTGGTGCGAGCTTGACCCTGGTCACAGTCCGCACGGAAGGGTTGCCGTTATTACCGGCGGGTAGCATCATGTTGTTACCGATTGGTATGTACGAGGAACCTGTCTCCCCGAGCCTTAACGGAGCCGTCGCCATGGGGCACTACAAGTCGAATCTCCGCGACATCGAGTTCAACCTCTTCGAGGTGCTCGGCCGCGACCAGCAGTACGGCACCGGTCCGTTCGAGGAGATGGACACCGAGACCGCGAAGAGCGTCCTGTCCGAGATCGCCCGCCTCGCCGAGAACGAGCTGGCGGAGTCCTTCGCGGACGCCGACCGCAACCCGCCGGTCTTCGACCCGGAGACCAACACCGCCCCGGTCCCGGCCTCCTTCAAGAAGAGCTACAAGGCCTTCATGGACTCCGAGTACTGGCGTCTGGGCATCCCCGAGGAGATCGGGGGCACCGTCTCCCCGCGCTCCCTCGTCTGGGCCTACGCAGAGCTCCTGCTCGGCTCGAACCCGGCCGTGTGGATGTACTCCTCCGGCCCGGCCTTCGCCGGCGTCCTCCACGAGGAGGGCAACGACGCGCAGAAGAAGATCGCGCAGATAGCCGTCGAGAAGCGCTGGGGCTCCACCATGGTCCTCACGGAGCCGGACGCCGGCTCGGACGTGGGCGCCGGCCGCACCAAGGCGATCCAGCAGGCGGACGGCTCCTGGCACATCGAGGGCGTGAAGCGCTTCATCACCTCCGGTGAGCACGACATGGAGGAGAACATCCTCCACTACGTCCTCGCCCGCCCCGAGGGCCACGGCCCCGGCACCAAGGGCCTGTCCCTCTTCCTCGTCCCGAAGTTCCACTTCGACTGGGAGACCGGCGAGCTGGGCGAGCGCAACGGCGTCTACGCCACGAACGTCGAGCACAAGATGGGCCTGAAGGCCTCCAACACGTGCGAGATGACCTTCGGCGACCAGCACCCCGCCAAGGGCTGGCTGATCGGTGACAAGCACGACGGCATCCGCCAGATGTTCATGATCATCGAGTTCGCGCGCATGATGGTCGGCACGAAGGCCATCGCCACGCTCTCCACCGGCTACCTGAACGCGCTGGAGTACGCCAAGGAGCGCGTGCAGGGCCCGGACCTGGCGAACTTCATGGACAAGACCGCGCCCAAGGTCACCATCACGCACCACCCCGACGTGCGCCGCTCGCTGATGACGCAGAAGGCGTACGCCGAGGGCATGCGCGCCCTCGTCCTCTACACCGCGACCGTCCAGGACGAGATCCAGGCCAAGCAGGCCGCCGGCGAGGACGCCTCCTCCCTCATCGGCCTGAACGACCTGCTCCTGCCGATCGTCAAGGGCTACGGCTCGGAGAAGTCCTACGAGCAGCTCGCGCAGTCCCTGCAGACCTTCGGAGGCTCCGGCTACCTGCAGGAGTACCCGATCGAGCAGTACATCCGCGACGCCAAGATCGACACCCTGTACGAGGGCACCACGGCCATCCAGGGCCAGGACTTCTTCTTCCGCAAGATCGTCCGCGACCAGGGCGCCTCGCTGAACATCGTCTCCGAGACGATCAAGAAGTTCCTGGCCGAGGCCGTCGGCGGCGAGGAGCTGGCCGGCGCCCGCGACGCGCTCGCCAAGGCCGCCGTGGACCTGGAGGCCATCGTCGGCCAGATGATCGTCGACCTCACCGCCACCGGCGAGGACGTCAAGAACATCTACAAGGTCGGCCAGAACACCACCCGCCTGCTGATGGCCTCCGGCGACGTGGTCGTCGGATACCTGCTGCTCAAGGGTGCCGCCGTCGCCGCCGAGAAGCTCGCGACGGCCTCCGCCAAGGACGTCCCGTTCTACACCGGCAAGATCGCCGCCGCGAAGTTCTTCGCCGCGGAGGTCCTCCCGGGCGTCTCCGTCCAGCGCCAGCTGGCCGAGGCCGTCGACAACTCCCTCATGGAGCTCGACGAGGCCGCCTTCTAAGGCGCCCCGCCCCACCCGCAGCACTGCTGCGCCGCACCCGCACAGCGGCCGGGTCCCCCGCACAGGGACCCGGCCGCTGCCGCGTGCCCGGGCACCGTCACAGGGGCCCTGTACTGCGGCTTTCCCCGATGTCAGTCGTTCATGGGACGCTCGTACACATGAGTCCACAGGATCAGCACGGCAGCAGGGGGTACTCCGTCCCCACCGGGCGGCCGTACGCCCTCAAGGAGCTGCAGGCGAGCCTGGGCAGCCTCGGCGACCACCTGCGCGAGCTCTACGACGGTGCCCACCCCGCCGAGTACGACACCATCGCCGATGCGCTGTACGTGGCCTTCCAGACGGCCGCCGGACTGGCCCCCGCCAAGAGCTACACCGGCTGCCCCGAACACCCCAACGGCGCCCTCGACCCCGAGGCCCCCGACGGCTGGGGCCGCTGCCTCATCTGCAACGACCGCCGACGCCTCGGACAGCGCCACCGCGGCGGCCCCGCCGCCGCCCCCGCCGGCGAGCAGCGGCGCCTGGGCTACCCCGTGCCGGAGGGCCCGTACACGCTCCACGTCCTGCGCGCCCACCTGCGCACCGTCGAGGACCAGCGGTTCCATCTGAGCCTGTCCTCACCCGCCGAGGACTTCGTCCGCATCGCCGACGACCTCCACCGCGCCTTCATCGTGGCCCGCGAACTGTCCCGCCCGCGCAACGCCTCGGGCTGCTCCGAGCACCCGGGCGCCCCCATCGACCCCGACGCGCCCCCCGGCGAGGCCTGTATCTTCTGCGCCGGACGCAGGAGACGCGCGCAGCGCTCCCCGCAGACCCCGGAGATGCTCCCGCGCATCCGCCGGGGCGAGCGCAGGCAACTGCAGCGCAGATTCGAGCGGCCGCCCGGCTGAGAACCGACGGGACCGCGGATCACCCGCCCGGCACGGAGCCGGTCTCCCCCGGCGACCCGCCCGGTCCGGCCATGACGAACACGCACCCGACCCTCGTTAAGGTGAACCACTCGGCTTCCTCCCTCCCCTGACGGGGGCGAGTCCCAAACTCACGCGTGAGGATCCCTGTTCCGCCACGAACCGCCCCGCCCGAGAGGAGGACTCCCGATGAGGTCACACACCCGCTCCACCGGCAACAGCCGCCCCGGCGGCCCGAGGACCGGTCGCGGCGTTCCCGTACCGGCCGGGAGCGGTCCCGCGGACCGAGCGCAGCGACCGCAGCCGTCCGAACGTCCGCGACAGTTCCACAGCCTGCGCGTCCGTCGGATAGAAACGGTACTTGCACGACCGCCGCGCGGAGGGAACACCCACACCGCCGACGCGACGGTCGGTCACGATCCGAACACCAGCACAGGTCACAGCCTCACGCCGCGGCACACCACCGCAGCGAGGCTCCGAGCCGGAACTGCGTTTCCTCACCCGGCTGAAGCCGGGGGCTTCCACACAAGGGAAATACGATGAGCTCTCCCGCCCGCTTCGACCGCGGCCACACCGACGATCTGATGACCTTCCTGACGGCCAGTCCGTCGCCGTACCACGCCGTGGCCAACGCGGCCGAGCGGCTGGAGAAGGCAGGCTTCAGGCAGTTGTCGGAGACGGACGCCTGGGACTCGGGCACCGGGGGCAAGTTCGTGCTCCGCGGCGGCGCGCTCATCGCCTGGTTCGTCCCCGAAGGCGCCGCGGCACACACCCCGTTCCGCATCGTCGGCGCCCACACCGACTCGCCGAACCTGCGGGTCAAGCCGCTCCCCGACATGGGCTCACAGGGCTGGCGGCAGATCGCGGTCGAGATCTACGGCGGCACCCTGCTCAACACCTGGCTGGACCGCGACCTGGGCCTGGCCGGGCGGCTGACCCTGCGCGACGGCACCGAGCGCCTCGTCAACATCGACCGGGCGCTGCTGCGCGTGCCCCAACTCGCCGTGCACCTGGACCGGTCGGTGAACAGCGACGGACTCAAGCTCGACAAGCAGCGGCACATGCAGCCGATCTGGGGTCTGGGCGATCCGCACGAGGGCGACCTCATCGCGTTCCTGGAGGAGGAAGAGGGCCTGGAACAGGGCTCGGTGGCCGGCTGGGACCTGATGGTCCACTCGATCGAGCCGCCCTCCTACCTGGGCCGGGACCGCGAGCTCGTGGCGGGCCCCCGCATGGACAACCTGCTGTCCGTGCACGCCGGGGTCGCCGCACTGGCCGCCGTGTCCGGTGCCGGGAAGCTCGACCACATCCCGGTGCTGGCCGCCTTCGACCACGAGGAGAACGGCTCGCAGTCGGACACGGGCGCGGACGGCCCGCTGCTGGGCAATGTGCTGGAACGTTCAGTCTTCGCCCGCGGAGGTTCGTACGAGGACCGCGCGCGGGCCTTCGCCGGCACCATCTGCCTGTCCTCCGACACCGGGCACGCCGTGCACCCCAACTACGGTGAGCGGCACGACCCGACGCACCACCCGCGCGCCAACGCCGGCCCGATCCTGAAGGTCAACGTCAACCAGCGGTACGCCACCGACGGCAGCGGGCGCGCGGTGTTCGCCGCCGCGTGCGAGCGGGCCGGCGTCCCGTGGCAGACGTTCGTCTCCAACAACTCGATGCCGTGCGGCACGACGATCGGCCCGATCACGGCCGCCCGCCACGGCATCCAGACCGTGGACATCGGCGTCGCGATCCTCTCGATGCACAGCGCGCGCGAACTGTGCGGCGCGGACGACCCGTACCTCCTCGCCAACGCCCTGGTCGCCTTCCTGGAGGGCTGAGCCGGCGGGCCGGGCCCGCAAGGTCGCTCCTCCAGGAAGGCGGGGAGCGGTCTCAGCCCTCGTCGTCCATGCCGGCGAGGACGAGGGGCAGCCGGGCGGCGCCGTCCGCGGTGACCTTGACGGGCACGCCCCAGTCCTGCTGGTGGACGTGGCAGGCCGGGTATTCGTTGGCCGGGTCGTCGTCGCAGGACGCGGCCATCGCCGAGACGTGCAGCACGCCCTCGGTGACGTCCGGGTTCAGCTCCAGCTCGCGGAACAGGTCGGTCCCCGCGCCCTCGCCGGCCGCCAGCAGCTCCGGCGGGGTCGAGGAGACCAGCAGGCGCGTGGAGGGCCCGTACCGGGTGTCGAGCTTTTGCCCGCTCGGAGCCCGGAAGACCACGTCGAGGCGCAGCGTGCCGGGTGCCACCTCGGTGGCGGCACGCTGGGTGCGGTGGGCGACCGCGTCCACCCGTACCGCCTCCTCCGGGAGCCGCAGCCGGGTCAGGCGGTGCCGGGCGGACTCGACGACCACGATGTCCTCGCCGACCAGCACGGCGTCGCTGGGCTCGCGCAGGTCGGTCGCCAGGGTCGAGACCTGCCCGGTGGCGGGGTCGTAGCGGCGCAGCGCGTGGTTGTACGTGTCGCACACCGCGACCGAGCCGTCGGGCAGGGCCGTCACCCCGAGCGGGTGCTGGAGCAGGGCCTCGGCGGCGTCCCCGTCCCGGTGCCCGAAGTCGAACAGGCCGGTGCCGACGACGGACGTGATCGCGTAGCCGTCGTCGGTGGCGTGGACGTAGCGCAGGGCGCTGGTCTCGGAGTCGGCGATCCACAGCCGGTCCCCGGCGGCGGCGAGCCCGGACGGCTGGGCGAACCAGGCCTCGGCGGCCGGCCCGTCGTGGAGCCCCTCGTTGGTGGTGCCGGCGGCGACCTCGACGGTCCCCTCCGCCGGGTCCCAGGTCCACAGCTGGTGGACACCGGCCATGGCGATCCACACCTTGCCCTGCCACCAGGCCACGTCCCACGGCGAGGACAGGTCCACCTCCAGGGCGGGGCCGGAGGTCGGCGAGCCCTGCCACCACTGGCGCCCGGTGCCGGCGACCGTCTCCACGGCCCCGGTCTCCAGGTCCAGGACGCGCAGCGCGTGGTTGACGGTGTCGGCGACGACCACCCTGTGGTCGGGCAGCAGCGCCAGCCCCTGCGGCTCGCTGAAGCTGTCCCCGGCGAAGCCGCGCACGCCGCTGCCGATGCGGCGCACGACGCTCTCCCCGTCGGCGGCGAGCTCCACCAGCTGGTGCCGCGTCGAGTCCGAGACCAGGAAGTTCCCGCTGGGCAGGAGCAGCGCCTTGCCGGGGAAGCGCAGGTCGCTCGCGACGGGCTCGGGCGCCACGTAGGGCCCGTCCCCGCGCCGCAGCGTGCCCTTGGCCTCGTGCTCGGCCTCCAGCTCCTCGACCAGCTTCGCGATGGCGTGCGCGTGCCCCTCGCCGGCGTGCTGGGCGACGACGTACCCCTCGGGGTCGATCACGACGAGCGTGGGCCACGCGCGCACGGCGTACTGCTTCCAGGTGGCGAGCTCGGGGTCGTCCAGGACGGGGTGGTGCACCTCGTAGCGCTCGACGGCGTCGACGACGGCCGCGTGATCGGCCTCGTGCACGAACTTCGGCGAGTGCACGCCGATGATCACGACGGTGTCGCGGTGCTTCTCCTCCAGCTCGCGCAGCTCGTCGAGGACGTGCAGGCAGTTGATGCAGCAGAAGGTCCAGAAATCCACAACAACGCACTTACCTCGCAGGTCAGCGAGGGTGAGCTCCTTCCCGCCGGTGTTGAGCCAGCCGCCCTTGCCGATCAGCTCGGGGGCACGGACACGGGCACGCTTGCGGGGTGCGGGCGCAGGGGTGGGCGCCGGGGCAGCATCGTTCATCCTTCAAGCTTGCCATCCGCCCGTGAACGCAGGATCACGCCGGTGCGAACCGCCTGCTCAGGGCATGTGCTCCACCACGGCGACTTCCGAGAACTCCCGCAGGAAGGTCATGTGACCGGTCCGGCCCGTGTGCTCGATGCACATGTCGGTACACACGTCCGCGTTCCCGGTCGGCGCGGCAGTCCACTGACAATCCGGGTTCAGGCACCGTGCCGTCGCCGTCGTCTCCGCCGAGGGGTGGCGGTGCATGACGTAGCTGACGTACCGGAGCACGGCCCTCACGGTCATGTCGCTTCCCCGGGGTGCGGGTGGTTCCGGAGCTCCACGTTGCAATCACTGGCCGTGGAGTGGTCGCGCCGGTGACGGGCGTCCCGGCGCTGTGCGGCCAGGGCGGCGCAGACCCCGCAGCCAGCCGCCGGTACGGGGTCCGGGGCTGCTCTCAACGGCAGCTCTACCGTGGGTTGCGCGTACGTGATCGTCTTCACGGCCCCGCTCCTCGTTTCGTCGTGTAGCGACCACGCTAGGAACGGCGGGCTGCGACTCCCAGAAGATTGCATGAGGTTGCACGGTCGTCACCTGAGCGTCTGAATGGCGCTGGTGATCAGCGCGCGGGCCTTCGCCCCATGGACGGCCATCTCGGCCAGTTCGGTGAACGTGTCCGCGTACGCGGCAACCTCGCTCGGCTGGGTCAGCGTGAGGTAGCCGGAGACCAGCTCGACGTTGACCTGTGCCGTGTCGAAGATCCAGAACCCTTCCGCCGGCATCCGAGACCGATCGGTCCGCGTGGGCACCACGCCCAGGCTGACGCTGGGCAGGGAGCCGACCGTGAGCAGGTGGCTGAGCTGTTCCTCTTGGACGTCCGGCCCACCGAGACCGTTACGCAAGACCGACTCCTCAACCAGGAACGCGAACCGGCGGTCGCCCTCGTAGAGGACGCGCTGACGCTCCATGCGCACGGCGACGGCATCGGCCACGTCATCGACCTCGACCCGCCTCCGCTGAACGGCACGCAAGACGGCTTCCGTGTAGCCGTAGGTCTGGATCAGGCCCGGAACGAACCACGAGGAGTAGGCGCGGAACCGGCGGGTTCGCTCGAAGAGCGGGAGACGGGCTTCCTGGGCCTGCTTGAGCCCAGTGCGCTCCATGCGCCGCCACCCGACCCACATGCCTTCGACCGTTCGCAGCGAGGCGATCAGGTCGTCCGTCTGCCCTTCGGCCCCGCACGCGCGGCACCAAGCCCGGATGTCGTCGGCGGACGGAGGCGTACGGGCGTTCATGATCCGGGATGACTTGGACGGGTGCCATCCGCAGAGCCGGGCGAGATCGCGCCCGTTCAGGCCGGAGTCCCGGCATAGCTCAGCGAGTCGGTTCGCCAGCGCCTGCCGGGCCTGCTGAGCACTCGAAGAGGGAGAGACAGCCATGGTGGTGACCGGTCAGCGCGGCTTGTACTCCTCGTGCGGGATGGCGCGTTGCCAGACGGCCTCGAACGCCGTGGTGCACAGGTGGACCCGCGCAGGATCGTCGGTGTACTCCCGCCCGTCTTCGTCCAACTGGCCCTCTCCGGTGAAGTGGTGGAAGAGCGCTTGGCTGCCGTCGAAGACCCAGAAGTCCGTACCTGGCAACGCCAAGTCCGTCGTCTGCCGGCGGGGCAGCCACCGGACCATCTCACCCGCAGCGAGATTGGTGAAGGTGCAGTCGTACTCATAGCGCACGTAGTCACTGATCGGCTCGGACACGATGCGGACCCGGCGGACCGCCACTCCGCGCGCCGTGGCAGCACTCACCGCGTCGTGCCAGCCGCCCCACCACGACGACCGATCAGCCGGGTCCAGCCGTTTACCCTGCTGCCAGGCAAGGAACTCCGGGTCATCGAGCATGTAGCTGTCACGCAACTCAAGATGCACGGCCGAGTGCTGCGCGCGGGCCAGTGCGTTACGCGCGGGTGGCTGCACTTCCGGCTTCTCCGTTCTCGTCCGGGCGCGGGATGTACTTCAGCATCACCGCAGGGAGCCTGATGATCGTCTCGTGGTCCGGCACGTCCGTGGAGTGCCCGGGGATCGAGCCAATCTCCTGGCAGGCCTTCACCTCTTCCGACGTCGCTTTGTACGACTGGATCAGCAGGTCATTGGTCTCCTCATCAAGCCAGATCGTCGGGGACTCGTCGGTCGGCGTGTTCGGGATGATGCCGAGGAACCTTAGGTTCACGATCACTCCAGGTGTCGAGTCGGTTGCACGAACGTGCACGAGCCTCACTCCTGTGGCTGACCGGCGCAAGAGGGCGTCAGGACAAGCTTGTTGGTTCACGGCGCGGGTACGACGAAGCCCCCGACAGCCACCCAGCACGGGCAGCCACCGGGGGCTCCAGCAACCCTTCGCACAGCCTATCGAACCCTTAACGGGGGCGTTCCCAAGGTCTCAAAGAGGCCCTTTCCCAGTGGCCGCAAGCGTCGGCAGTCCAAAAACGGAGCCGCACCCAGGGCGCATTTTCCGAGCTGGGGCCGGGGTCGCGGTGAGGGCTGCGCCTGAACTTTGGACATCCCGGGTGACGAAGTGACGGAATGACGATTAGTTCTGATCCACTCATGGAAACAACAACACTTCTATAAGAGGTAACCGGGGGAGAGCATCATTTCGTCGCTTCGTCACGCGTGTCCGCTGCCGGCAGCTGGAGGGGTTACGCCGGTGCTCAGGTGGCGCTGTCGGTACGCAGCTCCGCCCAATGGATCTGGATGCGTTGCTCAGGGATGATCCGCTGTCCGCGCACTCCCTTGGTCACTTCAACCCGGTCTATGGCGAGTGACAACCTGCCGCGCCGGTCTTCGTTCGTCGCCTCAGCCCACGCCTCACGCAGGATGAGTCCGTCGAGCATCGGTGACACGTCCACAGACGGCATGGGCAGCTTACGAAGATCGGTGCCAAGCCCTTCGATGCGCCCCCTCAGGCGCTCTGCAAGCCGGTTGTAGCGCTCCACGGCTGCGGGGCCACTGAACTCACCGCGCACGTATCGCGCGTCCTCCAGGTCGGCGAGGCGGGCTTCCTCATCCTGGATCTCAGCAGTAAGCGCATCACGTTTCGCGAAGGTCTCCGGGTCTACACGGTGCACCCAGCGATCTGCGATCGCGACAAGCAGCGGGTCGTCCGGTTCGAGCGCTGGGAGCTTGGTGAGGAACTGTTCCGTCACGTACTGGTCAACCGCCTCAGCCAGCGCCGACGCTCCGATGCACTGATTGCCCGCGCGGCGAGCCATGCACTGGTAGCTGCCTCCCACACGGTGCATCCGGCGACCGCAGCCAGGAACCGCACAGAAGACGAGTCCCGTGAGCAGCGCCGTTCCCTCGGGCTTCGGCCGCCGCTTTCCTGCGTGCACGAACGTCCTGGATTCCAAGGTGCGGATGATCTGTTCACGCTCTCCGACCGTGATGATCCCCTCGCCGATCTCGACGGTGTCCAGAGTCTCGGGATCGCGGTACGGAAAGACCCTGCCCGTGTACTTCCGCTCACCGTCGTCTGTCTCGACGGTCTCAGTCTCCGGCATCAGGCCGGCGAGCGCAGGAGAGCGCAGGAGCTGCATGATGCTGGCCGCGTTCCACTGCCCGCCCCTGGGCGAGAGGATCTCGTACTCGTTGAGGAGTCGGGCGATCTTGACCAACGATGTGCCGGCAAGCGCTTCATCCGCGATCAGCCGGGCGTAGACGGCGTGCTCCGGGTCGTGGACGAGCTTCTTGCTCTTCGGGTCGATGAGCAGCCCGTACGGAGGCTGACCGCCGATCCACTGCCCCTTGCTGCGGAGGTAGCGCTTCGCGTGCCCGACACGCGTGCCGAGATTCTTCGACTCGGACCGGGCGAACTCGGCGAGCATCGCCACGACCATGCGCGCCGAGTCGTTCGAGGTGTCGAGACCGTCCACGACTGATACGAGACGGCAGCCGGCCTTCTCGATGTCGTCCAGCACCTTGCCGACCTGGCCGATGCCCTTGCGGGACAGGCGGTCCAGTTTCCAGACGATCAGCGTGCCGACAACGCCTGCCGTCACGGACGCCAGCGCGGCGTCGAAGCCCTTGCGCTCAACGGTCTTGTATCCGGAGCGCCCTCTGTCTATGTGGACCTTGCGGACGGTCAGTCCGTTGTGTTCGGCCCAGGCACGGCAGTCGGCTTCCTGCCGTTCGATTGCGGTCTTGCCGTCCCGGTCAAGAGACAGGCGGAGGTACAGGTCACAGATCGTGTCTTGGTGCACACACTCAGTGTGAAGAAGAGTTCGGTGGTTCGTTGTCGATTTTCAGAAATCGAGAATGGTGATACGTCCCCGCAGGTCGGCGAGGGTCAGGTCCTTCCCGCCGGTGTTGAGCCAGCCGCCCTTGCCGATCAGCTCGGGGGCACGGACACGGGCACGCTTGCGGGGTGCGGGCGCGGGGGTGGGCGCCGGGACAGCATCGTTCATCCTTCAAGCTTGCCACTCCTCTCCCCCCACCCCCACGGGTGACCGCCCGCCGCCACACGGTCGCAACGAACGGGTGTGTGGGAGCCTGGCGACGGGCGGCGAAGGAGGCTTCCGGCATGACCACCGCGCACGACTACAGCGAGGGCATCGATCCCGAACGGGCGCTGAAGTACGCCATCCAGCACCACAGCGGAGACCGCACTGAGATCGTCGAAGGGGTCATCACCAACGTGACGCCGAGCTGGGACCACGAGCGGGCGGCGAAACTCGTACGTCGCCAGATCGCAGCGAGGGTGGACGATCTCGGCTGCGTCGAGGGCTCCGGCAACCTGGATCTGCCCGGTTCGGCCAACTGGTACGTCCCGGACATCGCCGTGGTGCCGGAAGATCTCGCCCAGGGCGGGGGTGCACTGCTGCCCGATCAGACCCTGCTGATCGTGGAGATCACGTCCAAGTCCAATGCCGAGACCGACCGGGTCGTGAAGCGCAGGCGGTACGCCGAGTACGGGGCGCCGCTCTACCTGCTCGTCGACCGGCTGGAGCGGTCCGTCACCGTGTTCGCCGAGCCCGGGAGCCTTGGGTACACCAAGGTGGACGGCCCGCATCCGTTCGGGACGGTCGTGCGGCTGCCGGAGCCGTTCGGGATCGACCTCGACACCGGTGGGCTCTGAGCAGTCGCAGCCGCCGTATCGCTACGCGTCGTCGAACAGGGCGCTCAGGCGGGGCAGGCGGGTGGCCAGTTCGGCCGCGTCGTCGAAGTCGAAGTCCCAGGACGGGTCCAGCGGCGGGTAGCTGATCGTGAAGGAGTCGGCCGGGAGCTCGCGGCCGGTGGCGCTCCTGTACGCGCTCCAGGCGATCGAGAGGGCCGCCTCGTCCCACAGTTCCAGGCCCTCGGCCGCCGCCTCGCGGACCGCGGGGTGCTCCGCGAGGGAGTCCGGGTCGGCCAGGGCGGCGTCGAAGACGGCCCGGCCCTGGGTGAGGAGCCAGCCCCGGAAGTAGTCGAAGCCGTCGTCCGAGCAGCCGCCGTTGATCATGTAGGCCGCGGCCCAGAGCGGGCTGCGGTAGGACTCGGCGAGCAGGTCCCACAGCACCTGCTGGGCCGCGGCCACCTCCGCCTGCGGACGCGCCGCGAGCAGCTCCGCGGCCCGCTGCGCCACCACGTCCCCGTCTTCGCCCTCGCCCTCGCGGGCCGTCTCGATCAACTGCCAGAACGTCTGCTTGTCCATGGGACGAGCCTGGCACCCGGCACTGACATCAGCCGAGGAAGGAGCGGAGTGATCCGGTGAGCGCGGTGACGAAGGCGTCCTGGACGGCCGCCGGGAGCAGGTCCAGGGACAGGTACGGGTTGAGGTCCTCCAGCTCGACGAGGAGCAGTTCGCCGGAGGGCGCCCGGCAGGCGTCCACGCGCTGGATGCCGTGGGAGAGGGTGTTCCACTCTACGAAGGCGCGGGCGAAGGCCAGGTCCTCCCCGGTCGGTTCGTAGACGCTCAGCTCCCAGCGGCGGGCCGGATCCGGGGCGTGGAGCGCGTACTGGAAGGTGTCGTCGACGAAGTAGAAGGACACCTCGTACGCGAAGTCGATGCGCGGCTGGATCAGCACGGCCCCGGCCTCGCCGGCCGGTGCCGCGGTGAAGGTGAGGCCGATGGAGTCGGCGCCCTGCTTCGGCTTGACCACGTACTCGGGCACCTGCGGCAGCTCCGCGAGCCGGGCCGGGTCGTCGACGGTCGGGATGACCGGGTAGCCGGCGGCGGTGAGGTCGAGGAGGTATTGCTTGCCGGCCATGTCGGCGCGGCCGGTCAGGGGGTTGTAGACGGGCGTACCGGCGGCCAGGGCGGCGGCGCGGAAGGCGTCGTACTCCTCCTGGTAGTGCAGGACCGGGCCGCTGTTGCGGACGATCACGGCGTCGAAGCCGGGCATCAGGGCGCGGGCGTCGGCGGGGTGGCACAGGGCCAGATCGAAGTGCTCGCGCAGGCGCGAGGTGAGGAATATGTCCTCGTCGCAGTAGCGGCGGCCGCGTGCGGGGTACGCCAGGTCGGTCACATAGAGGAGTGGCATGAGGGAAACCTATCGCGGGCACTGATCAGCGCATGAAATACCTCGTTCGGGACAAAATGCTGGCCATCGGGGACGACTACTGGATCGAGGACGAGGACGGGCGGCACGCCTTCCTCGTCGACGGGAAGGCGCTGCGGTTCCGGGACACGCTGGAGCTGAAGGACCCGGACGGCCGGATCCTGATCACCCTGCGGGAGAAGCTCTTCGGTTTCCGCGATGCGATGACCCTGGAGCGGGACGAGCAGCGGCTCGCGGTGATCCGCAGGAAGCGCTTCTCGCTGCTGCGCAACCACTTCCGCGTGACGCTGGTCGAGGGCACGGAGCTCGACGTGAGCGGGCGGATCCTGGACCGGGAGTTCAAGGTCGAGTACGACGGGGAGCTGCTCGCGCTGGTCTCCCGGCAGTGGTACCGGGTGCGGGAGACGTACGCGGTGGACGTGGTCCGGGAGGACGCGGACGCGGCGCTGCTGGTCGCGGTCGCGGTGTGCGTGATCCGGATGGCGGAGAAGGAGCGGGAGGACGCCCTCCCGGACTGAGCGGAAGTGAGTACGCGGCCTGCGGGGGAATGAGCATCCGCGCTCATGCCGCGGTGGCGGGCCGGCGGCGAGGATCGTGTACGTCCGACAGACCACGGCCAGCCCGGCACGGCGGAAGGAACTCACGGTGAACCCCAGCACCCACGCGGCCCTCTACGGTCCGTGGCAGCCCGCACAGCCCCCGCGCAGGGAACGGCCGGTCGCCGTCGTGCTCGCCGCCCTGCTGTGGGTGGTCACCGCCCTCTCGGTCTCCTTGATCGGCGGCCTCGCCTGCATCGTGCTGCTCTGGACCGCCGCGGCCGGGGAGCCCGCCGCGGGCGCGGTCGTGCCGCTCCTGCTGATCCCGGCGGGGGCGGGCGCGCTCATCGCCCTGGCCCGCACGTCCCGTCTCCGCGCAATGGCCGCGTCCACGCGGATGCTGGTCCTCGGCGCCGTCGCCTGCCCAGTCCCGGCCGCCCTCGCGCTCTGGTTCTGGACCCTGACCGGCTGACCGTCAGCGGCCCAGGCGGCGGTCCTTGAGCGCCGGGAACTGCGCGCGGGTGTCGGCGACCTTGGCCGGGTCCAGGTCCACCGTGAGGACCTCCTCGCCCGGGCCCGCCTCGGCCAGCACCTCGCCCCACGGGTCCACGACCAGGCTGTGTCCGGCCTGCTCCACTCCCGCGTGCGTGCCGGCCAGGCCGCACGCCAGGACGTACGACTGGTCTTCCACGGCGCGCGCCCGGCTCAGCAGGGTCCAGTGGGAGCGGCGGCGCGCGGGCCAGCCCGCAGCGACGATCATCGTGGTGGCCCCGGCGTCGACCAGGCCGCGGAACAGTTCCGGGAAGCGCAGGTCGTAGCAGGTGGCGATGCCGAGCGTCTGTTCCGGCAGCTCCACCGTGGTCAGGGAGTCGCCGGCGGACATGAGGACCGCCTCGCCCTGGTCGAAGCCGAAGCGGTGGATCTTGCGGTAGGTGGCGGCCAGCTCGCCGGCCGGGGAGAGGACCAGCGCGGTGTTGTAGAGGGAGCCGTCGCCCGCGCGCTCCACGACCGAGCCCGCGTGCAGCCAGACCCCGGCGTCGCGCGCCGCCTTGGCCATGACCTCGTAGGTCGGCCCGTCCAGCGGCTCGGCCTCGGTCTCGAACTGCTCGTAGGCGAAGGCGCCGACCGTCCACAGCTCGGGCAGCACGACGAGATCGGACTCGTCCTGTTCCCGTACGAGATCGGCCACGCGGGCACGTCGGGAAGACACCGACTCGCCCTCGTTCACTGCGATTTGGATCAGCGAGGCGCGCACATTACCACCGTCCTGGCGTTCAAGCCGTCAACTCGGGCCTACGAATCGTCACACGAAAGCACTGCCGGGGTGCTCACAGGCAGCGTAGTTTTGGAAACTGAGTCCACTGCATCCGAAACGCGCCACTGCACGACGCCACTGAACAGCACCGCGAGGGGTCCCGTTGACCGTCCATCCGCATCCCAGTCTTCAGCCCTATGCCGACGCGTGGACGCACTCGATCGAGGCGATATCCGAGCTGGTCCTCCCCCTGGCGGAGGGCGAGTGGAACCGGGCGACGCCGTGCCCGGGCTGGTCGGTCCGCGACGTCGTCTCCCACATCATCGGCATCGAGTGCGAGCAGCTCGGGGACCCCCGGCCGATCCACACCGTGGCTCGGGACCTGCGGCACGTGGTGGACGAGTTCAGCCGGTACATGGAGGTGCAGGTCGACGTACGGCGCCACCACACCGCGCCGGAGATGACCTCGGAGCTGGAGTACACCGTCATCCGCCGTGCGCGGCAGCTGCGCAACGAGAAGCGGGACCCGGACACGATGGTGCGCGGTCCGCTGGGCGACCAGGTGACCCTGGAACAGGCTCTGCGGCTGCGGGCGTTCGACGTGTGGATCCACGAGCAGGACCTGCGGTGGGCCCTGGGGGCGCCGGGGAACTGGGACTCGCCGGGCGCGTACGTGGCGCGGGACATCCTGCTGGCCGGGCTGCCGAAGGTGGTGGCGAAGCGGGCGGGGGCCCCGGCGAACTCGGCGGTGGTGATCGACGTGCACGGACAGCTGGAGTTCATGCGGACGGTTCGGGTGGACGCGGACGGCCGTGGCACGGTGGACAAGTCCCCCTCGCTCGGTCCGGCGGTGACGCTGACCCTGGACTGGGAGACGTACGTGCGGCTCGCGGCGGGCCGGGTGCGGGCGCACACGGTCGCCGACCGGGTGAAGGTGGAGGGCGACGCGCAGCTGGCGGAGGCCATCCTGACGCAGTTCTCCGTGACCCCGTGACCCCGTGACCGCGTGACCGCGTGGGCCTGGCCGGGCGGCGGACCGCTCAGCAGACGGCGGCAGCGGCCTACGGAGTCTCACGCCCTGCTGATTCCGGCAGGGGACACGCGGTGGACCGCGGCCGCGGTTCCGCATCCGGCCCGGGCTCCTGCACCGTCGCCGGTGCGGTCGCCTGCGCGGGGACGGTGACGCGGCGGCGGTCCGCTTCGCGGGACAGTGCGCGGCGGCGCAGGCTCAGGATGCGGCTGACGCCGAGCGCTTCGAGCACGAAGACCGTCGAGAAGGCGATGCGGTAGTCGTCGCCGGTGGCGTCCAACAGGACGCCCACCGTCAGCAGGGTCGTCATCGAGGCGATGAAACCGCCCATGTTGGTGATCCCGGAGGCGGTGCCCTGGCGCTCGGCCGGGTTGGCCGGGCGGGCGAAGTCGAAGCCGATCATCGACGCCGGGCCGCAGCCGCCCAGCACCAGGCACAGGGTGATCAGCAGCCACATCGGTGCGTGCCCGCCCGGGTACGCGAGGACCGCCCCCCACAGCAGGGCCGTCACGCCCACCGTCCCCAGGGCGAGCGGTATCCGCGAGGACTGGCGGCGGCCGATGATCTGGCCGTAGACCAGCCCGAGCGCCATGTTCGAGGCGACGACCAGCGTCAGCAGCCCGCCCGCGGTGCCGCGCGTCAGCCCCTGCGCCTCGATCAGGAAGGGCATGCCCCACAGCAGCAGGAACACCATCGCGGGGAACTGCGTGGTGAAGTGCACCCACAGGCCGAGCCGGGTGCCCGGTTCGCTCCAGGACTCCTTGATCTGGCGGCGCACGAAGCCCGAGCCGCCGCCGGTGCGCGCCGCCGGCGGCGGCTCGTGCCCCTCCGGGTGGTCGCGCAGGAACAGCGCCAGCGGCACCAGGACCACCAGCCCGGCCGCCGCACTGCCGGCGAAGGCCGCGGTCCAGCCGACCCCGTGCAGCACGGGCGCGAGCACGAGCGTGGAGACGAGGTTGCCCGCCATGCCGACCAACCCGGCCAGCTGCGCCATCAGCGGCCCGCGCCGGGCCGGGAACCAGCGGGTGCCGAGCCGCAGCACGGAGATGAAGGTCATCGCGTCGCCGCAGCCCAGCAGTGCCCGGGCGGCGAGGGCGGTCTCGTACGAGGGGGCGAGCGCGAAGCCGAGCTGCCCCGCGGTGAAGAGCACCGCGCCCAGGGTCAGCACCTTCTTGGTGCCGAGCCGGTCCACCATCAGGCCGACGGGGACCTGCATGCCCGCGTAGACGAGGAGCTGGAGCAGGGAGAAGGTGGACAGGGCCGAGGCGCCCACGTGGAAGCGGTCCGCCGCTTCGAGGCCGGCCACGCCCAGGCTGGTACGGAAGATCACCGCCACGAAGTAGACGGCGACGCCGATGCACCAGACGGCGACGGCCTTCCGGCCGCCCGGCGGGTCCTCGGGACCGGCGCCCCGGGCCACCGCGGCCACCGCCGTCGGCGGGGTCGGACCCGGCCGGCCGGCGCTCACAGACCCGGCCCCCGCACCAGCGACTCGACCCGGCCGATGTGCCCGCGCACCGCCGCGGCAGCCGCCCCGGCGTCACCGGCCCGCAGCGCGTCCAGGATCTCGGCGTGCTCGGCCAGCGTCCGCTCCAGCCGCTCGGGGTGGGCGTGCAGCAGGGCCACGCCCATCCGCAGCTGCCGGTCGCGGAGTTGGTCGTAGAGCCGGCACAGGATCTGGTTCCCGGCGCTGCGCACGATCTCGGCGTGGAAGCCCCGGTCCGCCGCCATCATCGCGGCGAGGTCCCCCGCCGCGGCGTGCCGGCGCTGTTCGCCGAGCAGCGCTTCGAGCCGGTCCAGCAGGCCGGCCGGGGCCGGCACGGCCCTGCGTACGGTGAACTCCTCGACCAGCAGGCGGGTTTCGAGGACGTCGTTGATCTCCTGCGCGGAGACCGGCAGGACCAGCGCGCCCTTCTTCGGGTACAGCTTCAGCAGCCCCTCGGTCTCCAGGCGCAGCAGGGCCTCGCGGACCGGGGTCCGGGACACCCCGACCGCCTCGGCGAGTTCGCCCTCGGTGAGGAGGGTGCCGCCCTCGTAGCGCCGGTCGAGCACACCGTGCTTGACGTGCCGGTAGACGCGTTCGGCGGCGGTCTCGGTGCTGGTGGCGGCTGGCATGCGCACAGCATAGATACAACAGGGGTGCAACCCGCGGCACCGTCCGGGATGTGGACCCGCGCCACGGCATCGGCCCCCTGGCCGGGCATCGGCCCCTGGCAGGAGACGGACCCCGGCCTTCTCCGACCTCGACCGCCGCCCGCCTGCACCGAAGGATGTACCCCGCCTTCGTCCACCCGCAGGACGTACCCGGCTG
This sequence comes from Streptomyces sp. A0592, assembly GCF_004795115.1. Taxonomy (NCBI): domain Bacteria; kingdom Bacillati; phylum Actinomycetota; class Actinomycetes; order Kitasatosporales; family Streptomycetaceae; genus Streptomyces; species Streptomyces sp. A0592. The sequence continues at coordinate 48,473 of NZ_SSBM01000007.1, forward strand.
CCCGCGCCGGGAGCCTGGAGTCATGGCCGACACCCTCGCCCCGGTGGTCCGCACGACCACCCGGCTCCCCCTGCTGGACGTCCTGCGCGGCGCCGCCATCCTCGGCACGCTCATGACCAACGTCTGGATCTTCGCCTCCCCCGGCTCGGAGTGGAGCGTGCTCCAGGGCGGGATGAAGGTGCCCGACGCACTCACCGACCCCTCCGCCGCCAACATCGCCGAAACCGTCTTCCGCTTCCTCGCGGACGGCAAGTTCCTGGCCCTGCTCACGGTCCTGTTCGGGGTCGGCCTGGCCATCCAGTTCGACTCGGCCGCCCGCCGCGGCGAACCGTGGCCCGGCCGCTATCCGAAGCGCGCCGCCTTCCTCTTCGTCGAGGGCACCGTCCACTTCGTCCTCGTCTTCGCCTGGGACGTGCTGATGGGGTACGCCGTGACCGCGCTGCTCGTCGCCTGGCTGCTGGCCCGCTCGGAGAAGGTGCGGCGCGTGGCCCTGTGGACGGCCGGCGGCGTGCACCTGGCACTGGTCGCGCTGGTGACCCTGGCCTCGATGAGCGCGTCGGACACCTCGCCGGAGGGACCGGACGGGCCCGACCCGGCCGCCGTCGCGCTGTACGCCCACGGCGGCTACGGCGCCCAGATCGCCTTCCGCCTGGAGAACATCGGGGCGTTGCGCATCGAGCCCGTCTTCTCCTTCGGGCTGCTGGTGTTCCTCTTCCTCCTCGGCGTACGGCTCCACCGCGCGGGCGCGTTCACCGCCACCGCCGAAGGCCGCCGCATCCGCAACCGGCTGGCCGCCTGGGGGCTGGGCCTCGGGCTGCCGCTGAACGCCGCGGCCACCCTCGGCGGCGGGGACTTCTTCGTCCTGGGACGCTACGGAGCGGCACCCCTGCTCGCCCTCGGCTACATCGGCCTGATCGGCATCGCCCTGGACCGGATGTGGATCCCCCGGGCCGTGACCCGCTCCCTCGGCTGCGTCGGCCGGACCGCCCTGTCCTGCTACGTCGCCCAGAACGTGCTCTGCATGCTGCTCTGCTACGGCATCGGGCTGGGCCTCGCCCACCGGCTGGCCGGCGGCGGCCCCTGGTGGGTGATGGGCCTGTGGGCGGGCGTGGGCGTGGTCCTGGCCGCCGGGTCGCGGCTGTGGCTGAGCCGTTTCGACCGGGGCCCGCTGGAGGCCCTCCAGCACGCGGTGCTCAGCCCGCGCCGCCGCTCCCCGGCCTGACCTCCACGTCCAGCACGAACTCGTCGTACGGGGCCTCGTCCGGGTAGGGCGGCCGGACCTGTGCGAAGCGGATCCTGGCCCGGCCCCCGCCCGGGGGCCGGGCGCTGACAACGTAGCTCAGCTCCACCGCCGCCCCCGGTTGCGCGGCGCCCCGGGCGGTCGGCCCCGGCGCCACCGACACCACGTCCGCGTCCCCCGTGACCTGCCAGGTCCACACGTACCCGCGCGCCCCCCGCCCGGTGAGCCGCAGCTCGTACGGCTCTCCGGGGCTCAGCACGACACTGCGTACCTCCACGCCCGCACGGTCCTCTCAGACGGGGCCGATCACCGGCCCTTCGTGCCAGCCCGCGCCGTCGCGCCACCAGTGCTGGAGGCGGCGGTCGGTGCGCAGGACGACGACTTCCAGATTGAACCCGAAGCTGCCCTGGAGCATCCCGGTGACCGAGGCGACGTCGTGGCCGAAGACCGCGCCGAGCTGCCAGGGGGAACCGCCCGCGTTGCCGCGCCACCAGTGCTCCACCTGCCCGCCGGCCACCGCCACGCACAGTTCGTAGTTCCCGGCGGTGTCCTCGTCGGCGGCCCCGTACTGGCCCTCGATCAGGCAGGGCGCGGACGTGGCCGGCCTACCGCTGCCGAAGACCTCACCGGCCCGCCAGGCGAAACCGTCGGGGTCGTCGCGCCACCACAGCTGCATGCGGCCGTCGGTGCGGGCGGCGACCAGGTCGAGGTGGCGGGAGCGGGTCTGGACGAGGGCCGGGCCGTAGTGGGCGATGCCGGAGGCGAAGCGGCCGCCGTCGTTCCAGGTCCAGGGGGCGCCGTTGATCCGCCACCAGTGGTTCAGGCGGCCGTCGGCGGTGCGGACGACCACCTCGAAGTTGCCGGGCTTGCCGTAGTCGCTCTGGATGAACGCCGGGGTGGAGCCGACGGCCGCGTCCCCCGGGCCGAAGACGCCGCCGTCGCGCCACACCGCCGCGGACTGCTCGTAGTACCAGTGGCGCAGCCGGCCGCCCGTGGTCACGTGCAGGGACTCCATGTTGCGGTTGTAGGTGGTCCCGGTGAAGGCCGGCTGGCCGGAGGCGTCGCCGGCGAAGACGCCCGCGCGGGCCCAGGCGAAGGGCGCGTCGCCCTCGCGCCACCAGTGCTGGAGTCTGGCGCCCGTGGTGGTCGCCAGGAGCTCGAAGTTGCGGTGCGCGCGGCCGTTGCCGCTCTCGTAGATGTTCCCGGTGTGCAGGCGGCGCTTGGTCCACGGGTCGGGGTTGGTCCCGCGCAGCCCGCACTTGGCCCAGTGGTCGATGTCGACCTCGCCGTAGGCGATCCGGCCGTAGCCGCCGACGTGGTAGCCGGTGCCCCAGGAGTTCTTGAACAGCCAGCAGCCGGCCGCGTCGTCGTAGCCGACGACCAGCACGCAGTGGCCGCCCGCCAGCCGGTCGCTGGTGCGGTGGTAGACCCCGGAGCCGAGGCCGAAGAAGTCGTCGTAGACGTCGAAGCAGGCGGTCAGCGGGCCGACGGTGTCCAGCCACACCTTCTGCTGCTCGACGTCGCCGAGCCGGACGTAGTCGGAGATCCGGACGGTCCGGCCGGACCGGTCCCAGCTGGGCGTGTACTCGGCGCGCCAGGCGTCGCGGCGGGCGGCCGGCAGACCGGCGGGAGGGGTGCTGTACGGCCAGCAGTCCGGGTCGGCGAGACCACCGTTGGCCTTGATCCAGTCGAGGGCGGTCTCCGGGTTGCTGCCCTGCCCGCAGCTGAAGCGCAGGCCGTCGTGGACGTCCCCCTCGGAACGCTCGGCCCACACGTCGTGCTCGATGCGGGCCATGGACTCCACCAGGCCGGCGGCGCCGAAGGCCCAGCAGGAGCCGCACGGGTTCTGGTCCTTGACCTTGGTGATCCAGGGCCGGCCCCAGCGGTTGCGCCAGTCCACGGCGGCCGGCCGGGCCCCGGCGACCTGGTCCCGCCCGGCCGCCCCGGGCAGCAGCCCGTGCGCGGCCCGGCGCCGGGTCAGGTGCGGGTTGCCGCTGGCGTGCCCGACGATCTCCCGCAGGTCGATCGTGCCCGCGTCGGCGGCGGACGTGAGGTTCGCCCCGGGTTCCAGGCCGAGCGAGGGCCGCGGTACCGGCTCGTCGTCGGCCAGGTGCTCCAGGACCGACCAGCGCGCCCCCCGCGCGATCAGCTGCGCACGCAGCTCCCCCACCGATTGAACAGACTCCTGCGGCATGGCGGCCCCCCAGCTGCAACCGTTCGGATCCGAGATCCGGGGAGCGTCCCTCCGCCGCCGGAGCCCGTCAAGGGGGTCCGCACGGTCGCGCGGTGGCACGAGGGGGGCGTGCCGAAGCCCCCGCCCGGCCCCACCTCACGGGCGGCGGGTTCGGAGCAGCGTTGGGGTTGCGAACGCTGTTGGGCGGGTCACCGGTCGGTGAGGGCCTGCCGGACCTGGGCCAGGGACGGGTTCACCATCGGCGGGTGGCCGGCGACGACCACCGTCGGGACCGTCTCGTTGGCGTCGGCCACCCCGCGGACGAAGGCCGCCGCGTCGGGGTCCCGCCAGATGTCGACCTTCCGGTACGGGATCCGGGCCGCCCGGAGCTGTGTACGGAGCTTGATGCAGAAGACGCACCCCGGCCGCCAGTACACGGTGACGGCCGCGTCGCCGCCGGACCCCGTGAAGCCGAACCGCCGCATGCCCCAACCCCCTTGGCCTGTGTCCCACCTGCCCGGACGACAGTACCCGCGGGAAGGCGGAACGGGCCGGCCGGGCCGGTGAGGGGTCCGTATAAGGTCCCCGTATGGGCACCTGGATCGCGCCGAGCGTCATCGAGAGAGAGCTGTACGAGGCCAAGAACGCGGGCGACTGGGCCGCGTACTTCGACGTGCTCGCACGCGCCCAGCTCTACCTGGTGCAGCCCCGCGTGCAGTCGGACGCCCATCCCGACTCGATCTTCTTCCACCCCACCCCGGACCGGATGCTCGTCGTCCACACCGCCGGCATGCTGCCCGTGCCCACCCCCGAGACGGTCTTCGAGTCCCGGAGCCTGGGCTGGTTCTCCAAGGTGTGGGCAGCCGACGACCCCGCCTTCCTCGCCGTGAACCCGGGCTCGCCCGTCGAGGCCTACCTCACCACCACCCCCGCCGACCTGGCCCGCTGGCGCGCACACGCGGACGCCGCGCCCTTCTACGGCCTGCCCGAGCTCAAGGTCCACGCCCTGTTCACCGGCGGTCCCCTGCACGGGGACATCGCGCACGGCCTCGCCGTCGGCAGCCATCTCGCCGTCAGCAACGGCGATTTCTGGAACGCCCTCGCCTACCACGGCAGCGGCTACCAGCACGAGCGCCGCCGCGTCGCGAAGAGCTGGGGCATCACCGACCGGGCCGACTGGCTCGCCACCCTCGAACAGCTGCTGAGCACCACGGTGGTCAGCCCCGTATGGGAGTTCGCGCTCCGCGTCCGCCGCGTCCTCGCCTCCGACTTCGCGGGACCCGTGGACGTCGAGCACTGGCGGCACGCCGCCGAGGCGAGCATGCGCCGCAACGCCGAACGCTCCGCCGAGCCGCAGCTCACCCCCGACGGGGTCACCGTCGCCCGGCCGCGCCCGACCGCCGAGGTCGAGGGGGAGATAGCCGGCGTCAAGCGCCTGATAGGCCGGATAGCCCGCTACGAACAGCGCTTCCGGGCCGACGGGCTGCTGCCCGAGGACGGCTGGGTCCGCTCCGTCGAGGCCTGGGACCTCGGCCGCGCCTCCCAGATGGCCCGCTGGGGCATCGGCTGCCGCTACGGCACCCTGCACGAGGCGGAGAAGGCCGTACTGCGCGCCGGGGAGGCGGCCCGCCAGACGTACCGCTCGTGGGAGGAGTTCTCGGCCGGGTACGTCCTCGGCCGGTGCCTGCACTTCGACGAGGAGGAGTTCGGCACCTGGTACACCGGTGCCCTCGCCGCCCACGTCACGCTGACCACCGACCCCGCCAGCCCCTGGCGCAACATCCCCTGGAAGTGACCGACCTCGGGTAGTCGCCGGCCCGGCCGGCATCCGCCCGCGCCGCGCGGCGGCCCGCAACTAGCCTCGGCTCCATGACTGTTGAGCTGAACGAAACGGTGCGCGGGCTGCTCGACGCGCCGCACCCCGCCGTCCTGTCGACCATCAACCCCGACGGGAGCCCGCAGAGTTCCGTGATCTGGGTGACCCGCGACGGCGCCGACCTGCTCATCTCCACCGAGCAGGGCCGCCGCAAGGAGCGCAACATCGTCCGCGACGGCCGGGTCGGCCTGACCGTCTTCGACCTGGCCAACCCCTTCCTCTACGCCGAGATCCGCGGCACCGCCACCGTCACCGAGGACGTGGGCCGCGCGGTGGCCGTCCGCATCGCCGAGGAGTACATGGGCCCGGGCGCCGGCAAGGAGTACGCGGACGCCCCGCCCGAGGACGTCCGCGTCGTCGTCCGCATCACCCCGACCAAGGTCCTCGGCAACGCCGCCCGGCAGGGCTGACACCGCCCCGGAACGGCCCGGAGCCCCGCCCCCGCGATGCGACGCGGGACCGGGGCTCCGGGTGGGACGGGTGCGCGGACTAGCCCTGGCTGAAGTAGCCGAGCAGGTCCGTGATCACGTGGTTCGGGCCGCCCCAGCTGTTGCCGATGCTGACCTTGCCGTCCCCGACCGGGGTCGTCACGTGGTTGGGAACGGTCAGCCCGGGCAGGGTGCTGAGGCTGCTGGCCTCCGGCCGGGCGGAGCCGAAGCCGTACGCGGTCAGGAAGCCCGCGGCGGTGGTCTCGGTAGCCGTCAGGTTGAGCACCGCGCCCACGGCGCCCGCCGGGAGGCCGGACACGGTGGTCGTGGCGCCCGGGGCGAGCTTGCCGGCGGTGCGGGTGTCGGCGAGGCGCTTGGGCACGACCGGGGTGAAGAGGGCCTTGCCGTCCTTGCCGTAGTAGCCCACCGCGTCCACGATCAGGTGCGTGGAGCCGGCGTTGTTGTAGAGCGTGACCGTCCCGTCGGGGCCGACCGGGAGGATCGCCTGGTTGGACTTGTCCCTGCCCGGCTCCGGGTTCAGGTTCGAGGTGGTGGGCCGCTTCGCCGGATCCGGGTGGGCGATCACGTGGGTGTTCTCCGTGGCGCCCGTGCTCGTCAGGTTCACGGCGACGGCGGTCGCGTCCGCCGGGATGCCGTGCACGCCCGCGACCTTGACCGTCCGGGACTTGCCGGCACCCAGCGCGCCGCCCGCGGTACGGGTGTCCGCGAGCCGGGTCGGAGCGACGGGGCTGAACCTCTGCCCGGCGTTCGGCTGGTAGTACCCCACGAAGTCGACGATGAGCGCGGCCCGGCCGGTGTTGAGCTGGGCGTGCACCGTGCCGTCGGGGCCCACGGGGACCGTCACGGTGTTGGACGAGGTGCCGCCCGCCTTGATGTTCAGGCTGGAGGTGGCGGGGCGCGACTGCCCGCTCGGCCACACGGTGAGGTGGCCGTCCTGGGTGGCGTCGGTGAGGGTCACGTTGAGGACCACCGAGGCCATTCCGGCCGACAGGGCGTGCCCCGGCACGGTCGTGCCGACCGGCAGGACCACGCGGTGCTCGTAGTTGCTGTGAACGGGAGTGCCGGTGGTGCGGGTGTCCAGCACGCGGAAGGGCTCGACGGCCACGTAACCGGACGGTGCGTAGTCCACCCGTACGTTCTGGGTCGCCGAGGACGTGGCGCCCTTGACGTCCCGGACGGTGAGGGTGATCTTGTAGTCGCCCGGACGGTCGTATTCGTGGTCCACGCCGCTCAGGCCGCTGCGGTGCTCGCTCCTGCCGTCACCGAAGTCCACATCGAAGCTGTCCACGGGCCACGGCGCCACGGTGTCGCCGCTGCTGACGGAAACGGCGAGGGGACCCCGTCCCCCGATCGGGCTGGTCGAGTTCGGCAGCTCCGGCCGGGCCGTGAAACGCGCCGTCAGCGGAGAGGGGGAGGTGACCTTGGCCGACCAGCTGTCGAAGACCTTCTCGCCGATGCCGTTGACCGCCATCAGCTTCACGTCGCACGCGCACGGCGTCGTGAAGACGTGCTCGGCGGTGACCGCCTTGGTGACGACGGGGGCCGTCCCGTCGCCGAAGTCGAAGTGGTAGGTCAGTCCGGCGGGCCACCGGGCGTCCGGCACGGCCGTCGCCCTGACCGTCGTACCGGCCGGCGCCCAGGGCTGGTCGAGGTCCAGCCGGACGCCCAGCAGCCGGTCCTGGGTCTCGCGTGCACCCCGGTCGATGTACCCGCCGTCCTTGCCGGTGTTCGCGATGCTCGGGTCGTCCGCGACCGGGCGCTGCGCGATGTCGGTGGGAAGCACGCCGGGCGCCGTCGGGTCACCGGAGTCGATGGCCGGTGAGGTGGTCCAGGAGTCGACGTCCGTACCGGGCGGGGTCAGGAGGTCGTGTGCGCCCTGGCCCGTCGCGGCCTGGAACGCCGCGGCGGTCGTGTAGGCGGTGCCCGCCCACCTGTAGGCCGGGACCTGGCCCGTGTGGTCGTGGGTGATCAGGTTGGAGTCGGCCCGGACGCCCGGGGCCGCGTCCGGTGACACGGCCAGCGTCGCCGCCCGCGGCTGGTTGTCGGCGCATGACGTCCGGGAGGCCGCGTGGATCACGTTGTTGAAGACGGCGGATCCGGCGGAGTTCCCGTCGACCGCGACGCGCGAACCGCAGTCACCGTGGATGGTGTTGTTCGTGACGGCGGTGCCGGGAGCGTCCTGTACCGAGGCGCTCACCTCGTCGCGGCGGCCGGCGATCTCGTTGCGGCCGACCACGGTGCGCTGTGAACCGCCCTCGATCCGGACCGCGCTCAGGGTGCTGCGGGTGACGCGGACGTCCTTGCTGCCGTCCGACACCGTGACGCTGAAGCCGGTCGTCGAGATGTGCATCCGGTCCAGCTCCACGTCGGTGGAGCCGCTGACCCGGAGGTTGCTGTCGATCTGCAGGCCGCGGACCACCACGTGGGAGGCGCCCTTGACGGCCAGGCTGTTGTCCCAGCCCAGGAGCACCCCGTCACCGACGAAGGAGATCGGCTTGCCGGGCTCCCCCGAGCGGTCGAGGGTGAGGTTCTCGTCGTACCCGTCGTAGCGATCACTCGGCGCGATCCGCACGGTCTGGCCCGGCGCGACGATCCGGGCTGCCGCCCCGATCGTGCAGAACGGCACCGCCTGCGTACCGGCACCGGCGTCGCTGCAGTGGGCGTCGGCCGTGTGGTTCACGTAGAGGTCGGAGGGGGTCTCGGCCGCTGCAGCGGCGCCCGGGACTCCGAGAAGAGTGACGAGGCCTGCGGTGAGCAGGGTCGCCACGCGTATGGGACGCACCAGAAGGAATCCTTCAGAAAGAGGAGACGGGGAGTCACGCAAGGGCGCGGCGCCGCACGACTGGATAAAAGCCTTGTCCCCCAGTGGCAGCCGGGCGCACGCGGACCTGCGAAGACTGCGGTCATCATCCACGGTGGGGCAGCCGATGTCACCCCCGGTCCGTGCACCTACGGCAGCAGGGGTCCGACCCGGGTCCACGCGTCGACCGAGGCCGCCGGCGGGGCGTCGTCCGGGAGGTGGGGGCGGACCGCCGTCAGCCATGCGATCAGGTTCTTGATGCGGCGCAGGTGGCGGATGCGGTGGTGGGGGAGGTCGCGCCAGACGCGGCCCTGCGCCGCCGCCTGGGCCGGGGTCAGGTCGATCAGCGCGAGCAGGTCCCGGCACAGGGCCACCGGGTCGCCGCCGCGGTCCGGGCCGAACTGCTGGATCAAGTAGCCTCGTACGCAGGCCAGTTCGGGCGCCGCGACCAGCTCCGGCGTGCCTTCGGCCGCCGCGCAGCGGTGGGTGGCGGCCAGCGCCACCCGGCCCCAGCGCAGCCGGATCCCGTCCGGCAGCCGGTCGTCGCGCATCCGGACGCCGGCGAGCACGCGCAGGGTCCGCGGATGGGGTTCGTCCCCCAGCGGCGGATCGGTGGCCAGCCAGGCCTCCAGGTCCTCCAGCGAGTGCCCGTCGGGCGGCACCGAGGTCAGCACCTGTCCCCGGGAGAGCAGCGCGACCATGGCGCCGCTGAAGTGGACCTTCGCGGTCTGCCCGGCGTCGAAGGAGCCGACGGGCCGTCCGTACCGCTCGATGTGGCGCAGCCCCATCCGCGACGCGCCCACGGCGTAGACCTGCCCGGCACGGGCCACGCCGCCGATGCAGCGGACCACGCACACGCCACCGGTGACGTCGGCCTCCTCGACGGAGTAGACCTGCAGTTCGGCGATGGACACCCCGGCCCCCTTCCCCGGGCGGCAGGTTACCTGCCGGGGGTGGGGGCCGTGCTCACACGGAGCCCTGGAGGTACACGCGGGTGCGGGTGACGGCGGAGGCGGCGGCCGAGAACCCCGGGCCCGCCGTCCCACCGGTCGGGGAACCGCGGCAGGTCCAGTCGCAGCACGACGCCCGAGCCCCGGCCGTCCGCGTGCACCGACCGCAGCCGGACGCCCGTCGGCTCGGGCACCTCGTGCTGGTACGGCGCGAGGGCCGGCGGGCCGTGGACGAGGTCGGCCCAGTTCACCGCGCCGGGGCTTCCAGCACGAGGCGGATCTCGGTGACCTCGTAGCCGGCGCGGTCGAAGGCCGCGGCCATCGGCAGGTTCACGGTGTCCGTGGTCGCGGTGATGCGCTCGGCGCCCTGCGCCGCGTGGAAGCGGGTGATCTCGGCGAGGATCTCGTCGATCAGGCCCCGGCCGCGCTGCTCCGGTACGACGCCCAGGTAGCCGACGTTGCGGTGGTACGGGGTCGCCGAGGGCACGGCCAGACCGGCGAGGCGGCCGTCGGGCAGGTGGGCCAGGCGCCACCAGGAGCGCTCGCCGGGGCAGTCGAGGTAGAAGTCGAAGTCCTCGCGGGCCAGCTGCTCGGCGTCCATCAGCTCCAGTTCGTGCCGCGTGGCCAGGTCGAGGCTGCCCCGGGAGAGCCGGACGAAGGCGTCCAGCATCTCCTCGTCGGTGCCCTCGCGGAAGACGAGGCGGCCGGTGGGCCCGGCCGTCCCGGCGGCCGGGGTCCACTCGTAGCGCAGGCGCTCGATCTCGCGGGTCAGGCCGGTCCGGTACGCGGCCTCCCGGCGCCAGGCGACCGCCGCGGCCAGCTCGGGGTCGGCCCGCCAGCCGCGGGGCAGGGAGACGTTGTAACCCGGGAGCCCCCCGAAAGCGGCGTGACCGGCGTCCAGCAGCCCGGCGGCGACCGCGGCGGGGTCGGCCACGCCGGCCCGCACCTGGAGGCAGTCGAGCGCGATCGGCTGCTCGCTGTCGGCCCGGCCCCACCACAGGGCGCGGGCCAGGATCTCCCCGTCCTCGTCCTCCGCGGTCCAGATCCACTCGGGGCGTATCCGGTTGCCGGCGAGCTCCTCGCGGATCTTCTCGCCGGTCAGGGCGGGGACGGGGCCGTCGGCGGGGTGGGCGACGGCGCGGTCCAGGTGTGCGGGGTCTGCGGTGGCAGCGCGAAAGAGCATCCGCCGATGATCACACGGTGCCTGCCGGCCGACCAGGGAATTCGGGCCCGGGAACGGCCGACGGCCGGCCTCCTCGGGGGGAGACCGGCCGTCGGCTGCGTGCTCGTGTCCGCTACGACCAGGTGATCAGCCGGCGGGGGTGTTCCAGGACCGCCGCGATGTCGGCGAGGAACTTGGAGCCGAGCTCGCCGTCGATGAGGCGGTGGTCGAAGGACAGCGCCAGGGTGGTGACCTGACGCGGCTTGACCTTGCCCTTGTGGACCCACGGCTGGAGCTTGATCGCGCCGACCGCGAGGATCGCGGACTCGCCGGGGTTCAGGATGGGCGTACCGGTGTCGACGCCGAAGACGCCGACGTTGGTGATGGTGATCGTGCCGTTCTGCATGTCGGCCGGGGAGGTCTTGCCGTCGCGGGCCGTGGCGACCAGCGAGGACAGGGACTCCGACAGCTCGCCCAGGGTCTTGGCGTGGGCGTCCTTGATGTTCGGGACGATCAGCCCGCGGGGCGTGGCCGCCGCGATGCCCAGGTTGACGTAGTGCTTGAGCACGATCTCCTGGGCCGCCTCGTCCCAGGACGCGTTGACGTCCGGGTTGCGGCGGATGGCCACCAGGACGGCCTTGGCGATCAGGAGCAGCGGGTTGATCCGCAAGCCCGCGAGGTCCGGGTCGGCCTTGAGCTCCTGGACCAGCTTCATCGTGCGCGTCACGTCGAAGGTGATGAACTCGGTGACGTGCGGGGCGGTGAAGGCCGAGCCGACCATGGCCTGGGCGGTGACCTTGCGGACGCCCTTGACCGGGATACGGGTCTCGCGCGCCGACGGGTCGGCCGCCGGGGCGGCGGACACCGCGACGGCCTCGGCCGCCGGGGCCGGGGCGGCAGCGGGAGCCGCGGCCGCGGGCACGGCCTGCGGGGCGATCGCCGCGGCGGCCGCCGCGTGGACGTCCTCCCGGGTCACGACTCCGCCGTCACCGGTCGGGACCACCGAGGCCAGGTCGATGCCGAGGTCCTTGGCGAGCTTGCGCACCGGCGGCTTGGCCAGCGGACGCTCACCGGTCGGCTGCGCCGGGACCGCGGGCGCCACCGGGGCGGCGGGGGCGGCGGGGGCCGCCGCCGGGGCCGTGGTGCCGTTCTGCGCGGCAACGGCGGGCGCCGGGGCCTTGCGCGGCCGGCGCTTGGTGGAGGACTCGGCGACGCCGTAGCCGACGAGCACGGGCTGGCGGGCCGCCGGGGCGGCCTCCTCGGCCTCGGCGGGGGCGGGGATCTCCTGGGCCGGGGCCTCGGCGGCCTCGCCGGAGCCGGTCTGCACCGAGATGATCACCTGGCCGACATCGACCGTGGTGCCCTCCTCGAAGAGGAGAGCGTGCACGACGCCGTCGAACGGGATCGGCAGCTCGACGGCGGCCTTGGCCGTTTCGACCTCGCAGACGACCTGGCCGTCGGTGACGGTGTCACCCGGCTGGACGTACCACTTGAGGATCTCGGCCTCGGTGAGGCCCTCGCCCACGTCGGGCATCTTGAATTCGCGGATGGTCATGGAACGTGGCTCCTCAGTACGCCAGCGAGCGGTCGACGGCGTCGAGCACCCGGTCCAGGCCCGGCAGGTACTCGTCCTCCAGGCGGGCCGGCGGGTACGGGGCGTGGAAGCCGCCCACGCGCAGTACCGGCGCCTCCAGGTGGTAGAAGCACCGCTCCGTGATGCGGGCGGCGATCTCCGAGCCCACGCCGAGGAAGACCGGCGCCTCGTGGACGACCACGAGCCGGCGGGTCTTCTCCACCGACGCCTGGATCCCGTCGAAGTCGACCGGGGACATCGAGCGCAGGTCCAGGACCTCGACCGACTTGCCCTCCTCGGCGGCCGCGGCCGCCGCCTCCAGGCAGACCTTCACCATCGGGCCGTAGGCGGCCAGGGTGAGGTCGGAGCCCTCGCGCACCACCCGGGACTTGTGCAGCTCGCCCGGGATGGCCTCGGTGTCGACCTCGCCCTTGTCCCAGTAGCGGCGCTTCGGCTCGAAGAAGATCACCGGGTCGTCGCTGAGGATCGCCTGCTGGAGCATCCAGTAGGCGTCGCTCGCGTTCGACGGGGAGACCACCTTCAGACCCGGGACGTGCGCGAACAGCGTCTCGGGGGACTCCGAGTGGTGCTCGACCGCGCCGATGGCGCCGCCGTACGGGATGCGCACCACGACGGGCATCTTGATCTTGCCCAGGGCGCGTGCGTGCATCTTCGCGAGCTGCGTGACGATCTGGTCGTACGCGGGGAACACGAAACCGTCGAACTGGATCTCCACGACCGGCCGGTACCCGCGCAGGGCCAGGCCGATGGCGGTGCCGACGATGCCCGACTCGGCGAGCGGGGTGTCGATGACCCGCTCCTCGCCGAAGTCCTTCTGCAGGCCGTCGGTGATCCGGAAGACACCGCCCAGCTTGCCGACGTCCTCACCCATGATCAGGACCTTCGGGTCCTGCTCCAGGGCCTTGCGCAGCGACTCGTTGAGCGCCTTAGCGATCGACATCTTCTCGACAGCCATCAGTGACCCTCCTCGGCCGACTCGAAGGACGCGAGGTAGGCGGCGAACTGCGCGCGCTCCTCGTCGACGAGCGCGTGCCCGTCCGCGTAGACGTTCTCGAAGATCGCCATGGTGTCCGGGTCGGGCATGGCGCGCACGGCCTCGCGCACGCGCTTGCCCATGGCCTCGCTCTCGGCCTCCAGCTCCTCGAAGAACGCCTCGTCGGCGCCGCCGCTGGCCAGCAGGTGGGCCTTCAGGCGCTGGATGGGGTCCTTGGACTCCCAGGCGGCCCGCTCCTCGTCCCGGCGGTACTTGGTCGGGTCGTCGGAGGTGGTGTGCGCGCCCATGCGGTACGTGAACGCCTCGACCAGGGTCGGGCCCTCGCCGCGGCGCGCCCGGTCCAGGGCCCAGCGGGTCACGGCCAGGCAGGCCAGGACGTCGTTGCCGTCGACGCGGACGCCGGGGAAGCCGAAGCCCTGCGCGCGCTGGTAGAGCGGCACGCGCATCTGGCGCTCGGTCGGCTCGGAGATCGCCCACTGGTTGTTCTGGCAGAAGAACACCACGGGGGAGTTGTAGACCGCGGAGAAGTTGAAGGCCTCCATCACGTCGCCCTGGCTGGACGCGCCGTCGCCGAAGTAGGCGATCACGGCCGCGTCCGCGCCGTCCTTGGCCACGCCCATCGCGTATCCGGTCGCGTGGAGCGTCTGCGAGCCGATGACGATCGTGTAGAGGTGGAAGTTGTTGAGGTTCGGGTCCCAGCCGCCGTGGTTCACGCCGCGGAACATGCCGAGCAGGTTCGTCGGGTCGACCCCGCGGCACCAGGCCACGCCGTGCTCGCGGTAGGTCGGGAAGACGTAGTCCGCGTCGTTCAGCGCCCGGCCGGAGCCGATCTGCGCGGCCTCCTGGCCGAGGAGCGAGGCCCACAGGCCCAGCTCGCCCTGGCGCTGCAGGGCGGTCGCCTCACCGTCGAAGCGGCGGGTCATGACCATGTCGCGGTACAGGCCGCGCAGGTCCTCGGTGGTGATGTCTGCGACGAAGGATGCGAACTCCGCGTTTTCCGCGTTGTCGACCCGGTCCCCTTCGGGCGTCAGCAGCTGTACGAGCTGAGGTTCGGCGTCCTGCGTCCTAGCGGTGGCAGCGGCGGGCTTGGCGGCGCTCGCCGCGCCTGCCGCCCGCTTGGTGCCGCTGCTGCGTCGCGGCTTGCGCGCGGCAGTGCTCTCCACGGTCACTTGTGCTCCTCCGTCGGTCCGGCACCCGGGTTCTCCGGGGTCCAGTGCGGCTCACCTGCATCCGTAACGAGCGCACGGGGTGGGTGCGCGTCGCGTACGGGATTCAGGCGTGACAGGCGTCCCGGCGAGTGCCCTGCGCAATGCACGTTACCCAGTGCGCCGCATAACTGCGAAACCCCGTTTGACCTGCGTTTTTGCTTGGATTTCCAAGTAAATCCGCAGCGACGGGAACAACCACTGGTCACAGCCTTGCAGGGGCCGGGAACAACGGCACGTTATCCCGGGTAACTCCGGCAGGGAAGAGGTGAGTGTGTGAAACTGACTTCGTGCGCGAAGACGGAAAAATCAAGGTATTCCTCCTGGACGACCACGAAGTGGTCCGTCGGGGCGTCCACGAGCTGCTGTCGGTCGAGGAGGACATCGAGATCGTCGGCGAGGCCGGTACGGCCGCCGACGCACTGGTCCGCATCCCCGCCACCCGGCCCGACGTGGCCGTCCTCGACGTCCGCCTGCCGGACGGCAGCGGGGTGGAGGTGTGCCGCGAGGTGCGCTCCCGGAACGAGGACGTCAAGTGCCTGATGCTGACCTCGTTCGCGGACGACGAGGCCCTCTTCGACGCGATCATGGCCGGCGCCTCGGGCTACGTACTCAAGGCGATCCGCGGGAACGAGCTGCTCAGCGCCGTGCGTGACGTCGCCGCCGGCAAGTCGCTGCTGGACCCGGTGGCCACCGCCCGCGTGCTGGAGCGGCTGCGCGACGGCAAGGGCGGCAAGGGCGACGACCGCCTCGCCAACCTCACCGAGCAGGAGCGCAAGATCCTCGACCTGATCGGCGAGGGCCTGACCAACCGCGTCATCGGCGAGCGCCTGCACCTGGCCGAGAAGACCATCAAGAACTACGTCTCCAGCCTGCTGTCCAAGCTGGGCATGGAGCGCCGCTCCCAGGCCGCCGCCTACGTGGCCCGCCTCCAGGCCGAGAAGCGCTGAGCCGTAGCGACCGGGGCCGCCGTCCTCTTCGGGCCGGCCCGCGTTCCACGGCCGCGGTGTTTCACTCGGGACCAACGTCCCCGGTCGTCGGGGCGGGTTCCTCTTTCCCGGCACGGTGCCGGTGGCGGACAGTGGACGGCATGTCCCCAGAGGATCACCACGCCCTCGAACTGCTGCGCCGGGTGCCGTACGGCCGGGTGGCCACCAGCATGCGCGCGCTGCCCTTCCTCGCACCGGCCCGCCACATCGTGGTGGACGGCCGGGTCGTCCTGAGAATGCACGCCGGTTTCGGCCACCACCAGGCGTGCAACGGAAGCGTGGTGTCCTACGGGGCCGACAATTTCAATTCTCCGGACCCCCGGCTCTGGTCGGTGCAGTTCACCGGAACGGCGCAGGTCATCGAGCCGACCACGGCAGAACTGGAACTCTTCGGTCCGGGTCCGCATTTCGTGAACGGCGAGGTGTTCGACCCCGTCCACATGCGAATCGAACCCCAGTTCAGCACCGTTCACTCGCTCGCCGGGAACGGGAATCCCGACCGGCTCTGCGGGCACTCCCTCTGACGGGGCGCCCATGCGGACGGGCCCGGCGGAAATCGATTCCGCCGGGCCCGTTCCGTGCTCGCTCCGCGCTACTCCGCGCTACTCCGCGCTGTCGGGACCCGGCGGCGGCTGGGACTTCGTCGCCGTCGCGGTCGCCGTGGCCGTCTTCGTCGCCGTGGCGGTCGCGGTCGCCGTGCTGCTCTTGGTCGCCGTCGCGGTGGGCGACGCCGTCGCCGTGGCCGTGGGCTGCTGACTGGCGGTCTGCGTCCGGGTGCGGGTCGCCGGCGGCGGGGTGTCGTTGTTCGTCGGCGTGTTGTCCGTGGTCTGGCGCGACTGCGTCGGGTTCGGCGAGTCGGACAGGCTCGGCTTGGCGCTGGGGGAGGTCTGGGTGGTGCCCGGATCCTGCTTCTCGCCGCCCTTGCCGCCGCCCACGCTGTTGACGGCGTAGGCCACGCCGCCCGCGATCGCGACGATCGCGAGCACCGCGAACAGCCACATCTTCCAGCGGCCGCCGTTGCCGCGCCGGTCGTCGTAGGCCTCGTAGCCTCCGCTGTGACCGCCGCCGTGGCCTCCGGGACCGCCGGGGAAGGCCGTGCCGTCGTCCGGGTTCAGCGGCGGCACCATCGGCTGCTGGAACTGCGAGGTCGAGGCGTTCGCGGGGTACCCGTGCCCGCCGCCGGGCCCGCCCACCGGCATGGCCGTGGTGGCGGCGGCGCCGCCGCGGCCGTGCGGCAGCGCCATGGTGACCGGGCCGGTGTTCCAGGTGCCGGTGTTCGGGCCCTGGTCGTGCAGCATCTGGAGCGCGTACTGGACCAGCCCGCGCATCTCCTCGGCACTCTGGAACCGGTCGTCCGGGTCCTTGGCGAGGGAGCGCATGACCAGGCCGTCGAGCTCCTGCGGGATGTGGTGGCCCTCCGGCAGCTGCGAGGGCGGTACGGGCGCGTCCTGGACGTGCTGGTAGACCACGGAGAGCGGGGTCTCGCCGGTGAACGGGGGCCGCAGCGCGAGGAGTTCGTAGAGCAGGCAGCCGGTCGCGTACAGGTCGGAGCGGTGGTCGACGGCCTTGCCGAGGGCCTGTTCGGGCGAGAGGTACTGCGGGGTGCCCATGACCATGCCGGTCTGGGTCATCGTCGCCTGCCCGCCGTGCAGGGCTCGGGCGATGCCGAAGTCCATCACCTTCACGGCGCCGGCGTCGGTGATGATGACGTTCGCCGGCTTGATGTCGCGGTGGACGATGCCGTGCTGGTGCGAGTACGCGAGGGCTTCGAGCACGCCCGAGACGATGATGAGCGCCTGCTCGGGGCCCGGGGCCTCGGCGCTGATCAGGAGGTCCCGGATGGTGCGGCCCTCGACCAGCTCCATGACGATGTAAGGGACGGTGTTCGGGCCGACCCGGTCCTCGCCCGAGTCGTACACGGCGACGACGGCGTGGTGGTTGAGTCCGGCGACGGACTGCGCCTCGCGCGTGAAGCGGGCCTTGGAGATCGGGTCCTCGGCCAGGTCGGCGCGCAGCAGCTTCACGGCGACGGTGCGGCCCAGGCGCACGTCCTCGGCGGCGAACACCTCCGCCATGCCGCCGCGGCCCAGTCGGTGCGTCAGCCGGTAACGGCCGTCGCCCACCAGGCCACCGTCGCCCCAGTGCTCAGGACCATCGGTCATCCCGGCGCCGTTTCCCTCGGGTTCGGGTGCCATCAGTCCTCGCCGTCGTCTCTCTCGGCCGCCGCTCAGCGGTAGTCCTCTTTATTGGTGCTCCGGTGAACGCTACAGCCTCCGAACCGGTCACCGTTCGGACAAGGCCACCCTGTGCACGTGTGGTCACGGAACGGGCACCTGGCTTGACGTGTGCTTGCCCTGGGGCAGACTGGGCGCCACGTGCGCCCGGCCAGAGGCGTGAAGGCACATCCCGAGGGGAAGCAACAGTCATGAGCCAGGACGGCACTCAGGGCCAGTACGCGGGCGGCTCTCTGGCCGGTGGCCGTTACCAGCTAAGGGACTTGCTGGGTGCGGGCGGCATGGCCTCTGTATACCTCGCGTACGACTCGGCGCTGGACCGGCAGGTGGCCATCAAGACCCTGCACAGCGACCTCGGCCGGGAGCAGTCCTTCCGCGAGCGCTTCCGCCGCGAGGCCCAGGCTGTAGCGAAACTGTCGCACACGAACATCGTCTCGGTCTTCGACACCGGTGAAGGCGAAGTGACGTTCGGCGGCGGGCGCTCGGGCGACGGCGCGGTGATGCCGTACATCGTCATGGAGTACGTGGAGGGCAAGCCGCTCGGCTCGGTGCTCGAAGCGGACATCCGGCAGCACGGGGCCATGCCGGCGGACAAGGCGCTGAAGGTGACGGCCGACGTGCTCGCCGCCCTGGAGACCAGCCACGAGATGGGGCTCGTCCACCGCGACATCAAGCCCGGCAACGTGATGGTGAACAAGCGCGGCGTGGTCAAGGTGATGGACTTCGGCATCGCCCGCGCCATGCAGTCGGGGGTCACCTCGATGACGCAGACCGGCATGGTCGTCGGCACCCCGCAGTACCTCTCCCCCGAACAGGCCCTGGGACGCGGCGTCGACGCCCGCTCCGACCTGTACTCGGTCGGCATCATGCTCTTCCAGCTGCTGACGGGGCGGATCCCGTTCGACGCTGACTCGCCGCTGGCCATCGCGTACGCCCACGTGCAGGAGGAGCCGGTCGCGCCGTCCTCCATCAACCGGTCGGTGACCCCGGCGATGGACGCCCTGGTGGCCCGGGCGCTGAAGAAGAACCCGAACGAGCGCTTCCCCACGGCCGCGGCCATGGGCGACGAGGTCGCGCGGGTGCTGGGCTCCGGGCAGACCGGGGCGCCGGTCATCGTGCAGGGCCAGGGGCCGCTGAGCAGCGGCGCGGGCGTGTCCTCGGCGGTGTTCCCGCCGGTGGAGTCCGGCTTCCAGGCCCCGCCGCAGTCGGTGCAGCAGCCCTACCAGGCGCCGCACAGCCCGACGCCGGCCCCGTACGCGCCGACGCCCGCCCCGCAGCCGCACGCGCAGGGCGGCTACGCCTACCCGCACACGCCCCCGCCGCAGGCGCAGTACGCCCCGCAGACCCCGCCTCCGTACACGATCTCCCCGACGGGCGCGGCGGGCCCGTCGGGCTCGGGCGGCGGCAAGCGGAACATGCCGGTGGTCGTGGGCGCCGTCGCGGTGGCGCTGCTGGCGGTCGGCGGCCTGATCGCGGCGATCTCGATGAACGGGGACGACAAGGACAAGGGCGGCACCACGGCCGATCCCGGCGCCTCCACGTCCGCGTCCGCGAAGGCCGGGTTCAAGGGCCCCGACGTCACGCGCACGATCGACGCCAAGAAGTGCTCGGAGCCGGTGAAGCACTACAGCGAGGCCGGCAAGTACTCGGCGCCGGACCTCAAGTACAAGAACCTGCTCTCCGTGAAGGCCTGCATCCAGGCCTCGGGCGGCAAGTACACCATCGTCCCGAAGGACGAGGCCGTGTACGGCAAGGACACGGTGCTGAGCCAGACCCCGGCCGCCGGCGACAAGATCAACAAGGAGGGCACGGAGTACACGCTCACCGTGTCCACCGGCAACCCGGAGTAGCCGCTCCCGGCGGCCTGCACGACACACCGGCATCCCGGGCACCCGATAGGGCGCCCGGGATGCCGCTTTTGCCCCACTATGTAAATCTGAGCGCATATCGCTGACTCCAGCGAGCACGCCGGCCGCTCGGGACGGGAGGGGCTCCCCGTGATCCAAGGCTTCCGCCCGTCGCACTGGCTCGCCTGCGCCGCGCTGGCCGCAGCCGCCCTCGCACCGGCCGCCTCCGTCCACGCCGGCCCCCTCGCACCGGCCCACGCCGACCGCACCCACGCCCACCGCGCCGCGCCGCCCGCGGCCCAGCCGCTGCGCAACGCGGCCGACGAGGGCGACGAGGGCGACGACGCCCGCGAGGAGCTCGCGGGGAGCGCCGCCGGGGTGGGCCGCGAGCGGCCCGGCCGGCCGGTCGGCGCGCCCGCCGATCCGGAGCTGCTGATCGCCTCCCGGCCGCTGCCGGTGCGCCCGCGTACCGAGCCCACACCGCCGCCGCCCCCGCCCTCCCCGCCGCCGCCGCAGAGGCCCTCCGCCGCCGCCCCGACAGCGCGTGACAGCGTCACCGCGCTCGACACCGCCCTCGACACCGAGCCGAACGACCGGGCGGCGGACCTGGCCGCGCACATACTGCCGCTGGGCACCGGATTCGCCCTGATGGGACTGGGTCTGGGCTATCTGGGCCTACGGCTGCGACGGAGCGCGTAGCGGCGTTCCCCTTCCGAAGTACGCCCGCCGATGGTTGCCCTGCGTGAACATACTCGGTATACATACCGAGTATGTCGATCCGTCACGGGCTACTCGCCCTCCTGGAACGGGGTCCTCGGTACGGCTCCCAGCTGCGCACCGAGTTCGAATCCCGGACCGGCTCCACCTGGCCGCTCAACGTCGGGCAGGTCTACACGACCCTCGCCCGGCTCGAACGCGACGGCCTCGTCGCACCCGACGGCGAGGACACCGCGGGACACACCCTCTACGCCATCACCGACACCGGGCGCGCCGAGCTGCGCGAGTGGTACGAGCGCCCCGTCGACCGGGCCAACCCGCCCCGGGACGAGCTGTCCATCAAGCTCGCCATGGCCGTGGGCGCCCCGGGAGTGGACATCCGCGCCGTCATCCAGTCCCAGCGGCACGCCACGATCCGCGCGATGCAGGACTACACCCGACTCAAGGCCACCGCGCTCGCGGCGGTCGAGAGCGGCCGGTCCGGCGAACGCGACGACGTCGCCTGGCTGCTCGTGCTGGAGCAGCTGATCTTCCAGACCGAGGCCGAGGCCCGCTGGCTCGACCACTGCGAGGCCCGGCTCGTCCGGCTCTCCCTGCCGGCCGACCGGAGAGCCGCCGTGCCCGAACCGCCCCAGGCCGCCGTCGAGACCCCGGCCCCGACCACCACCACCCGGCCCCGCACCGCCCGTACGCGGCGCGCCTGAACCACCGTCCCAGGGGGGACCCCTCATGCCCGACCAGCGCCAGCCCCAGCAACCCGTACTGCAGTTGGAGCGGCTCGTCCGCACCCACGGCAGCGGCGCCACCGAAGTGCACGCCCTGCGCGGCATCGACCTCGCCGTGTACCCCGGCGAACTCGTCGCCGTCATGGGCCCTTCCGGCTCCGGCAAATCCACGCTGCTCACCCTCGCGGGCGGCCTCGACGTCCCCACCGGCGGCCGGGTGCTGGTCGAGGGCACCGACATCACCGCGGCGAGCCGCAAGCAGCTCGCCGCGCTGCGCCGCCGCAGCATCGGGTACGTCTTCCAGGACTACAACCTGATCCCGGCCCTCACCGCCGCCGAGAACGTGGCCCTGCCGCTCGAACTGGACGGGACCTCGGCCCGCAAGGCCCGCGCCGCGGCCCTCGCGGCGCTGGCGGAGATGAACCTGGGCATCCTCGCCGACCGCTTCCCCGACGAGATGTCCGGCGGGCAGCAGCAGCGCGTGGCCATCGCCCGCGCCCTCGTGGGCGACCGCCGCCTCGTCCTCGCCGACGAGCCCACCGGCGCCCTCGACTCCGAGACGGGCGAGTCCGTCCTCGCGCTGCTGCGCTCCCGCTGCGACGCCGGCGCGGCCGGGGTCCTCGTCACCCACGAGCCGCGCTTCGCCGCGTGGGCCGACCGCGTGGTGTTCCTGCGCGACGGCAGCGTGGTCGACGAGACCCTGCGCAGCCACGCCGACTCCCTCCTCTCCGGGCAGGCGGGCGGCCAGTGACCTCCTCGCCCCAAGGCTGGTACCACTCCTGGGTCGCGGCCCTGCGCATCGCCCGCCGCGACGCCTGGCGCGCGAAGGGCCGCAGCTGCCTGGTCCTTTCGATGATCGCCCTGCCGATCGTCGGCGTCAGCGCCGCCGACCTCACCCTGCGCAGCGCCGAACTCTCCCCCGACCAGGCCGTCAGCCGTGTGGTCGGGGCCGCCGACGCCCGGGTCGCCACCTCGCACGTGGGCGGCCCGATCTACCAGGTGCCCGACGGGTCGAACTTCGCGCCCGTCGGCAGCTTCGACAGCAGCGACGCCACCTCGCGACCGCAGGAGGAGACCCCGGAGCAGGTGGCCGCCGCGCTCCCGCCCGGAAGCCGGCTGCTGAAGGACTCCAGGGGCTACGGCAAGGTCCGCACCCAACACGGGCTGCTCGAAACCGACCTGCGCGAGACCGATCTGCACGACCCGCTGGCCAAGGGGTTGTTCACGCTCGACCGCGGCCGGCTGCCCGAGCGGGCGGGCGAGGTCGTCGCGACCAACGCCTTCCTGGAGAACTCCGGCATGTTCGTCGGTTCCTCGGTCACGCCGCGCGGAACCACCGCCGCCTACAAGATCGTCGGCGCTTACGAGCTGCCGGACGACCTCAAGAAGGTCCAGATCACCGCAGCGCCCGGGAGCCTGATCGGCCCCCTCGACCAGGCGCTCCAGACCTCCGGGGGCACCGGGGTGATCTGGGAGGACTCCTACCTGGTCAAGGTGGGCGGTGACGGTTTCACGTGGAACATGGTCCAGGCGGCCAATGCCAAGTCCCTCCTCGTCATATCCCGCGCGGTCGCCAACGATCCGCCCGCCGACGCCGACGTCCCCCTCTACCGGCAGGAGCCCAAGAAGCAGTTCGAGGGCGGCGCCGGCAACGCCACCGAAATGGCCATCCTGGCCACGATCGTGGGCCTCGCCATGCTGGAGATCTGCCTGCTCGCCGGACCCGCCTTCGCGGTCGGCGCCCGCCGCTCGCGCCGCCAGCTCGGCCTGGTGGGCGCCAACGGCGGCGACCGGCGCCACATCCGCTCCATCGTGCTCTCCGGCGGCCTGGTCATCGGCGCCGTGGCCGCGGTCTCGGGCACCGCGATCGGCATCGGTCTGACGGTGGCGCTCCAGCCGGTGCTGGAGGAGCAGCTCGGCAACCGCTTCGGCGGTCTCGACTTCCGCCCGCTGGAACTGGCCGGCATCGCCCTGCTCGCGGTGGTCACCGGACTGCTGTCCGCGATCGTCCCCGCGGTCACCGCCTCCCGGCAGACGGTCCTGGCCTCGCTGACCGGCCGCCGCGGGGTGCGCCGCTCCAACCGGGTGCTGCCGGTCGTCGGCCTGGCGGCCGTCGCCGCCGGAGCCGGGATCGCCCTCTACGGCAGCGCCGCGGACCTGGGCTCCGCCGTCGTGGCGGGCGGCAGCGCACTGGCCGAGCTCGGCATCGTCGCCCTCACGCCGGTCCTGGTCGGCCTCTTCGGGCGCCTCGGCCGCTGGCTGCCCCTGTCCCCGCGGCTCGCACTGCGCGACGCCGTGCGCAACCGGGGGCGTACGGCCCCCGCCGTGGCCGCGGTCCTGGCCGCCGTCGCAGGCACCGTCGCGGTGGCCACGTACCAGCACAGCAACGACATCCAGAGCCGCCACGAGTACCGCGCCGACCTGCCGCACGGCACCGGCCAACTGCTGACCTCCGAGAACAGCGCCTACAAGGAGGTCCCCGCCCTGCGCGAGTCCCTCACCAAGCAGCTCCCGGTGGCCCTGCGCGCGGACGTGGACCGGCTGGTCGTCGGCAAGCCGGGCTGTGAGGAGTACACGCGGGACCCGGACTGCGGCGAGGCCCGGATCATCACGCCCAAGGACCAGCGCTGCCCGCTCTACGAGGGCCCCGGGGGCTCCGCTGACTTCAGCGCGGAGGAGGCCCGCCGGCTGCGCCAGGACTGGCGCTGCAAGGGCGCGATGCGAGGCACGCGGTACGCCACGGTGGTCGCCGACGAGAAGCTGATGAAGGTGCTCCAGGTCAACGACCCGGGCGCGGTGTCCGCTCTCCAGCAGGGCCGTGCCGTCGCCTTCGACCAGCGGCAGGTCAAGGACGGCAAGCTGACCCTGCGGATCATCTCCGGACCGGACGCGGAGGACTCCCTCCCGGGGCCCGCGAAGGAACCGGTCGGCGTGGACAAGATCATCCCCGTGCACCTGGTCCCGGACGGCACCGAGGGCTGGGGCCTGGACCTGGTCCTGCCGCCCGCGGCGGTGCAGGCCGCGGGGCTGGCCACGGCACCGGTCGGCTCGTACTTCTCCCTCGACGGAGCGGCCTCCTCCGAGCAGCGCCAGCGGATCAACGGGGACATCGACCGGATGGGCGTGGACGCCTCCCTGCAGATCGAAGCGGGCTACGAGGGCGACGACAGCCTGGTCCTGCTCGCCCTGACCGTCTTCGCCGGCCTGGTCACCATCGGCGCGGCCGGTATCGCCACCGGGCTCTCCCAGGCCGACGCCGAGGCCGATCTGAAGACGCTGGCGGCGGTGGGCGCCCCGCCGCGGGTGCGGCGGACGCTGAGCGGCTTCCAGTGCGGGGTGGTGGCCCTGATGGGCGTCGTCCTGGGTTCGGCGGCCGGAATCCTGCCCGCGGTCGGCCTGCGCCTGGTGCAGCGGCGGGAACTGGAGGCGTTCGCCCAGCGCGCCGTCGACGACGGCTACTCCCTGGCGGGCGAGTCCGTTCCGTACGTGCCGATCGCCGTGCCGTGGGAGACCCTCGCCGGGCTGCTCGTCGTGGTCCCGCTGGGCGCGGCCCTGCTGGCTGCGCTGGTCACCCGCTCCAGCGGCGCGCTGGCCCGTCGCGCCGCGGGCTGAACGCGGGGACGATTCCCCGGGCTGGTGCCCCCGTACAGGGTGGATCACGACTGTACGGGGGCACACCGTGTGAGAACGAAGGTGTGCGAGAGAATGACGGCATGGAGATGCCGAGGAGTGAACGGTCGCAGGACAGTCCCCCGCACGTCCTGATCGTGGGACAGGACGGGACGGCGGTCGGCGACGCCGATGACGAGTCGCGCGAGGTCCCGGTGACGGAAATGGTCGAACAGCCCGCCAAGGTCATGCGGATCGGCAGCATGATCAAGCAACTCCTCGAAGAGGTACGCGCCGCGCCCCTCGACGAGGCGAGCCGGGTCAGGCTCAAGGACATCCACGCCGCCTCCGTGAAGGAGCTGGAGGACGGCCTGGCCCCGGAGCTCGTGGAGGAACTGGAGCGCCTGTCCCTCCCCTTCACCGAGGAGGCCATCCCCTCAGAGGCCGAACTGCGCATCGCGCAGGCCCAGTTGGTGGGCTGGCTGGAGGGCCTCTTCCACGGCATCCAGACCGCACTGTTCGCGCAGCAGATGGCCGCGCGGGCCCAGTTGGAGCAGATGCGCCGCGCCCTCCCGCCCGGCGGTCCGCACGACGACGACGAAGACGGCGGCCACGGCGCGATCCGCTCGGGCCCCTACCTCTAGCCCCCGGCGGTCCGCGGACAAAGCGGGTCGGAGTCCATGCCCGGGCGTGGACTCCGACCCGCTTCCACGTTCCCGGGGCCGAACACCGCCCGGGCGGGATAAGCCTTCCGTAAGTCCGGCTCCGCGCCGGTGACATGGTCCGCGCATACTCATGGGCATGAGCTACGACGCGATCGTGCTGGCCGGCGGCGCCGCGCGGCGACTCGGCGGGGCGGACAAGCCCGCGCTGAGCGTCGGCGGACGGGCGCTCCTCGACCGCGTCCTCGACGCCTGCCCGGACGCCCGGAGCACCGTCGTGGTCGGCGGCCGACGGCCCACCGCGCGGCCCGTGCGGTGGACCCGCGAGGACCCGCCCGGGGGCGGCCCCGTGGCTGCGCTGGACGCCGGGCTGCGCGGGACCGCCGCCGAGCTGGTCCTCGTACTCTCCGCGGACCTGCCGTTCCTGGACCGGGACACCGTACGGGCCCTGCTGGCCGCACCCGATGCGCACGGCACGGACGGGGCGATGCTGCGGGACCCCGACGGCCGGGACCAGCCGCTGGTCGCGGCCTACCGGGCCGAACCCCTGCGTCGCGAGATCGCGCTGCTCGCCACCGAACACGGCGGCCTCGCCGGGCTGCCGCTGCGCGCGCTCACCGCGGAACTGGAGCTGACCGCCGTGGCGGCTCCGCCACTCGCCGCGTTCGACTGCGACACCTGGGACGATCTCGCCGCCGCCCGCGCCCGGATCAGAGAGCATGGAACCGTGCTGGACCAATGGATCACCGCCGTCAAGAACGAGCTGGGCATCGACCTCGCCGTCGACACCAAGACCCTGCTCGACCTCGCCCGGGACGCCGCCCACGGCGTCGCCCGCCCCGCCGCGCCGCTGACCACCTTCCTGGTCGGTTACGCGGCCGCCCACGCCGCCGCCACCGGCGCCGACCCCGCCCAGGCCGTCGCCGAGGCCTCCCGCAAGGCCGCCGACCTGGCGCTGCGCTGGGCCGCCGAGGCGGAGACCGAAGCCGCCGCCGAAGAGAACGGCTCGGGATGACCCCCACGAACTCCGCCGAACAGGCCCTTGAGGAGGCCCTGGCCCTGGTCAGCCGCGCCCCGGAGGGTGGCGGTGCCGGCGGCCACCGGGCCGTCTCCTGGCCGCGCGCCCGGGAGGCCGCCGCCCACGCCGGGGCCGGGGTGCGGGCACGCACCCACGACGTCCCCCTCGCGGACGCCCTCGGCGAGGTGCTGACCGCCTCCCTGGACGCGCTGACCGACCTGCCGTCCTTCGACACCTCCGCCATGGACGGCTGGGCCGTGGCCGGCCCCGGCCCGTGGCACGTCCGCGAAGGCGGCGGCGTCCTGGCCGGCTCCGGCCGACCGGAGCCGCTCGCCGACGGCGAGGCCGTCCGGATCGCCACCGGTGCCCGGATCCCCGCCGACACCACCGCCGTCATCCGCAGCGAGCACTGCCGTGAGGCGGGCGGGCAGCTCTTCGCCGAGCGGCCCGTCGCCACCGGCCAGGACATCCGCCCGCGCGGCCAGGAGTGCCGCTCGGGGGACCTGCTGCTGCCCGCCGGCTCCCTGGTCACCCCCGCCGTGCTCGGGCTCGCGGCGGCCGCGGGATACGACCGGCTGACCACCCGGCCCCGCCCCCGCGTGGAGATCCTGGTGCTCGGCGACGAACTGCTCACCGAGGGCCGCCCGCACGACGGGCTGATCCGCGACGCCCTCGGCCCCATGCTGGAGCCCTGGCTCACGCGCCTGGGCGCCGAGGTCACCGGCACCCGGACGCTCGGCGACGACCCGGCCGGGGCGGCCGCCCTGCTGAAGGCCGTCACCGCCTCCACCGCCGACGTCCTGGTCACCACCGGCGGCACCGCCTCCGGACCCGTCGACCACGTCCACCCCGTACTGGAGAAGGCCGGGGCCCGGCTGCTCGTCGACGGGGTGGCGGTCCGGCCCGGGCACCCGATGCTGCTGGCGCGGATCGGCGACCGGGCGGACGGGCGGCACGTGGTCGGGCTCCCCGGCAACCCCCTCGCCGCCGTCTCCGGGCTGCTGACCCTCGTCGAGCCGCTGCTGCGCGGCCTCGCGGGCCGCCGCCCGCGCCCGCGCTACACGGCGACCGTGCAGGGCGACGTGCCCGGGCACCCGTACGACACCCGGCTGGTACCGGTCCGGCTCGACGACGAGCAGGCCGTACCGCTGCGCTACCACGGCCCCGCGATGCTGCGCGGCGTGGCGGCCGCGGACGCGCTGGCCGTCGTACCGCCCAAGGGCGCCCGGTCCGGACAGGAGCTTGAGGTCCTCGATCTGCCGTGGGCTTCGGGAGGATGTTTCACGTGAAACTGCCCGGACAGGACGCCATGGCCCGCGAGGCCGACGAGAAGCTCGTCTCGCGGCGCATCAAACTGCCCAAGCGCATCGTCGAGCACCCGCTGCGCCAGGTCGCCAAGCGTCTCCTGATGGCCTTGTTCGTCCTCTTCCTCACGGTCTTCATCGTGTGGCTGGACCGCGACGGCTACCACGACAACGCCAACGAATCGGTCGATCTCCTCGACTGCTTCTACTACGCCACGGTGACGCTGTCGACGACCGGCTACGGCGACATCGTCCCCTACAGCGACAGCGCACGGCTGATCAACATCATGCTGATCACGCCGCTGCGCGTGCTGTTCCTGATCATCCTCGTCGGTACCACCCTCGAAGTCCTGACGGAACGGACGAGGGAAGAGTGGCGGCTGAAGCGCTGGAGGAAGAACTTGCGCGAGCACACGGTCGTCGTCGGCTTCGGCACGAAGGGCCGCTCGGCCCTGCAGACACTGCTGGCCACCGGCCTCTCCAAGGAGCAGGTCGTCGTCGTCGACCCGAGCGCCAAGGTCATCGACACGGCCAACGCCGAAGGGTTCACCGGCGTGGTCGGCGACGCCACCCGCTCGGACGTACTGCTGCGCGCCGAGCTCCAGAAGGCCCGTCAGATCGTCATCGCCACGCAGCGCGACGACACGGCGGTCCTGGTCACGCTGACCGCCCGGCAGCTCAACCGCGGGGCGAAGATCGTCGCCGCGGTGCGCGAGGAGGAGAACGCCCCGCTCCTGCGCCAGTCCGGGGCGGACGCGGTCATCACGAGCGCGAGCGCGGCCGGCCGGCTGCTGGGGCTCTCGGTGCTCAGCCCGAGCGCGGGCACCGTGATGGAGGACCTGATCCAGCAGGGCAGCGGGCTGGACCTCATCGAACGGCCCGTCCGCAAGGCCGAGGTCGGCAAGTCGGTGCGCGACACCGAGGACCTCGTCGTGAACGTGCTGCGCGGGCACCGGCTGCTGCCGTACGACGACCCGCACGCGAGCCCGCTCCAGCTGACGGACCGTCTCATCACCATCGTGCGGGCGGTACCGCCCACCGCGGCGAGGACGACACTGGGTCCTGCCGAGTAGCCGCGCCGTGGCGTAGCCTCCGGGCCATGCATGCGATCACCATCGAGCAGCCCGGCGGCCCCGAGGCCCTGGTCTGGGCAGACGTTCCCGATCCGGTACCGGGCGAGGGCGAGGTCCTCGTCGAGGTCGCGGCGAGCGCCGTGAACCGCGCCGACCTCCTCCAGCGGCAGGGCTTCTACGATCCGCCGCCCGGCGCCTCGCGCCACCCGGGCCTGGAGTGCTCCGGGCGGATCGCCGCGCTCGGGGCCGGGGTGTCCGGCTGGTCGGTGGGCGACGAGGTGTGCGCCCTGCTGGCCGGCGGCGGGTACGCGCAGCGGGTGGCCGTGCCGGCCGGTCAGCTCCTGCCGGTCCCGGCCGGGGTGGACCTGGTGACGGCGGCGGCGCTGCCGGAGGTCGTCACGACGGTGTGGTCCAACGTGTTCATGGTGGCCGGACTGCGCCCCGGCGAGACCCTGCTGGTGCACGGCGGAGCCAGCGGCATCGGGACGATGGCGATCCAGCTCGGCAAGGCGGTGGGCGCGACGGTCGCGGTCACGGCGGGCGGCCCGGAGAAGCTGGCCCGCTGCAAGGAGCTGGGCGCGGACGTCCTCATCGACTACCGCGAGCAGGACTTCGTGGCCGAGGTGCGGTCCGCCACGGGCGGGGCCGGGGCGGACGTGATCCTGGACATCATGGGAGCCAAGTACCTCGCGCGGAACGTGGACGCCCTGGCCGTCAACGGCCGGCTCGCGGTGATCGGACTGCAGGGCGGGGTCAAGGCCGAGCTGAACCTCGGTGCGCTGCTGGCCAAGCGGGCGGCGATCACCGCGACCTCGCTGCGGGCGCGGCCGCTGGAGGAGAAGGCGGCGATCGTCGCGGCCGTCCGGGAGCACGTGTGGCCGCTGGTGGCCGCGGGCCGCGTCCGGCCGGTGGTGCACGCGACGTTCCCGATGCGGGACGCCGCCGAGGCGCACCGGGTCATGGAGTCGAGCACCCACGTGGGCAAGCTGCTGCTCACGGTGTGAGCGGGCTTGCGGGCTCCGGCCCCGGACCCCGCGCGCCGGCGTTCACGGCGCGGGGTCCGGGGCCGGAGCCCCTGCACGGCTACAGGGTGCGCAGGAGGACCGCCGGGGACTCCACGCAGTCCGCCACGTAACGCAGGAAGCCGCCCGCCGTACCGCCGTCGCAGACCCGGTGGTCGAAGGTCAGCGACAGCTGGACGACCTTGCGCACCGCCAACTGGCCCTCGTGGACCCACGGCTTGTCGATGATCCGGCCGACCCCGAGCATCGCCGCCTCCGGGTGGTTGATGATCGGCGTGGAGCCGTCGACCCCGAACACCCCGTAGTTGTTCAGGGTGAAGGTGCCGCCCGTCAGGTCGGCCGGGGCCAGCCTGCCGGAGCGGGCGAGCTCGGTCAGCCGCGCGAACTCCGCCGACAGGGACTCCGGGTTGCGGCCCTGGGCGTCCCGGACCACGGGGACCACCAGGCCCCGCTCGGTCTGCGCGGCAAAGCCCAGGTGCACCGACGGGAGCCGGACGATCTCCTTGGCCGCGAGGTCCACGGTGGAGTTCAGCTCCGGGTACTTGGCCAGCGCGGCCGTGCAGATCCGTGCCAGCAGCGCGAGCACCGAGATCTTGGGCCCGCCCACGGCGTTCATCGCGGCCCGGGCCGCCATCAGCTCGGTGGCGTCGGCGTCGACCCAGCAGGTGGCGTCCGGGATCTCGCTGCGGCTGCGCGACAGCTTCTCGGCGACCGCACCGCGCAGGCCCTTGAGCGGGATCCGCTCGCCCTGCGCCGCCACCGCCGCCGCCACGGGGGCGGGAGCCGGGGCGGGAGCCCGCAGCGCGGCCAGGGCCGCCTCGACGTCGGCCCGCAGGATCAGGCCCTCCGGTCCGGAACCGTGCAGCGCGCGCAGGTCCACCCCGCCGTCCTTGGCGAGCTTGCGGACCAGCGGCGAGATGACGGGCACCGGCCCGGCGGGAGCCACGGGAGCGGGCGGAGCCACCGGAGCCGCGACGACCGCAGCCGGAGCCGCAGCCGGAGCCGCCGCGGGCGCCGACACCGCGGCGGTGACGGGTCGCACCCGTCGCCGACGCGCCGGGCGCGAGTGGTCGGAGCCGTAGCCGATCAGCGGCCGGGGCGCATCACCGGAGCCTTCGGCCTCGGTGACCTCCGCCGCCCCGTCGGGCACCGACTGCGCGCCCACCGCGACGGTGATCAGCGGGGCGCCGACCGGCAGCTCCTCGCCCTCCTCGCCGAACCGGGCGGTGACCACGCCGCCGTAGGGGCAGGGCACCTCCACCATCGCCTTGGCCGTCTCGACCTCGACGACCGGCTGGTCGATGGCGACGACGTCGCCGACCGCGACCAGCCACCGCACGATCTCGGCCTCGGTCAGGCCCTCGCCGAGGTCGGGCAGCTTGAATTCCATTACCTGCGGCATCAGTTCTCCCACTGCAGGCGGGCCACGGCGTCCAGGATCCGCTCGACGCCGGGCAGGTGGTGCTTCTCCAGCATCGGCGGCGGGTACGGGATGTCGAAGCCCGTGACCCGCAGCACCGGGGCCTCCAGGTGGTGGAAGCACCGCTCCGTGACGCGGGCGGCGATCTCCGCGCCCGGCCCGCCGAAGCCGCCGGCCTCGTGGACGACGACCGCACGCCCGGTGCGGCGTACGGACTCCACGACCGTGTCCTCGTCGAAGGGGACCAGGGAGCGCAGGTCGACGACCTCAAGGTCCCAGCCCTCCTCGCGGGCCGCCTCGGCCGCCTCCAGGCAGACCGGCAGCGAAGGCCCGTAGGTGATCAGGGTGGCGCTCGTGCCCGTACGCCGGACCAGCGCCTTCCCGATGCCCGGGACGACCGCCGGCGTCTCGGGCGACCAGTCCGCCTTCGACCAGTACAGCCGCTTCGGCTCCAGGAAGACCACCGGGTCGTCGCTGGCGATCGACGCGCGCAGCAGCCCGTAGGCGTCCTCGACGGTCGCCGGGGTCACCACGGTCAGGCCGGGGGTGGCCACGTAGTACGCCTCGGAGGAGTCGCAGTGGTGCTCCACACCGCCGATCCCGCCGCCGTACGGCACGCGGATGGTGATCGGCAGCGGCATCGCGCCGCGGGTGCGGTTGCGCATCTTCGCGACGTGCGAGATCAGCTGCTCGAAGGCCGGGTAGGCGAAGGCGTCGAACTGCATCTCCACCACGGGCCGCAGCCCGTACATGGCCATGCCGACGGCCGTGCCCAGGATTCCGGCCTCCGCGAGCGGGGTGTCCGTGCAGCGGTCCTCGCCGAACTCCTTCGCCAGGCCGTCCGTGATCCGGAAGACGCCGCCGAGCGTCCCGACGTCCTCACCCATCACGTGGACCGTCGGGTCCTCGGCCATCGCGTCGCGCATCGCCCGCGTCAGGGCCTGCGCCATCGTCGCGGGCTTGGCCCCCGTCTTCGCGGACTTCGCCGCCACCGTCGTCACGCCTGGTCCTCGGCTTCCAGCTCGGCACGGAGCATGGCCGCCTGCTCGCGCAGGCGGTCGGTCTGCTCCGCGTAGACATGCGCGAACAGGTCCATCGGGTCCACCACCGGATCGGCGTTCATCCCGTCGCGCAGGGACGCCGCCATCACCTCGGCCTCGTCGCGCGCGGCCGTGATGCCTGCCTCGTCGAGGATCCCGCGCGCGGTCAGCTCCCGCTCCAGCAGGTCGATCGGGTCGTGCGCCTTCCACGCCTCGACCTCGGCGTCACCGCGGTAGCGCGTCGCGTCGTCGGCGTTCGTGTGCGCCTCCATGCGGTACGTGACGGCCTCGATCAGGGTCGGGCCACCGCCGGCCCGGGCCCGCCGGACGGCCTCGGACAGCACCTCGTGCATCGCAGCGATGTCGTTGCCGTCGACCAGCCGGCCCGGGATGCCGTACCCGACACCCTTGTGGGCCAGTGTCGGGGCGGCGGTCTGCTTGGCGAGCGGGACGGAGATCGCGAAGCCGTTGTTCTGCACGAGGAAGACCACCGGGGCCTGCCAGACGGCGGCGAAGTTCAGCGCCTCGTGGAAGTCGCCCTCGCTGGTGCCGCCGTCGCCGACCATGGCGAGGGCGACGACGTCGTCGCCGCGCAGCCGGGCCGCGTGCGCCAGGCCCACCGCGTGCGGCAGCTGGGTGGCGAGCGGGGTCGAGAGCGGGGCTATGCGGTGCTCGCGCGGGTCGTAGCCGGTGTGCCAGTCGCCGCGCAGCAGGGTCAGCGCCTGTACGGGGTCCAGTCCGCGCGCCACGGCCGCCAGCGTGTCGCGGTAGCTCGGGAAGAGCCAGTCCTGGTCCTGGAGGACCATGGCGGCCGCGATCTCGCAGGCCTCCTGCCCGACCGTGGAGGGGTAGACGGCGAGCCGGCCCTGCTTGGTGAGCGCCGTGGCCTGGGCGTTGTAGCGGCGGCCGCGCACCAGTTCGGCGTAGCACCGGCGCATCAGCGCGGGGTCGAGGCGGTCGGCCGCCTCGGTGCCCAGCACCCGGTAGGGCTCGGCGTCCGGGAGCAGCGGGGCGGCGTCCGTACGGGGCCTCCAGGCGGGCGGCGGGGTGGAACGGTGGGACGCACCGGCACCGGGCAGCTCTTGGACCGTCATGGCGGCGTACACCTCCTCGTGGGAAGCGGGCAGGGGGTGCCCCGGGTGTGAGGCCCCTCACCTACCGATTGTTCGGTTGTCCGCGCAATTTGGCTACAGGCGGCTCCAGGCTGTGGACAAACTGGCGCCGGGGCCCTGGGATGGATGCAGGACGTCCAGAAGAGGGAGGCATCGGGCAATGCCGGATGAACAAATGGCCGGAGCGGGTTCCGCGCCGGTCGCACCGGGGACCGCACCGGGAGCCCCCGGGGTCCCGCCCGTCGCACCCCGTCCTCTGGACCCGATCGACCGGTCGATCATGCGGCTGCTCCAGGCGGACGGCCGGGCGTCCATACGGTCGGTGGCCGAGCAGGTGCACGTCTCGCGCGCGAACGCGTACGCGCGGATCAACCGGCTCATCGACGACGGGGTGATCCGCGGGTTCACGGCCCGCGTCAACCACGAGCGCGCGGGCCAGGGCGCCTCGGCCTACATCACCCTGAAGATCGTCCAGAACTCCTGGCGCACGGTGCGCGAGCAGCTGCGCGAGCTCCCGGGCGCCGCGCACATCGCCCTGGTCAGCGGTGATTTCGACGTGCTGCTCCTGGTGCACACCCCGGACAACCGGACCCTGCGCGAGCTGGTCCTGACCCGCCTCCAGGCCATCCCGGAGGTCCTCTCGACGCGCACCCTGCTGGTCTTCGAGGAGACGGACCTCCTGGACGCGGGGCCGGGCCCGGCCGGCGGCCCCGCGATCGCCGAGGAGTAGCCCGTACGGGTCAGCGGCTCGTGCGCAGGCCGTCCAGGGCCATGGTGACCACCGCGTCGGCGAGCTGGTCCTGGCCGGCTCCCGGGTGCGGGCGGTACCACTCGACCAGCGAGTTCACCATGCCGAAGAGGAGGCGGGTGGCGAGGCGGATGTCCACGTCCGCCCGCAGGTCGCCGTCCGCGGCGGCGGCCTTGAGCAGGTCCGCGACCTGGTGGTCGAACTCGCGGCGGCGCTCCAGCGCCCACCTCTCGGTGCGGGTGTTGCCGCGGACCCGCAGCAGCAGCGTCACGTACGGCAGCTCGCAGACCAGCACCTCGACCGTGCGGCGCGTGACGTACTCGACGCGGTCGACGGCGCGGCCGCGGACCGCCCCCGGCTCCTCCAGCACCGCGAAGAGCCCGTCGAGGGCGCGGCTGACGGCCCGCCGCAGGAGCTCCTCCTTGCCCGTGACGTGGTGGTAGATCGAGGACTTCGAGATGCCGGCGGCCTTGGAGAGGTGCTCCATCGAGGTGCCGTCGTAGCCCCGCTCGTTGAAGACCTGGACGGCCACGGACAGCAGGGTCTCGGGGGTGTAGGTGTCGCGCTTGGCCGTGGTCACTCCGTGCCCTCCTCGTCGCCCGCCGCGTAACCCAGCTTGAACAGCGCCAGCGAGGGCGCGTACCGGCCGCCGGGGCAGCGCTCGTCGAGGTGGTGCAGCAGGTCGTAGGCCCAGTCCTGGCCGAGCCGGCCGTGCCATTCGGAGGGGCCCAGAGGGTAGTTGACGCCGAGCCGCATCGCGGTGTCGATGTCCTCGGCGGAGGCCACTGAGCGGGCGACGGCGTCGGCGGTGAGGTCGATCAGCATCGCGACGGTCCGGGCGACGATCATGCCGGGGACGTCGCCGATGACGGAGACCTGCTTGCCGAGCTTCTGGAACAGGCCGATCGCCTCGGAGAGGGTCCGCTCGCTGGTGTCCGCGCTGGCGGACAGCGCGATGCGGGTGGCGCCGCGGTAGTCGAGCGCGAGGTCGAAGTAGACGACGTCCGCGAACTCGACGGAGGTCTTGCCGTCCGCGAGGACCAGCTGTCCCTCGCCGGGCAGTTGGATGTACGGGCCCCCGTGCTCCGCGGCCGTGACCGCGATCCCGGCCTCCTCCAGCAGGTCGGCCAGCTCGGCGGCCGGGCCGAGGTCGCCGACGACGGTCACCTTGTCCGGCGCCTCCTCGGGCCCGGCGGTGTGCGGCTGCGCGGCGGCCGCGTCCGGGCCGTACGGGTACCAGCCGTGGCCCGACTTGCGGCCCAGGCGGCCCGACTGGACCAGCCGGCGCTGCGCGAGGGACGGGGTGAACTTGGGGCTGCGGAAGAAGGACTCCCACACGGAGCGGGTCACGGCCTCGTTGACGTCCTGGCCGATCAGGTCGGTCAGGGCGAAGGGTCCCATCTTGAAACCGCCGCTCTCGCGGAGCACGGCGTCGATGGTGGCCGGGTCGGCGCCCTGCTCCTCGTACACCGCGAAGGCCTCGGCGTAGAAGGGGCGGGCGATCCGGTTGACGATGAAGCCGGGGGTGTCGGCGCAGCGGACCGGCGTCTTCCCCCAGCCGAGGACCGTGCGGTACCCGCGCTCGGCGGCGGCCGGGTCGGTCGCCGAGCCGCTGACCACCTCGACCAGCGGGAGCAGCGGAGCCGGGTTGAAGAAGTGCAGGCCGAGGAAGCGGCCGGGGTGCGCGAGGCCCGCGGCGAGCTCGGTGACGGAGAGGGAGGAGGTGTTCGTGGCGAGCAGGGCGTCCGGCTCGACCACCTCTTCGAGAGCGGCGAAGAGCGCCTGCTTGATCCCGACGTTCTCGACGACGGCCTCGATGACGAGGGCGGCCCCGGCGAGGTCCGCAAGGGCGCCGGCGGCCGCGATCCGGCCAACCGCCTCCTCGGCCTCGGCCCGGTCCAGACGGCCCTTCGCGGCCATCCGCTCGACACGGTCCTGCACGATCCCGACGCCGTCGGCGGCGAGGGAGGCGTCGATGTCGTAGATCAGCACGCGGTGACCTGCGAGAAGGGCGACCTGGGCGATGCCCTGGCCCATCGTGCCCGCGCCGACGACCGCCACAGTGCGGGACCGCTCGATTGCTGTCATGTCCTGATCCTCCCGCACCGACTTATCCACAGGTCCGCCGGGCCCTCTTGTCCCGACCGATCGTTCGGTTACTCTAACTCCAGTCTGCTCTCCTTCGCCCGGCTCAACGAGGAGTTGGTCCCTGATGGCCGCCGAGCTCACCGTCCCCCAGCTGTCCGCCAAGCACCGGCCCACTCTGGACCAGGCCCTGTCGGCGATCCGCAGCCGTGCCTACTGGTCCCCGCATCCCGAGCACCCCAAGGCCTACGGCGAGACCGCGCCGGCCGACGGGCTCGCCGCCTTCGAGGCGCTGCGCGGCACCCGCATCGACCTCGGCCAGCCCGGCACCGACGGCTGGACGGGCTCCGAGAAGTCCCCGTACGGCCCGGAGCTGGGTGTCGAGTACCCGCACGTGGACCCGGACGTGCTGCTGCCCGCGATGAAGGCCGGCATGGCCGCCTGGCGCGACGCCGGACCCGAGGCGCGCGCCCTGGTCTGTATCGAGATCCTGGCCCGCATCTCCGCCCGGACCCACGAGTTCGCGCACGCGGTCATGCACACCAGTGGCCAGGCCTTCATGATGGCCTTCCAGGCGGGCGGCCCCCACGCGCAGGACCGCGGCCTGGAGGCCGTGGCCTACGCCTACGAGGAGCAGACCCGCGTCCCGGGGCAGGCCGACTGGTCCAAGCCGCAGGGCAAGAAGGACCCCCTGGAGCTCGGCAAGACCTTCACGGCGGTCCCCCGCGGCATCGCGCTCATGATCGGCTGCAACACCTTCCCGACCTGGAACGGCTACCCGGGCCTGTTCGCGTCCCTGGCCACCGGCAACCCGGTGCTGGTCAAGCCGCACCCGCGGGCCGTGCTGCCGCTCGCCCTGACCGTGCAGGTGGCGCGGGAGGTGCTCGCGGAGGCCGGCTTCGACCCGAACCTGGTGGCGCTCGCGGTCGAGCGTCCGGGCGAGGGCATCGCCAAGGACCTCGCCGTCCGCCCCGAGATCAAGCTGATCGACTACACCGGCTCCACGGAGTTCGGCGACTGGCTGGAGGCCAACGCCCGGCAGGCGCAGGTCTACACGGAGAAGGCGGGCGTCAACACCGTCGTCCTGGACTCCACCGACAACTACAAGGGGATGCTGGCCAACCTGGCCTTCTCCCTGTCGCTCTACAGCGGCCAGATGTGCACGACCCCGCAGAACCTGCTGATCCCGCGCGACGGCATCGCGACGGACGCCGGCCACAAGTCCTACGACGAGGTCGTGGCCGACCTCGCGGCCTCGGTCGGCGGCCTGCTCGGCGACGACGCACGGGCGAACGCGCTGCTCGGCGCGCTGGTCAACCCGGACGTCAAGACCCGCCTGGAGGCGGCGGCGGCGCTCGGCGAGGTCGCGCTGGCCTCCCGCGAGGTCACCAACCCCGAGTTCCCGGACGCCGTCGTCCGTACGCCGGTGATGGTCAAGCTGGACGCCGCCAAGCCGGACCCGGAGGCGCCCTTCCTCTCCGAGTGCTTCGGCCCGGTCTCCTTCGCGGTGGCCGTGGACTCCACGGCGGACGCGCTGGACCTGCTGCGCCGCACCGTGCGCGAGAAGGGCGCCATGACCGTGGGCGCCTACACCACGTCCCCGGACACCGAGCGGGCCCTGGAGGAGGTCTGCCTGGAGGAGTCCGCGCAGCTCTCCCTGAACCTGACCGGCGGGGTCTACGTCAACCAGACCGCGGCCTTCTCTGACTTCCACGGCTCCGGCGGCAACCCGGCCGCCAACGCCGCGCTGTGCGACGGCGCCTTCGTGTCGAACCGCTTCCGCGTGGTGGAGGTTCGCCGCCAGGCGTAGTCGCACGACCGTCGTTCAGACGTCGGACGCCTCCGCCCCGAACGTGCGGGCGGAGGCGTCCACCTGCGCCATCCTGCGCAGCGCGGCGAAGACCGCGTCGCCCAGCACCGTGCCGACGACCGCCGCCTCCACCAGGTCCTCGCGGGCCACCCGCCGGGCGACGTAGTCCAGGTCCGTGCGGCCCACCCGCTCGGCCGCCTCCGCGTAGTCGTCGAGGAGTTCCACGAAGCCCACGTGCCCCACCCGCCGGACCGAGGCGAGCGCGGCCACCAGCGCCTCGGCGGCCTTGTTGGTGCTCGCGATCCGCCAGCCGCGCTCCTCGATCAGCCGCACCACCCGCTCCCGCGCCAGCACGGTCTCGGCGTCCGCCGCCCCGCCCGCGCCGTCGCGCCCGTCGCCGTATGCGGGCACCAGCCGTGCGGCCGCCTCGCCCAGCAGGTCGTGCACCGGCTGCTCCTGGTCGTCGACCGCCACGAGGACCTCGCGGATGGCGGCCACCGACAGCCCGCCGACCTCCAGCAGCGCACGGACCAGCCTCAGCCGGCGCTCGTGCGCGTCCCCGTAGCTGGCCTGGTTGGGGCTTGTCAGCTCCCCGGCGGGCAGCAGCCCCTCCCGCAGGTAGTACTTGATCGTCGGCACCGGCACTCCGGTCCGGCGGCTCAACTCTCCGATGCGCACGTGCGTTCACCCTGATTTCTCTTGCCCGGTTCACCTCCATCATAGATAGTGGCACTATCAGATAGCAGGCAGCGTCGCTATCCATTCATTACGGGGGTATGAATGCTGATGTCGTCCTGGCGTACCCGGCACCGCCCACTGGTGGTGTTCGCCCTGCTGATGGCCTTGTGGGCGGTCGGCTCCGCCGTCGCCCTCGTGGTCGACGACCGCGTACTGACGGGGGCGCCGATCTGGGCCAAGCCGTTCAAGTTCTCGGTCGCGTTCGTCGCGTACTGCCTCAGCCTGGCCTGGATGATCTCGCTGCTGGGCGAGGAACGGCCGCGGCTGCGCCGGACCGCCTGGTGGGCCGGCACGGTCGTGGCCGTCGCGAGCGCTCTGGAAATGGTGCTGATCACCCTGCAGGTGCTGCGCGGGGTGCGCAGCCACTTCAACAACGCGACGCCCTTCGACGCCCGGGTCTTCTCACTGATGGGCAACACCGTGGCGGTGCTGTGGCTCGGCACGCTCGTCGTCGCCGCCCTGCTCTGGCGGGCGCGGATCGCCGACCGGGCCACGACGTGGGCGATCCGGATCTCCACGGTGCTCGCGCTGACCGGCGCCGCCCTGGGCTTCCTGATGGCCCTGCCGACGCCCGAGCAGCAGCGCCGGGAGGCCGCCGGGACGGAGCTCGCGGAGAGCGGCGCGCACAGTGTCGGGGTGCCCGACGGCGGCCCCGGAATGTTCCTCACCGGCTGGTCCACCGTCGGAGGGGACCTGCGCATCCCGCACTTCTTCGGGATGCACGCCCTCCAGCTGCTCCCGCTGCTCGTGCTCGTCCTGGCCGCGCTCGCCCCGCGCCACGCCCGGCTGCGCGACGAACGGGTGCGGGTGCGGCTGGTCCTCGTGGCCGGTGCGGTGTACGCGGCGCTGCTCGCCCTGCTGACCTGGCAGGCGCTGCGCGGCCAGTCCCTGGTCCACCCGGACGGGGCGACGCTCGGCGCTGCCGCGGCGATCCTGGCCGGGGGAGTCCTAGGAGTCCTCGCCGCCCTGTCCGGGGGCCGCAGGGGGGCCGCCCCAGTGGAAGAGGGCCATGGCCACGCTGGTGGCGAGGTTGTAGCTGGAGACCTGGGGGCGCATCGGCAGTGACACCAGGTGGTCGGCCCGCGCGCGCAGCTCGGGGGAGATCCCGTGCCGCTCCGAGCCGAAGGCCAGCAGCGCGTCGTCCGGGAGGGTGAGGCCGCGGATGTCCGTGCCCTCCGGGTCGAGCGCGTAGAGCGGCCCGGGCGGCAGCTCCTCCAGCGCGAGGCGCTCGACGGTGGTGGCGTAGTGCAGCCCGGCCCCGGCCCGGACCACGTTCGGGTGCCAGGGGTCGAGGTCGCCGCGGGTCACCACGCCGGTGGCGCCGAAGCCGGCGGCGAGGCGGACGACGGCCCCGACGTTGCCGAGGTTGCGGGGGTTGTCGAGGACGACGACGGGCGCCGGCCTGGGCATCCGCCCCAGACCCGCGAGGCCCGCCGCCCGGTCCGGCCGTACCGCGAGGGCCGCGACCCCGGTGGGGTGGACGCGGGGCAGCAGCTCCTTGAGCACGGCCGGCCGCACCAGGCGGGCCACGTCGGCCTCGACGTCCGGAGCCAGCTCGCGGGCCAGTTCCCGTACGGCCCCGGGATCGTCGGCGACGACCATGCGCACGTCGGCCCCGAAGCGCAGCGCGTGCTTCAGCGCGTGGAACCCGTCGAGGAGCACGAGGCCCTCCCGCCCGGCGTCCTCCCGCCACTGCCGCACCGTCTCGCCCGCACCTGCCCGCTCGCTCATCCCCCGACCCTACGGCCCTCCGGTTCCGGTTCCGGATCGGGCGCCGGATCGGGCCCGGGCTCCGCACGGGCGCCCGGGACCGCGCCGACCCCGCCGCCAGGACCCCGCAGGGGGACGGCCCTCCGCCGGGCGGCGATCCGTGCGCCGAGCCACACGAGGAACCCGGTCGGCAGGAAGACGGCATCGGCGGCGATCATCGCCAGCGAGAAGAACGGCAGTCCCAGCAGCACCGCGATCCCCGCGTGCTCCATGATCATCAGGGCCAGCAGGACGTTCTTGATCCGCCGGTTGAAGAGCGTGAACGGGAAGGCCACCTGCACCGCCACCGTGCCGTACGACAGCAGCATCACCAGCGTCCCGCTGCCCGCCAGCAGGTCGGACAGCGCCGGCCACGGGGTGAAGTAGTCCAGCCCCAGGGGGTAGTACAGCGCCGTCCCGTCCTGCCACCGCGAACCCTGGATCTTGTACCAGCCGGCCGTCGCGTAGATCAGGCAGACCTCCGCCATGATCACCAGCATGCCCGCGTTGTGCAGCAGGTTGGCCAGGACGTCCAGGGCCGCCCGCCCCTCGCCCTCGGGCTCGTACCGCTCGACCAGCCACCACAGGCCGCAGACCACCCACAGCGCGGCGAACGCCGCGAGCCAGCCGTGGCTGAACCGCCCGGTGGCCGCCCCGTACGCGAAGACCGCCCCCAGCACCCCCCACAGCACGGGCCCGGCCGCCCCGGCCGTCGCGGTGCCCCGCGTACGGGCCCTGCGCGCGTCCAGCGACCACACCTGCGCACACCGGGTCAGCACCAGGTAGATCGCGACCAGGTGGATGACGTTGTCCCCGCCGTCACCCATGAACACGCTGCGGTTCTGCAGGGACAGCACGCCGATCATGAACACCACGGACGTCGCCCGGGTCCGCCAGCCCAGCAGCAGGCCGACGCTCGCCAGCACGGCCACGGCGTAGACGGCCTCGAACCACAGTGCCGAGCCCGACCACGTGAGCACGGTGAAGGCGCCGTTGGAGTCGAGCAGCCGCTGCGCCAGGTCCTGGCTCCACGGCCCGTCCGGGCCGTACAGCTCGGCGCGGTGGGGGAACTCCCGCAGCAGGAAGAAGAGCCAGGTGCCGGCGAAGCCGATGCGGACGACGGCGCTCTGGTACGGGCCCAGCGCCTGCCCGCTGACCTTGGCGACGGCCCGTGCCAGCGCGGCGCGAGCCCGTCTCACACCTTCCACCACGGCAGCTCCCGGTAGTAGGTCTGGGTGTCGGTGGTCTCGCTGCTCCACTTCGGCGCGGGCACGGCCGTCGTCGCCGAGCGCATCTGGATCCGCAGGATGCGCCCGCCCTCGTGGTTCGGGGTGAGCCGGTTCATCGCGATCCGCCGTAGGTACTCCTCGGAGAGTTCGCCGCGCTCGCCGAGGGCCTTCTCGTCCTCGTCGTGGGAGCCGGTGTAGAAGTCCCAGGCCCGGCGCAGCTCGTTCTGCTCCGTATGGCTCGGCAGCAGGCTGTGCCGGATCGCCGCGCCGTCCTCGGCGCTCAGGTCCCGCCAGCCGGTGGTGATCAGCTCGCCGCCGGCGGACCGGACCTCGGCGCGCACCTCCACGGCGATGTTCTGCTGGAGCGGGTTGGGCGCGAAGAGCTTCCAGTTCTGTTCGAACTCGGGATAGATCCAGGCGTCGATCGTCCGCGCGTGCTGCTTGCTCACCGTGTTGGAGGGGGCCACGTGCAGGAAGACCAGCGCGAGGTGCGTGCACGCGGCGATCCCGACGGCGCCCAGCGCCAGGGCCGTCACGACCCGGTACGGGGCGGACAGACCGGCGATTCCGGGCGCCCTGGGGGGTCGCGGAGCGGCCTCTTCGGCGAGCTCGTGCCCGTTCGAATCCATCCCGCCCCGATCGTCCGGCGTCCACAGGGTTGACCACAGAGGTTGACACCCTACGGGCCGCCGTCTCACCATTGAAGCGAATGAACCGAACGATCGGTCGGTCGGGTGGACGGACGACCGGCAAACACTGACAAGGGGCCGGAAATGGTGGCAGTGACCCCGGAAACGGGCCCGGACACGGCCCTGGGGACAGACGGGACGGACGGGACGGACATGACGGCTGACCTGGGCGCACAGCTCGCGGCGGCGTTCGACGCCGCCGTGGCCGCGGACGAGCGCGTGGAACCGCGCGACTGGATGCCCGAGCAGTACCGCGCCTCCCTGGTCCGACAGATGGCGCAGCACGCCCACTCCGAGATCATCGGCATGCAGCCCGAGGCCAACTGGATCACCCGCGCGCCCTCGCTGCGCCGCAAGGCGATCCTGATGGCCAAGGTCCAGGACGAGGCGGGCCACGGCCTGTACCTCTACAGCGCGGCCGAGACCCTCGGCACCAGCCGCGACGAGCTCCTCGACAAGCTCCACTCGGGGAAGCAGAAGTACTCCTCGATCTTCAACTACCCCACCCTGACCTGGGCGGACGTCGGCGCCATCGGCTGGCTCGTGGACGGCGCGGCGATCACCAACCAGGTGCCGATCTGCCGCTGCTCCTACGGGCCCTACGCCCGCGCCATGGTCCGGATCTGCAAGGAGGAGTCCTTCCACCAGCGGCAGGGCTTCGAGCTCCTCATGGCCCTCTCCAAGGGCACCGAGGCCCAGCACGCCATGGCCCAGGACGCGGTCGACCGCTGGTGGTGGCCCTCGCTGATGATGTTCGGCCCGCCGGACGACGAGTCGGCGCACTCGGCGCAGTCCATGGCCTGGCGCATCAAGCGCCACTCCAACGACGAGCTGCGCCAGCGGTTCGTCGACATCGCCGTCCCCCAGGCCGAGTCCCTCGGCCTGACCCTGCCCGACCCGGACCTGAAGTGGAACGAGGAGCGCGGCCACCACGACTTCGGCGCCATCGACTGGGCCGAGTTCTGGGACGTGCTCAAGGGCAACGGCCCCTGCAACGAGCAGCGCATCGGCCAGCGCCGCCGGGCCCACGAGGAAGGCGCCTGGGTGCGCGACGCGGCCGCCGCGTACGCGCAGAAGCAGGCGGAACAGCAAGCGGCGAAGCACGCCGGACAGAACGAGGAGGCACGGGTATGACGCAGAACTGGCCCCTGTGGGAGGTGTTCGTGCGCTCGCGCCGCGGCCTCTCGCACACGCACGCGGGAAGCCTGCACGCCCCCGACGCGGAGATGGCCCTGCGCAACGCCCGCGACCTCTACACCCGGCGCAACGAGGGCATCTCGATCTGGGTGGTCCCCTCCACCGCGATCACCGCCTCCTCGCCGGACGAGCGGGACCCCTTCTTCGCCCCGTCCGCCGACAAGCCGTACCGGCACCCCACCTTCTACGACATCCCGGAGGGAGTGAGCCACCTGTGACCGGCACCGACACCCACGCCGCCACCGTCACCGCGGCGGCCCTCGCCCTCGGCGACGACGCGCTGATCCTCTCCCACCGCCTCGGCGAGTGGGCGGGGCACGCCCCCGTCCTGGAGGAGGAGGTCGCCCTCGCCAACATCGCGCTCGATCTGCTCGGCCAGGCCCGCATCCTGCTGTCCATGGCCGGCGACGAGGACGAGCTGGCCTTCCTGCGCGAGGAGCGGTCCTTCCGCAACCTCCAGCTGGTCGAGCAGCCGAACGGCGACTTCGCCCACACCATCGCCCGACAGCTCTACTTCTCCGTCCACCAGCACGAGCTCTACGCGGAACTCGCCCGCGGGGAAGGCCCGTTCGCCCCGCTCGCGGCCAAGGCCGTCAAGGAGACGGCGTACCACCGCGACCACGCCGAGCAGTGGACACTGCGGCTCGGCGACGGCACCGACGAGAGCCATGCCCGCATGCAGGCCGCGCTGGAGGCCCTGTGGAAGTACACCGGGGAGCTCTTCCAGCCCATCGAGGGCGTCGACGGGCTGGACTGGGCCGCCCTTGAAGAGCGCTGGCTGGCCGCACTGACCGACGTCGTCGAGCGGGCCGGGCTCACCCTGCCCGAAGGACCGCGCACCGGCGCCTGGGCGGCCGGGTCCGGCCGCCAGGGCCTGCACACCGAGTCCTTCGGCCGGATGCTGGCCGAGATGCAGCATCTGCACCGCAGTCACCCGGGGGCGTCATGGTGACCACCGCCGACGTCCCGACCACCCGCCTGGAGGCCGAGCTGGCCGAGCTGGCCGGATCCGTCCCGGACCCCGAGCTGCCGGTGCTCACCCTCGGCGAGCTGGGCGTGGTGCGCGGTGTGCGGATGCACGAGGACGGCCATGCCGAGGTCACCCTCACGCCCACCTACACCGGCTGCCCGGCCATCGAGGCCATGTCCGCCGACATCGAGCGGGTCCTGACCGGCCACGGCATCCCCGAGGTGCGGGTGACCACCGTGCTGGCCCCCGCCTGGTCCACGGACGACATCAGCGCCGAGGGCCGGCGCAAGCTGGCCGAGTTCGGCATCGCCCCGCCCCGGCCGCACGCGGCCGGGGGGCCCGTCCCGGTGACCCTGTCCGTCCGCTGCCCGAACTGCGGATCGACCGAC
Organism: Streptomyces sp. A0592; assembly: GCF_004795115.1. Lineage (NCBI taxonomy): Bacteria > Bacillati > Actinomycetota > Actinomycetes > Kitasatosporales > Streptomycetaceae > Streptomyces > Streptomyces sp. A0592. The sequence continues at coordinate 93,292 of NZ_SSBM01000007.1, forward strand.
ACCGAGCTGCTGAGCCGCTTCTCCTCCACCGCGTGCAAGGCGCTGCGCCGCTGCACCGCCTGCCGCGAACCGTTCGACCACTTCAAGGAGCTGTAGATGGCCGCCCCCCGCCACGGCGCGTTCCACCCGCTGACGGTGGCGGAAGTCGACCGGCTCACCGACGACTCGGTGGCGCTGACCCTGCGGGTTCCCGAGGAGCTGCGCGAGGACTACCGGCACGCCCCGGGCCAGCACCTGACGCTGCGCCGCACCGCACCCGACGGCGGCACCGAGGTCCGCCGCACCTACTCGATCTGCTCGGCCGCCCCCACGGCGGACGGCCCGGGCCCGGCGCTGCTGCGGGTCGGCGTGCGGCTCGTGGAGGGCGGCGAGTTCTCCACGTTCGCGCACAAGGAGATCGCGGCCGGCGACGTACTGGACGTCATGGTCCCCGCCGGGCGCTTCGTCCTGGACCCCGCCGCGGCCCCCGCCTCCGGGCACTACGCCGCGATCGTCGGCGGCAGCGGGATCACGCCCGTGCTCTCGATCGCCGCGAGCCTGCTGGCCGCGCGGGCCGACGCCCGCTTCTGCCTCGTGCGCAGCGACCGGACGGCCGCTTCGACGATGTTCCTGGAGGAGGTCGCCGACCTCAAGGACCGCTATCCGTCGCGGTTCCAGCTGGTCACGGTCCTCTCCCGGGAGGAGCAGGAGTCGGGACTGCCCTCCGGCCGGCTGGACGAGGAGCGGCTGGCCTCCCTGCTGCCCGCGCTGCTGCCGGTGGCGGAGGTCACGGGCTGGTTCCTGTGCGGGCCCTACGGCCTGGTCCAGGGGGCGGAGCGCGCCCTGAGCTCGCTCGGCGTCGCCCGGACCCGGGTGCACGAGGAGATCTTCCACGTCGAGGACACCACCCCCGCACCGGCCCGCGCAGCGGCGTCGGCGGCGGCCACGCACGGCCGGGTCACCGCGCGGCTCGACGGGCGCTCCGGCACCTGGCCCGTCCAGGACGGCGAATCACTGCTGGACGCGGTGCTCCGCAACCGCGCGGACGCCCCGTACGCCTGCAAGGGCGGCGTCTGCGGTACCTGCCGGGCGTTCGTGGTGTCGGGCGAGGTCCGGATGGACCGCAACTTCGCCCTGGAGGCCGAGGAGACCGACGCCGGCTTCGTCCTCGCCTGCCAGTCGCACCCGGTCACCGAGGAAGTGGAGATCGACTTCGACCGCTAGTCCCTGCCCCCGGTCCCTGCGCCGACTGTCCTCCCCTGTCCATTTTCAGGAACGTGTTCTATCTTGACGCACCGTCAGGTCAGAACGGGAGGACAGGCAGTGGACTTCACCTTCACCGAGGAGCAGCGGGCCGCCGTCGAGGCGGCCAGGGCCGTGTTCGCGGACGTCGCGCCCGACGGCGTGCCCAGCCCCGCGCTCACCCCGGGCGCCGTCGCCGACGACTTCGACCGCCCGCTGTGGGCCACGCTCGCCGCATCCGACCTGCTCGGCCTCGTCCTCGCCGAGGAGCACGGCGGCGCGGGCCTGGACACCATCGCCCTGTGCCTCGTCCTGCGCGAGGCCGCCCGGGTACTGGCCCGGGTCCCCCTGCTGGAGCACTGTGCGACCGCCATGGCCGTCCAGGCGCACGGCAGCCCCGAACTGGCCGCCGCCCTGCTGCCCGGGGCCGGACGCGGCACGCTCGTCCTCACCGCGGCCGCGCACGGACGATCCGGCCACGACCCCGCCGAACTCGCCGTCACCGCACGGCTCGACGGCGAAGCCTGGCTCCTGGAGGGCACCCAGACCGCCGTCCCCTGGGCGCACACCGCCGACTGGATCGCCGTACCGGCCCACACCGGCGAGGGCGAGTCCGTCCTCGCGCTGGTCCCGCGCACCGCGGAGGGTCTCGCCCTCGCCGAGCAGGTCTCCACCAGCGGGGAGCGGTTCGCCGAACTCGCCCTGGACGGCGTACGGGTGGAACGCAGCCACCTGATCGACAACCCGGAGGCCTGGGAGCGGCTCCGCCAGGTCCTCACCACCGGCACCTGCGCCCTCGCGCTCGGGCTGGGCGAGGGCGTCCTCGACATGACGAGCCGATACACCAGCAAGCGCGAGCAGTTCGGCTTCCCGGTGGCCACCTTCCAGGCGGTCGCCGTCCAGGCGGCCGACCGCTACATCGACCTGCGTGCCATGGAGGTCACCCTGTGGCAGGCCGCCTGGCGGCTCGACGCCGCCACGGGGGGCGCCGGCGGTCCGCTGCCGAGCGCGGGCGACGTGGCGGTCGCCAAGATCTGGGCCTCGGAGGGCGTGCGCAGGGTCGTACAGACGGCCCAGCACCTGCACGGCGGCTTCGGCGCCGACACCGACTACCCACTGCACCGCTACCACGCCTGGGCCAAGCAGCTGGAGCTGCAGCTGGGCCCGGCGGCCGCGCACGAGGAGGCCCTGGGCGACCTACTGGCCGCCCACCCCCTCGCCTGATCCGCCTGAGCCTCCCGGCAGCCCCTAGGCCGTCTCTTTCGGATCTTGCCGGGCCCGCAAGATCCGAAAGAGACGACCTAGAGCACGAAGGCCGGGTTCCCGTTGTCCGTCACCATCGGGCGCCCGGCACCGTCCCAGGCCTGCATCCCGCCGTCGACGTTCACGGCGTCGATGTCCTGGCGCACCAGGTACTGGGTGACCTGCGCGGAGCGCCCGCCGACCCGGCACATCACGTACACGCGGCGGCCGTCCTCGACGGCCTCCGTCAGCTCGCCGAAGCGGGCCACGAAGTCGCTCATCGGGATGTGCAGAGCGCCCTCGACGTGCCCGGCCGCCCATTCGTCGTCCTCACGGACGTCGAGGACAAAGCCTTCGGAGGGCACCGCGGCGGCATCCACCGAGGGAAGCGGTCCGAAGTTCATAACTGTCGCCTTCTCTCTTCACCAGGTCTGCGGCCAACCTATCCGACCCGCAGCCCCGGCCACGTCCGTACGGGACGCCCCGCGCTCACTCGGCGGCGAGCTCGGCCGCCAGCTCCGCCTCACGCTCGGAGACCTGCGCCAGCAGCTGCTCCGCGATCTCCTCCAGCAGCCGGTCCGGGTCGTCGGGAGCCATCCGCAGCATCGACCCGATCGCGCTCTCCTCCAGCTCCTTCGCCACGAGCGACAGCAGCTCCTTGCGGCGCGCCAGCCACTCCAGCCGGGCGTACAGCTCCTCGCTCTCACCGGGCGCGGCCGCCTCGGGCACCGGCCCGGCCGCCCACTCCTCGGCCAGCTCGCGCAGCAGCCCCTCGTCGCCCCGCCCGTACGCGGCGTTGACCCGCGCGATGAACGCGTCGCGGCGCTCCCGCTCGCCCTCCTCCTGGGCAAGGTCGGGGTGGGCCTGGCGGACCAGCTCGCGGTAGAGCCGGCGCACCTCCTCGGAGGGCCGCACCCGCTCCGGCGGCCGCACGGGCCGGTCGGTGAGCATCGCGGCGGCGTCGTCGGAGATGCCCTCCGAGCCCAGCCAGTCGTGGAAGAGCTCGTCCACCCCGGGCATCGGCATGACCAGCGAGCGCGCCTCCCGGGCCCGCCGGAGGTCCTCGGCGTCGCCGGTGCGCGCCGCCTTCGCCTCGGCGATCAGCGCGTCCAGCTCGTCGAGCCGCGTGTACATGGGGCCGAGCTTCTGGTGGTGCAGGCGGGAGAAGTTCTCCACCTCCACGCGGAAGGTCTCCACCGCGATCTCGAACTCGATCAGCGCCTGCTCGGCGGCCCGCACGGCCCGCTCCAGGCGCGCCTCGGGGCGTTCCTCGGGGCGCTCCTCACCGGTGACGGCGGAGTCGCCGGATCCACCGGGGACTGTCTGCTCAGGCTGCTCGGTCTGCTCGCTCACCCGGCCAGGGTACGGCCCGCCCGCGCGGGCGATGTTTCACGTGAAACATCGCCCGTCGCGCAGCGACCTGCGTGACCTGCGCGACCTACACCCCGGTCTCCGCGGCGATGCGGCCGGCCCGCACCGCGGCCACCAGGTCGGCGTGGTCGGCCTCGGTCCGGTCGGCGTAGGCCACGGCGAACGCCGCCATCGCCTGGTCCAGCTCTTCGTTCTTCCCGCAGTAGCCGGCCAGCAGCCGGGGATCGACGCTGTGTGCGTGCGCGCGGGCCAGCAGCGCTCCGGTCATCCGCCCGTAGTCGTCGATCTGGGCGGGGGTCAGGGCCGCCGGGTCCACGCTGCCCTTGCGGTTGCGGAACTGGCGGACCTGGTACGGGCGCCCCTCCACCGTGGTCCAGCCCAGCATGATGTCGGAGACCACCTGCATCCGCTTCTGCCCGGCCACCACCCTGCGGCCCTCGTGCTCCTCGGGCGGCGAGGTGAAGCCCAGCCCGGGCAGGTGCGGGAGCAGCACCGAGGGCCGGGCCTCCTTCACCTGCAGGACCAGCGGTTCGCCCCGGTGGTCCAGCAGCAGGACCACGTACGAGCGGGTGCCGACGCTCCCGGTGCCCACCACGCGGAAGGCCACATCGTGGATCGCGTACCGGGCCAGCAGCGGCAGCCGGTCGCCCTGGAGGGTCTGCAGGTAGGGGCCGAGCGAGGCGGCCACAGCTGCCGCCTCCCCGTCCGTGACGCGGCGCAGGACGGGCAGAGCGTCGACGAAGCGGCGGCCGCCGTCCGGTCCTGCCTCGGTCGACTTGGTGGCGAACCGCGCGGAGGTGTTGTTGCGGGCCTTCTCGGAGACCCGCTCCAGGGTGCCCAGCAGATCGCGGGCGTCGGCGTGCGAGACCAGTTCCTCGTCCGCGATCGCGTTCCAGGCATCGAGCGCGGGCAGCTTGGCCAGCAGGCGCATGGTCCGCCGGTAGGCGCCCACGGCGTCCAGCGCAGCCGCCCGGCAGGTGTCCTCGTCCGCCCCGGCCACCCGGCCGGCCAGCACCAGCGAGGCCGCCAGCCGCTTGAGGTCCCACTCCCACGGACCGAACACGGTCTCGTCGAAGTCGTTCAGGTCGATGACGAGCCGGCCGCGCGCGTCCCCGTACAGGCCGAAGTTGGCCGCGTGCGCGTCGCCGCAGATCTGCGCGCCGACGCCCGTCACCGGACCGCCGGACAGGTCGTGCGCCATCAGCCCGGCCGCCCCGCGCAGGAACGCGAAGGGATTCGCGGCCATCCGGCCGACCCGTATGGGCGTCAGCTCGGCCACCCGCCCGGCGTTGGACTCCTCCACCGCCCGCACCGCGTCCGGCCGTCCGGCCGGCATCGTGAAGCCCGCGTGCGCCGCCCGCGGCACACGGGCGCGCAGCGCCTTGCCCGCCTCCTTCGGCGAGTCCGCCGCCACGCGCGGCGCGAACCCCGCCACGTCCGGAATCCGCTCTCCCGCTGTCGCCGCCATCGGTGCCGCCCCCACCCGTTCGTTCATGTGATCGCTTCGAGAACGGGCTGACCGTATCGACAGCCCGGCATCCCTGGCCAGCGGCTACAGCCCGGCGTCCCTGGCCAGCAGCGCCGCCTGGACCCTGTTCTCGCAGCCCAGCTTCGCCAGGATCCGGCTCACGTACGTCTTCACGGTGGCCTCGCTCATGTGCAGGCGCCGGCCCGCGTCGGCGTTGGACAGGCCCTCTCCGAGCAGCGCCAGCACGCCCCGCTCCCGCTCGCTCAGCTCGGCGACCTGCCGGCGGGCCTCCTCGCCGCGCGCGGCGGCCCTGCCCGACGCAAGCTGGTCCACGACGTGCCGGGTGGCGCCCGGCGAGAGGTAGGCGTCCCCGGCCGCGGCCGCCCGGACCGCCCCGATCAGCTCGCCCGGCGCGGAGTCCTTCAGCAGGAACCCCGCCCCGCCCTGGCCCAGGGCGCGCAGCACGTTCTCCTTCTCCCCGAAGGTGGTCAGGATCAGGGCCCGCACCTCCGGCGCGGCCCGCCGCAGCTCGCCCAGCGCGGTCAGGCCGTCCATCACCGGCATCTGGATGTCGAGCAGCATCACCTCGGGGGCGTGCGAGCGGGCCAGTTCCACCGCCTCGCGGCCGTTCGCCGCCTCCGCGACGACCTCGATGTCCGGTGCCGAGGTCAGGATCATCCTGATCCCGGCCCGGATCAGCGGCTCGTCGTCGGCGATCACCACTCTGATCACTTCGGCTGTCACCCCGTGCTCCTACTGCTTGACCTCGTACGCCTGCTTGTCCACGAGCTTGCCGTCCAGGAAGCAGAAGCGGAAAACCAGGTCCGTGGTCAGTGTGCTGGGCTGATGGTCGGCCAGCAGCACCAGGCACTGCGCGCCCTCCGGCCGCGGCGGCCCCTTCCGGTCGGCCCCCGCGGTCAGGAAGCTCGCACCGCTCGGCAGCCGCCCGCGGACCGAGCTCTCGCTCTCGCCGACGTGCACGGCGTCGTACTCGTCCCGGGCGATCATCGAGTCGCTCGCCGAGTCCATCAGCATCACCGCCGCGGCGACCATCACGATCACCAGCACCACCACCGTCGCGAAGGCGATCCCGCAGCCCACGGCGATTCCGCCGGCGCGACTGGGAACCCGTACGGCCAGGTCCCGGTCCACCGCGGCCCAGTCCATCGGCTGCTGCTCGCCGCGCAGCCCCCGCACCTGGGGCCGGGTGCCCTTCTGTGCCTGCGCCTGCTGTCCGAAATCGTCGGCCACGTCCTGGGCGCCGGCCGGCTCCGTGCCGTACGGCAGCACGCCGGCCACCCGGAATCCGCCGCCGTCGGCGGTGCCCGCGTGCACCATGCCGCCGACCAGCCGGGCCCGCTCGCGCAGCCCCGTCAGGCCCTGTCCGCCCGACACCGCGTCCTCGTCCGGTCCGGCCGAGGGCCCGTTGGCGATCTCCACCACGAGGGAGTCGTCCTCGTACCGCAGCTCCACCGTGATCGGCGCCCCCGGAGCGTGCTTGTAGGCGTTCGTCAGCGCCTCCTGCACGATCCTGTACGCGGCGTGGTCGCAGGCCGCGACCAGTGGCCTCGGGCGCCCCGAGGTGGTCAGCCGCACCTCGGTACCCGCGCCCCGGGCCGCCTCCACGACCCCCGCGATCCCGGCCACGCCGCGCGCCGCGGGCTGGGCCTCCTCCACCGGCGGGGGCGCCTCCACGCCGTCGCGCAGGATGCCGACGACCTCGCGCAGTTCGTGCATCGCGGACACCGAAGCCTGCCGCAGGACGCCCACGGCCTCCCGCTGACGGTCGGTGAGCTCGGGATCCACCTCCAGCGCACCCGTGTGCACGGAGATCAACGCCAGCTGGTGGCCGAGGCTGTCGTGCATGTCCTGGGCTATGCGCTGGCGTTCACGCAGCCGCGCCTGCCCGGCGACCATGGCCCGCTCGCGCAGCAGCTGGCCGTTGCGCTCGTGCAGCGCCGCGAGCAGGGTCCGGCGCTGCGACCAGTACCGGCTGGCCAGCCCCGGCATCACGGTGACCGCCAGGAACATCAGCGTGGAGAACACGATCACCAGGAGCGGCCGCATCAGCGACCACTGGTCCAGGACGCTGAGGGCGATCGACGCGGCGAAGGCCAGCGTGAAGGCGCCGAGCGCCCGGCCCACGCCGACGATCCGGCGCCCGGCCGACCAGCCCAGCAGCGGCAGGACGAAGAACAGCCCCGGGAGGGCGGTGCTCAGCGCCGAACCCACCACGAGCGTCGTCGCCGGCAGCCGCCGGCGCAGCAGGGCCAGAGCCACGACGACGACGGTGCCCAGCAGCATCCGCTGCCCCGACCCCCGGTCGAGTTCCTCGACGCCCAGTCCGAGGATGGCCAGCACACCGGCGAGGGCGAGGTCCCCCGCCAGCATCCGCCGTGTCCACGGCTCGGGGCCCCGCAGCCAGTCCCAGCCCGCTCGTGTCTTCGCCATCACATCCACGCGCCCGACCCTAGACACCCGGTCTCCGCACCGGCCGTCCTCTTTCGTCTCATCCGCGGTGACGAAAGTCGGATCCTGCGGGAGCAGTTGACTCCGTACGCCCCTGCGGGGGTTTCCGCCGTGACCGACGCCACACGCCCGGCGCCGAACACCACCCGCCGGTGCGTTCCGCGTCACGCGCACCCGGTCGCGGGCAAAGCGAAACGGCCGCCACCGCTTTCGCAGTGACGACCGTCTCGTCGATGTGGGCGAGGGGGGATTTGAACCCCCACGTCCCGAAGGACACTGGCACCTGAAGCCAGCGCGTCTGCCGTTCCGCCACTCGCCCGAGCAGCGTCCCAGTGGTCTTCCCTTTCGGGCCGTTCCCCTGGCGACGTCGAAACATTAGCACGTGGAAGGGGGTGGGTTCACATCGCTTTCCCCGGGGGCATACGCCCCGGCGTGGACTGCCCCTCCCGCACTCCGCTCCCGGTGCGGGACACTGTTCCTCGGGCGCCCCTACGATCCCTTGTGAGGACCAACACTCGTCCTCACAGGAGCGATGGGGAACCACCCGAATCCGCCACGCGTGGATACGATCAGTAAGCAGTACAGGGCGACAACGACGGAGGAGGTGCCCCATGGGAGTTCTGAAGCGGTTCGAGCAGCGACTCGAAGGTCTGGTGAACGGCACCTTCGCCAAGGTGTTCAAGTCCGAGGTCCAGCCGGTGGAGATCGCCGGAGCCCTCCAGCGGGAGTGCGACAACAACGCCACCATCTGGAACCGCGAGCGGACCGTCGTCCCCAATGACTTCATCGTGGAGCTCAGCGCCGGCGACTACGACCGCCTGAGCCCCTACTCCGGGCAGCTCGGCGACGAGCTCGCGGGCCTCGTCCGCGACTACGCCAAGCAGCAGCGGTACAGCTTCATGGGCCCCATCAAGGTCCATCTGGAGAAGGCCGAGGACCTCGACACCGGGCTCTACCGGGTCCGCAGTCGTACCCTCGCCTCCAGCACCTCCCAGCCGCAGGGGGCACCTCCGTCCCCGGCGAGCGGCTACGGCTACCCGCCGGTCGCCGCACCGCCCATGCCCGCCGGTCCGCCCCCGGGCGGACCCGGCGCCCGCCGGCCCGCCCCCGGCGGCCCCGGCTCGGCGGCCCCGGCAGCGGGGTCCGGCGGACCGCGGAGGCACTGGATCGAGATCAACGGCACCCGCCACCAGATCTCGCGCGCCACGCTCGTACTCGGCCGAAGCACGGAAGCCGACGTGCGGATCGACGACCCCGGCGTCTCGCGCCGGCACTGTGAGATCCGGACCGGAACGCCCTCGACGATCCAGGATCTCGGGTCCACCAACGGCATCGTGGTGGACGGGCAGCACACCACCCGCGCTACGCTCCGCGACGGCTCGCGGATCGTCGTGGGCAGCACCACCATCATTTACCGGCAAGCCGAAGGGTGAAGCGGGGGCAATGTCAGAGCTGACCCTGACGGTCATGCGGTTGGGTTTCCTGGCCGTTCTGTGGCTGTTCGTCATCGTGGCCGTCCAGGTCATCCGCAGCGATCTCTTCGGTACGAGAGTGACCCAACGCGGCTCGTCCCGCCGCGGCGGCGCCGGCGGCGCCCCGCAGCAGGGTGGCGGCCGCCAGGCCGCTCCTCCGCAGCAGCGCCAGCGTCGCGGTGCGCCGACCAAGCTCGTCGTCTCCGAGGGCATCCTCACGGGTACCACCGTGGCCCTCGCCGGACAGACGATCACCCTGGGCCGCGCCCACGACTCCACGATCGTGCTGGACGACGACTACGCGTCCAGCCGCCATGCCAGGATCTACCCCGACCGTGACGGCCAGTGGATCGTCGAGGATCTCGGGTCCACCAACGGCACGTATCTCGACCGGACCCGGCTGACCACCCCGACGCCCATTCCGCCGGGCGCACCGATCCGCATCGGCAAGACCGTCATCGAGCTGCGGAAGTAGTACGAGAATGAGCGAGCGGAGCGAGCGCGCGGCGGTGATCCGTGCCACCGAGGACACGGACACGGGCGCGCTCCCGACCGGAGGGTGGGCAGTGTGGCTCGAGACCGGTTGTACCCGGAGGAAGCTTCGTCGACAGGGCAGGTGCGCATGAGTCTGTCCCTGCGGTTCGCAGCCGGATCCCACAAGGGCATGATCCGCGAGGGGAACGAGGACTCCGGTTACGCCGGCCCGCGTCTCCTGGCGATCGCCGACGGCATGGGAGGCCAGGCCGCCGGCGAAGTCGCGAGTTCCGAGGTGATCTCCACCCTCGTGCAGCTCGACGACGACGTGCCGGGCTCCGACATCCTCACCTCCCTCGCCACCGCCGTGCAGCGCGCCAACGACCAGCTGCGCGTCATGGTCGAGGAGGACCCCCAGCTCGAGGGCATGGGCACCACCCTCACCGCCCTGCTGTGGACCGGCCAGCGCCTGGGCCTCGTCCACGTCGGCGACTCCCGTGCCTACCTGCTCCGCGACGGCGTCCTCACGCAGATCACCCAGGACCACACCTGGGTGCAGCGCCTGGTCGACGAGGGCCGCATCACGGAGGAGGAGGCGACGACCCATCCGCAGCGCTCCCTCCTGATGCGCGCGCTGGGCAGCGGCGACATCGTCGAGCCCGACCTCTCCATCCGCGAGGTCCGCCCCGGCGACCGCTACCTGATCTGCTCCGACGGGCTCTCCGGCGTGGTCTCCCACCAGACGCTGGAGGAGACGCTCGCCGACTACCACGGCCCCCGCGAGACCGTGCAGTCCCTGATCCAGCTCGCGCTGCGCGGCGGCGGACCCGACAACATCACCTGCATCGTCGCCGACGTCCTCGACACCGACAGCGGCGACACCCTCGCCGCCCAGGTCAGCGACACCCCGGTGGTCGTCGGTGCGGTCGCCGAGAACCAGCACCAGCTCTTCGACGGCGGCAACGCCATGCAGACCCCGGCCGGCCGCGCCTCCGGGCTCGGCCGCCAGGCCCCGCCGCCCGCGGGCTCCTTCGGTCCCCCCGGCAGCGGTGACGCCTCCGGCTACGGATACGGCGACCACGGCCAGGGCGGCGGCGCCGGCTACGGCTCCTTCGGCGAGGCCGACGGCTACGACGGCGGCTCCGGCTACGAGGACACGTACGACCACCCCCGCAGGCGCCGCAGCAAAGGGCGCAAGTGGACCACCCGCACACTGACCCTGCTCGTCGTCGCCGGTGTCATCGGCGGCGGCCTCTACGCCGGCTGGCGCTGGACCCAGACCCAGTTCTACGTCGGCGTGAAGGGCGAGCACGTCGCACTCTTCCGCGGCATCAGCCCGAAGCTCGGACCGCTGGAGCTCTCCAAGGTGGAGACCGACCGCCCCGACATCGAACTGAAGTACCTGCCGCCCTTCAAGCGGAAGCTGGTCGAGGCCACCATCAGCGAGGGCAGCCTCGACGGTGCCCGCAAGAAGCTGGACGACCTCGGCGTCCAGGTCTCCGCCTGCAAGAAGGACGAAGAGCGCAGAGGCGCCGAGGCGCAGAACACCCAGACACCCGGCCCCAGCCTGACTCCCGAGGAGCAGCAGCTGGTCGGCCTGTGCGGAAAGTAGCCCGCGGGCACAGGGGGCCTGCCACACCATGAGCGTTGTCACCAATACGACCACCATCGGCGCCATCGAGCTGCCGAGCCGGCGGAACACCGAGCTCCTGCTGCTCGCCTTCGCCGTGGTCATCCCGATCTTCGCCTACGCCAACGTGGGTCTGGCGATCCACGGCAAGCTGCCCCCCGGCATGTTCGTCTACGGGGCCGGCTTCGCCGTCCTCGCCGGCATAGCGCACTTCGTCGTACGCCGGTACGCGAAGTACGCCGACCCGCTGCTGCTGCCGCTCGCCACCCTGCTCAACGGCCTCGGCGTCGTCCTGATCTGGCGCCTGGACCAGTCGGAGCGGCTGCAGAACCTCGCCAAGCGCAGCTTCGGCGCCTTCTCGCCCTCCGCGCCCCGCCAGATGATGTACACGGCCCTGGCGATCGCCCTGTTCGCCGCCGTGCTGCTGATCCTCAAGGACCACCGCGTCCTGCAGCGGTTCACGTACATCTCCATGGCCGGCGCGCTGGTGCTGCTGATCCTGCCCGTCGTCCCGGGCCTGGGCGCCGACGTCTTCGGCGCCAAGATCTGGATCAGCGTCGGCGGCTTCTCCATCCAGCCCGGTGAGTTCGCAAAGATCGTCATCGCGATCTTCTTCGCCGGCTACCTGATGGTGAAGCGCGACGCGCTCGCTCTCGCCAGCCGCCGCTTCATGGGCCTCTACCTGCCGCGCGGCCGCGACCTCGGCCCGATCCTGATGATCTGGGCGATGAGCCTGCTGGTCCTGGTCTTCGAGAACGACCTCGGTACCTCGCTGCTCTTCTTCGGCATGTTCGTGATCATGCTGTACGTGGCCACCGAGCGCACCAGCTGGATCGTCATCGGCCTGCTGATGTCGGTCGGCGGCGCGGTCGTGGTGGCCTCCTTCGCCAGCCACGTCCAGGCCCGCGTCAACGCCTGGCTCGACCCCTTCGGCTGCTACACCACCTCGGGCGCCTGCGAGCAGGTCGGCCAGTCGATCATGAGCTTCGGATCGGGCGGGGTCCTCGGCGCCGGGTGGGGCCAGGGCAACTCCGACCTCATCGGCTTCGCCGCCAACTCGGACTTCATCTTCTCCACCGTCGGCGAAGAGCTCGGCCTCTCCGGTGTGATGGCCTTCCTCCTGGTCTACGGGCTCATCATCGAGCGGGGCGTCCGCACCGCCCTCGCCGCCCGCGACCCCTTCGGCAAGCTCTTCGCCATCGGCCTCTCCGGCGCCTTCGCGCTCCAGATCTTCGTCGTCGCCGGCGGAGTCATGGGGCTCATCCCCCTCACCGGCATGACGATGCCCTTCCTCGCGTCCGGCGGTTCCTCCGTCCTCGCGAACTGGATCCTCATCGCCGTCCTCATCCGGATCAGCGACACCGCCCGCCGACCGGCACCGGCCCCGGCCCCGTCCCCCGACTCCGAGATGACCCAGGTGGTCCGCCCGTCATGAACAAGCCCCTGCGCCGCATCTCGCTGTTCTGCGGGCTGCTCGTCCTCGCGCTGCTGATCCGGACCAACTGGCTGCAGTACGTCCAGGCCGAGGAACTCAGCACGCGCAAGGAGAACCGACGGGTCCAGATCGCCCAGTACGCGACCGAGCGCGGCAACATCATCGTCCAGGGCGAGCCGATCACCGGTTCCACGGTCACCGACGGCAGCGACTACAAGTACAAGCGCACCTACACCGACGGGGCGCTCTGGTCCCCCGTCACCGGGTACGCCTCGCAGGCCTTCGGCGCCACCCAGCTCGAATCGCTCGAGGACGGCATCCTCACCGGCAACGACGACCGGCTGTTCTTCGACCGCACGATCGGCATGTTCACCGGCGACAAGAAGCAGGGCGGCAACGTCGTCACCACGCTCAACCGCGCCGCGCAGCAGGCCGCCTTCGAGAAGCTCGGCACCAAGAAGGGCGCGGTCGCCGCCATCGACCCGCGCACCGGTGCCATCCTCGCGCTCGTCTCCACGCCCTCGTACGACCCGTCCAGCTTCGCCGGAAACTCCAAGAGCGACGAGAAGGCCTGGGTCGAGCTGAAGGACAGCGAGGACAAGAAGCTCGTCAACCGCGCCCTGCGCGAGACCTACCCGCCCGGCTCCACCTTCAAGGTGGTCACCGCCGCGGCCGCCCTGGAACACGGCGTCGTCCAGGGGATCGACGACCCGACGGACACCCCCGAGCCGTACATCCTCCCGGGCACCAAGACCCAGCTGCCCAACTCCCACACCGGCTGCGAGAAGGCCAGCCTCAACGAGGCGCTGCGCATCTCCTGCAACTCCGTCTTCGCGAACCTCGGCGACAAGGTCACCCGCGACAAGATGGTGGAGACGGCCGAGAAGTTCGGCTTCAACAACGACAAGATCGACACTCCGGTCCGCGCCTTCGCCAGCGTCTACGACAAGAAGATGGGCAGGGACGGCAACGCCCAGAGCTCGATCGGGCAGTTCAACACCGCCGCCACCCCGCTGCAGATGGCCATGGTCACGGCGGCGATCGCCAACGACGGCAAGCTGATGAAGCCCTACATGGTGGACAACCTCACGGCCCCCAACCTGGACATCATCGAGAAGCACGAGCCGCAGGAGATGAGCCGGCCGCTGTCCGCGGACAACGCGCAGAAGGTCCAGCAGATGATGGTCAACGTCGTCGACAAGGGCACCGGCGAGAAGGCCAAGATCAAGGGTGTGGTCGTCGGCGGCAAGACCGGCACCGCCCAGCACGGCGAGGGCAACAAGAAGCGCCCGTACGCCTGGTTCATCTCCTACGCCGAGAACGCCGACGGCACCTCGCCCGTCGCCGTCGCCGTCGTCATCGAGGACAGCGAAGGCACCGCCCGTGACGACATCAGCGGTGGCGGTCTCGCCGCCCCCGTCGCCAAGGCGGTCATGGAAGCGGTGCTCAACGGCCAGAAGTGAACAGGGGATCACGGGCCGGCGACGTGACGTACGTCACTGAATCCGAACCGGATCCGAGCGTACGGTACCGGTCCAGTATCAGCCTGTGGCCACGAACCGATCACGGACGATCGGCCGGTAGCCTTTGCGCGAACAGCACACCGCCGGACCACACACAGGTGCGGTCGGGACTGACGGAGAGGGCTGCAACGTTATGGAAGAGCCGCGTCGCCTCGGCGGCCGGTACGAGCTGAGCCACGTGCTCGGCCGCGGTGGCATGGCCGAGGTCTACCTCGCCCACGACACCCGGCTCGGCCGTACCGTCGCCGTCAAGACCCTGCGTGCCGACCTCGCCCGCGACCCGTCCTTCCAGGCCCGGTTCCGGCGCGAGGCCCAGTCGGCCGCGTCCCTGAACCACCCGGCGATCGTCGCTGTCTACGACACCGGCGAGGACTACGTCGACAACATCTCCATCCCGTACATCGTGATGGAGTACGTCGACGGATCCACGCTGCGCGAGCTGCTGCACTCGGGCCGCAAGCTGCTGCCCGAGCGCACGCTGGAGATGTGCATCGGCATCCTCCAGGCGCTGGAGTACTCGCACCGCGCCGGCATCGTGCACCGTGACATCAAGCCCGCCAACGTGATGCTGACCCGCACCGGCCAGGTCAAGGTCATGGACTTCGGCATCGCCCGTGCCATGGGCGACTCCGGCATGACGATGACGCAGACGGCCGCCGTCATCGGCACCGCCCAGTACCTCTCCCCGGAGCAGGCCAAGGGCGAGCAGGTCGACGCGCGCTCCGACCTCTACTCCGCGGGCTGCCTGCTCTACGAACTGCTCAGCGTGCGGCCCCCGTTCGTCGGCGACTCCCCGGTGGCCGTGGCGTACCAGCACGTCCGGGAAGAGCCGCAGCCCCCGTCGAACTTCGATCCCGAGATCACGCCCGAGATGGACGCGATCGTCCTCAAGGCCCTGGTCAAGGACCCCGACTACCGCTACCAGTCGGCGGACGAGATGCGCGCCGACATCGAGGCCTGCCTCGACGGCCAGCCCGTCGCCGCCACCGCCGCCATGGGCGCGGCCGGCTACGGCTACCCGCACGACCAGGGCCACGGCTACGGCCCGCAGGGCTACGACCAGCCCACCACCGCCCTGCGCACCGCCGACCCCGGCGCCCAGACGTCGATGATGCCGCCCATGCCCCCGGGCGAAGGCGGCTACGGCTACGGCGACCAGGGCCACGGCGGCTACGACCAGGGCCCGAACCGGCGCCAGAGCCAGAAGAAGAGCAGGGCGTCCACCGTTCTGCTGGTGGCGGCCGGCATCCTCGTCCTGGTCGGCGCCATCCTCATCGGCCGAGCCCTGTCCGGGAACTCGGCCGACAACAGGCCCACCGTGCCCAAGCTCATCGGCCAGACCCTGGAAGCCGCGACGAACAGCGGCGTGAACTCCAAGGTCAAGGTGGTCAAGGGCGCCGACGAGCCCTGCGACGACCAGCCCAAGGGCAATGTCTGCAAGCAGGACCCGGTGGCCGGCACGAAGGTCGACGAGGGGGCCACGGTCACGGTCACGATCTCCTCGGGCGCCCCGAAGATCTCCGTCCTCGACGTGCTCAACATGAAGTACGAGGAGGCCGAGAAGGCGCTGAAGGACAAGGGCTTCCAGGTCGACCGCAAGACCCAGGAGTCCGACCGGACCCCGGGGACCGTCCTGGAGCAGAACCCGAAGCCCGGCTCCGAGGCGGAGAAGAACAGCGTCATCGTGCTGACGGTCGCCAAGGAACAGTCCAAGTCCGAGGTCCCCGACCTCAAGGGCAAGACCAAGGACGAGGCGGAGAAGGCCCTCAAGGCGGTCAACCTGCGACTCGGCAGCGTCACGGAGTCCGACCAGCCGGGCGCCGCTCCGGGCACGGTCATCTCCCAGCAGTTCTCGGCCGGTCAGCAGCTCGAACAGAACAAGGCCGTCGGCATCACCATCGCCAAGGCGGCGCAGGCGACGGTCGTCCCGAACTTCGCCGGCCGGACCCTGGGCCAGTACAAGAACGACCTGCAGCGCGCCAACCTGCGGCTCGGCATCGTCGCCGGCCCGTCGGACGACAACGCGCTCGTGGTCAACGCCGACCCGCAGCCCGGTACCCCCGGCACCTCGGGGCAGGCCGTCAACGTGGCCACGATCGCCGGTCAGCAGGACGGCGGGAACAACAACGGCGGCCTCTTCGGAGGCCTGTCCGGTGGCGGCGGCCGCCGCTAGCACGGGACGCGGCACAGCGCGGCGAAACGGGTCCGGCCCCTCTCGGTATGAGAGGGGCCGGACCCGTTTCCGTGCGACCGGCGGGGTGGCCTTGCCGTGACCGGCGTACGCAAGGCCGCCAGACGGCCGCCTGCGGGCCCGGCCGGGGATTCCGGGGTTCCTGTGCCTCTTGGGGCTCCGGGGGCGCCGTAGCGGCTCTCAGGGCTCTCGGGGGGCCGTTCGGGCCTGCCTCAGCGCAGCTCGGCCGGCAGGGTGCGCTGCGCGTCCACCTTCTCCGTGCGGACCAGCTCGCCCCACACGATGTACCGGTACTTCGAGGTGTAGACCGGCGTGCAGGTGGTGAGCGTGATGTACCGGCCCGGAGCGGTCTTCCCGGACTCCTTGGGGACCGCGTTGATCACGTCGGTGTTGTACTTCGAGGTCTGGCGCAGCTCCGCGAAGACCTTGTAGACGTACCAGGTGTCCCGGGTCTCGAAGACGATCGCGTCGCCGTTCTTCACCTTGTCGATGTTGTGGAACTTCGCCCCGTGCCCGTCGCGGTGCGCGGCGAGCGAGAAGTTGCCCTTCTCGTCCCAGGGCAGCGCCGACTTCACGGGCTGCGTGTAGTAGCCGGCCACGCCGTCGTCGAGGGTGTCCGGCTCCGTGCCCGCCTTGACGAGCACCTCGCCGTTCTTCATCGCCGGCACGTGCAGGAAGCCGACCCCGCCGCGGGTGTCGAGCGCCCCCGGCCCGGCCTGCTCGGCCGGGTTCTGCCACTGCTGGCGGATCTCGTCGCCGCGCGCGGCGGCCTGCCGGTCCGCGAGGACGTTCGTCCACCACAGCGAGTAGGCCACGAACAGGCCCAGCACCAGGCCCACCGTGATCAGGACCTCGCCCAGCAGGCTCAGGAACCCGGCGAGCACACTGCGGCTGCCGGCGGGCGGGGCCGCGGCGCGGCGGCTGGCACGTGACACTGCTTGATTCGTCCTTAGCTGGTCAGCGCGGGCGGCAGGCCCTGGCTGCGGGGGCGTTCCTCGGTCATCCTGCCCCATACGATCATCCGGTAGGTGCTGGTGAACTCCGGGGTGCAGGTGGTCAGCGTGATGTACCGGCCCTCGGAAGTGAATCCCGAGCCCTCCGGAACGGGCTTGATCACCCCGACGTTCGTCGGCGGCGTCTGCGCGAGCGACGAGGTCATCTCGTACGTGTAGTAGGCGTCCCGGGTCTCGACCACGACGGGATCCCCGGGCACCAGCCGGTTGATGTAGCGGAACGGCTCCCCGTGGGTGTTGCGGTGCCCGGCCACCGCGAAGTTGCCCTGCTTGTCGGCGGGCATCGCAGTCTTCAGCGCACCCTCGCCGTAGTGCCCGACCATGCCCCGGTCCAGGACCTTCGGCTTGCTGATCCCCTCGGCCACCGGGACCTTCACGTCCAGCTTGGGGATGTGGAGGATGGCGAAGCCCTGGCCCGGCTCGAAGGCCGTCACGGGCGGTGCGGCGGCCCCGCCGTCCGGCTGTCTCTCCCAGGTCTGCCGCAGCGAGCCCGCGGCGCCGTTCGCCGTCCGCTCCGCCACCAGGTTCGTGTACCAGAGCTGGTAGGCGACGAACAGCAGCATCACCAGGCCCACCGTGATGAAGAGCTCCCCGCCCAGCCGGCTCGCGATGACCGCCGGGCCGCCGGACGCCGGCCGCTTGCGCCGCCGCCCGCCCCGCCTCCGGGTGTTTCTGGCGGCCCGTTTCGCGGCCTCCTGAGCTGCCCTGCGTCGCGCGGCCCGGCCCTCGGTGGGCGCGGACGGCGCGACCGTCGTCACGCGACGGCCTTGCCCACCACCGGGGCCAGCCCCACCGAGCGTTCCACCGCGCCGGCGTCCCCGCACCGGACCAGCCAGTTCGCGAGCATCCGGTGGCCCCATTCGGTCAGCACCGACTCGGGGTGGAACTGCACGCCCTCGACGTCGTGCTCCCGGTGGCGCAGGCCCATGATGATCCCGTCCTCGGTCCGGGCCGTGACCTCCAGGACGTCGGGCAGGGTCTCGGGCTCGGCCGCGAGGGAGTGGTAGCGGGTCGCGGTGAACGGCGAGGGCAGCCCCTCGAAGACGCCCAGGCCGCCGTGCACCACGGGCGAGGTCTTGCCGTGCAGCAGCTCGGGGGCCCGGCCCACGACGCCTCCGTAGGCGACCGTCATCGACTGCATGCCGAGGCAGACGCCGAAGACGGGGACGCCGGTGTCGGCGCAGTGCCGGACCATGTCGACGCAGACGCCGGCCTCCTCGGGCGTGCCCGGGCCGGGGGAGAGCAGGACGCCGTCGAAGCCGTCCTGCGCGTGCGCGAGGGCGACCTCGTCGTTGCGCAGCACCTCGCACTCGGCGCCGAGCTGGTAGAGGTACTGGACCAGGTTGAAGACGAAGCTGTCGTAGTTGTCGACCACCAGAATGCGTGCGCTCACGGAGTGGCTCCCGATCCCTCGTCCACCGTCACATCGTTGAACGGGAGGAGCGGCTCGGCCCACGGGAAGACGTACTGGAACAGCACGAAGACCACGGCGAGGACCAGTACGAGGGAGATCAGCGCGCGTACCCACGCGTTGCCCGGCAGATGCCGCCAGATCCAGCCGTACATGCCGCCTGATTCCTTTTCGTCCACATTCGTTCAACGCACCGCGGAGGCGGTACGCGAACAGACTAAAGGCAGCGGCCCGGCGGAGGGGGTCACCTGGACGAACCCCCCGGCCGGGCCTGTGCCGCGGCGCGCGTCCCGGTCAGTTCCGCCCAGACCACCAGCCGGTGGCTGTGTCCCCATTCCGGGTCGCAGGTGGTCAGCGTGAGGTATTTGCCGGGCGCCGTGAACGGGGACCCGGCCGGCACCGGGTCGACCACCGCGACGTCGGTGGGCAGGGTGCGCAGGGGTCCGCCCCGGATCGTGTACGTGTACCAGGTGCCCGCGTCCTTGAGGATCACCTCGTCCCCAGGGCGCAGTTTCGGGAAGTCCTTGAAGGGGTCCCCGTAGGTGCGGCGGTGGCCGGCCACGGAGAAGTTCCCGACGGCGCCGAGGCGGGCGGTGGCGGCGTAGTGGCCCAGGCCCTTCTTGAGGAGTCCGGGGTCGGTGCCCTCCAGGACGGGCCGGACCCAGTCCGGGCCGAAGCGCGGGACGTACATCTCGGCGAAGGCCCGGCCGGCGGGGTAGCGCGGTTCCTCCGGGGCGGCCCCGGGGGTTCCGGGGGCCGCGGGGGCCGCGGCCGGGTCCGCCTGCGGTGCGGCGGCCGCCCAGCCGTCACGCAGCCGGGCCATCTCGCCGTCCGCGGCCCGGTCCGCCTTGACCCCGGTCCACAGCAGGACGTAGGCGACGAAGAGCACGATCAGCGTGCCCGCCGTCAGGCACACCTCGCTGAACGTCCGTACCGCCAGGCGCAGTACGACGTCGGGACGGACCCGGTCACGGGGTGGTGGCCACCGGCTTCGCATAGTGGAGGTCCACTGTGCCGGAGTAGGCGGGAAGTGTCAGCGCCTTGTGCTCGTCCACTTTCCAGCCCAGGCCGTAGGCGTTCACGTACGCCTGGTAGTTCTGCAGGGCCGGAGAGGCGGCGAGGGCCTTCTTGAGCGCCGCCGGGTCGCCGACCGCCGAGATCTTGTACGGGGGCGAGTAGACGCGGCCCTGGAGGATCAGGGTGTTGCCCACGCAGCGCACCGCGCTGGTGGAGATCAGCCGCTGGTCCATGACCTGGATGCCCTCGGCACCGCCCTGCCACAGGGCGTTCACCACGGCCTGGAGGTCCTGCTGGTGGATCACCAGGTCGTTGGGCTGCGGCTCGGGCACGTTGGGGATGCGGGCGGTGGCGTTCGGCGGGGCGTCGTTGAGGGTGACGGTCAGGCCCTTGCCGGAGAGCTCCTCGGTGCCCGAGGCGGCGCGCAGGGCGGCCAGCCTCGCGTCCTGCGCCGTGGTGCTGCCGTCGTCGCGGTCGGCGAGGGCGTCCACGCGCAGGCGGGCCGCTCCGGTGCTCTCCTCCAGCTCCGCGTTGTCCTGGCTGCGCTCCTTGATGAGGTCGGACAGCTTGAGGAGTGAGGCGTCCGTCCGGATGTTCGTACCCTTGGAGGTGTTGAAACTGGTGACGAAGAGCAGCCCGGCCAGGGCGAAGACGGCGGCCGTCAGCAACCGGACCGGCCTGGCCCGGCGACGGGGACCCGCGGAGGAGTCGTCTGAATTGCTCAACGTACCCTTCTCCTTCAACGCCACAGGTCCACTACGCTAACGGACGCCCGGGGCAGGCAAGGTCCCCAGCGCATCGACAGGAGAGCCCCTCGTGCCGAAGTCACGTATCCGCAAGAAGGACGACTACACCCCGCCGCCCGCGCGGCAGCCGCAGAGCATCCGGCTGACGAACCGCAGCTGGGTCGCCCCGGTCATGCTGGCGTTCTTCCTGATCGGTCTCGCGTGGATCGTCGTCTTCTACGTGACCGAGACCCAGCTGCCGGTCGAGGCTCTGGGCAACTGGAACATCGTGGTCGGCTTCGGCTTCATCGCGGCGGGGTTCGGCGTTTCCACGCAGTGGAAGTAGCACCCCGCAGTCCCTGACGGAAGCTCTCCCCATGAGTTATCCACAGCGTCATCCACACCTGAGGAAAAGACAGAAGATCTGTGGATAACTCTGTGGAGAGTTGACGCCGGTGTGATCAGGTGAGTTCCGCCGTACGGAGCATGATCAGCGCCGCTGCCAGCAGGAACACCACCGCACAGGTGCCCCACTGGACGAGTGCGCGATGCTTGGCGGCGGTCGGCGTGAGCATGCCCATCCCGACCAGGGCGCCGGTGATCAGCCCTCCCACGTGTGCCTGCCAGGACACGTTCAGGGTGCCGCCGAAGGGGACGAAGGTCAGCACCAGCATCAGCACGACCATGACGATCACCGGCCGCATCTCGTACCGCAGCCGCCGCGCCAGCACCACCGTGGCGCCGAGCAGTCCGAAGACGGCTCCGGAGGCGCCGAGGGTCGGGGTGTTCGGCTCGGTCAGCAGGTAGACGAGGGCGCTGCCGCCCAGGCCCGAGAGCAGGTAGACGGCCAGGTAGCGGGCGCGGCCCAGGGCCGCTTCCAGCGGGCCGCCGATGACCCACAGGCCGATCATGTTGCCGATGATGTGCCACCACTCGACGTGCAGGAACACCGAGGTCAGCAGCCGCTGGTACTGGCCGGTGGAGACCCCTTCCACGGGGCCGCCGAAGTACTCGACGTAGCGGCCGAGCAGTTCGAGCTGGATCACGATCGCCGGGGCGGCGAGGCCGGCCAGGAACACCGCGACGTTGATTCCGATGAGGATCTTGGTGACCAGGTGGGGGTCGGCCGCGACCACCCCGCCCGCGATGGTGCGCGGCGCGTTGGCGGCGGGCCGGTGCCCGGTACCGGAGCCCTCACGGACGCACTCGGGGCACTGGAAGCCCACCGAGGCGCTGATCATGCACTCCGGGCAGATGGGGCGCTCGCAGCGGGTGCAGCTGATCCCCGTGTCGCGGTCCGGGTGGCGGTAGCAGCCCGGCAGACGGTCGGTGTCCATCGGTCCCCTCGGTCGGCGGCGGGGCAGGGCGTGTGCACCCCGCCGGTCCGGTACGTATCCAGTACGGACGGGCGGGGCGGAAAGGTTCCCGGCGATCCGGGGATGTGGCGATCCGGGGATCCGGAAGTGCGCAGGTGCGCAGGGTGCGAGGGGGCGGAGCGGGGCGGACCGGTTCTCAGCGCTTCTCGACGACGACGGACTTGATGACGACGTCCTCCAGCGGCCGCTCGGTGCGCGAGTTGGTGGCGCCGGCGGCGATGGCGTCCACGACCTTGCGGCTCGCCGGGTCGGTGACCTCGCCGAAGATGGTGTGCTTGCGCGTCAGCCAGGCGGTCGGGGCGACGGTGATGAAGAACTGCGAGCCGTTGGTGCCCGGACCGGCGTTGGCCATGGCGAGCAGGTACGGCTTGGTGAAGGCCAGGTCGGGGTGGAACTCGTCCGCGAAGGCGTAGCCCGGACCGCCGGTGCCGTTGCCGAGCGGGTCGCCGCCCTGGATCATGAAGCCGCTGATGACGCGGTGGAAGACGGTGCCGTCGTAGAGCGGGTCCGTGGTCTTCTGGCCGTCCGTGGGGCGGGTCCACTCGCGGGCACCCGTGGCGAGCTCGACGAAGTTCCGGACGGTCTTCGGAGCGAAGTTCTCCAGCAGCTCGATCTCGATGTCGCCGTGGGTGGTCTTCAGGGTGGCGTAGAGCTTCTCGGCCACGGATCTGCCTTCCATAGTCATCACTGTCGGTCCAGATGGTCGCACGGAGCGCTCCGCGGCACTGAAATCCTCCACCCGTATGCCCTGTCACGCATGCCTGTCGACGCAATGGCAGGCATGATCCG
Organism: Streptomyces sp. A0592; assembly: GCF_004795115.1. Lineage (NCBI taxonomy): Bacteria > Bacillati > Actinomycetota > Actinomycetes > Kitasatosporales > Streptomycetaceae > Streptomyces > Streptomyces sp. A0592. Next base: position 116,119 of record NZ_SSBM01000007.1, read on the forward strand.
ACAAAGGGTGGAAAGGTGAACTGTGTCCGCCACCGAGGAGGAGGATCCCGTGACCGGCAAGGACAGCGCGCGCCTGGCAGCCGAGAGCGCCAGGGAGAGCGTGCGGTACGCGGCTGAAATGGTGGCGCCGTACGCGGAATCCGCCAGGGACGCTGCGGTGCACTACGCGCACGAGGCCAACGACCGGCTGACGCCCCTGGTGTCCCAGGCGGCCACCGGTGCAGCGCGCCAAGCCCGGATGACCTACGACGGCCATCTGCACCCGCGTCTGAAGGCGGCGCGGGCGCACGTGCCGCCACCCGTGGACCGGGCTGCGACGAAGGCGGTCCACCAGACGCGCCTGGCGGCCCGTCAGGCGGCCGACTACACACAGCCGAAGATCGAGAGCGCCATCGCGGCCGCCACGCCCGTGGCCGAGGAGGCCGCGTCGCGGTCGACCGCGGCGCTGGCGGCGCTGCGCGGCCAGGTGACGGCCAAGGAAGTGCAGAAGCTCGTGCGCAAGCACGAGCGGGCACGGCGCCGCGGCAAGGTGCTGCGCGGAGCCGCACTCGTCGGCCTGCTCGCGGCCGGCGCCTACCTGGCGTGGCGGTGGTGGGACCAGCAGTCCAACCCGGACTGGCTGGTCGAACCGCCCGCGGCGACCGAGCTGTCGGACCGCGACGCCGCACCGGCGAGCTTCGACGACGAGCTGGCGGAGAAGGAGCGCGAGGCGGAATCGGGACCGGAGCCGGGCTCGGCCCCGTAGGACGGCCGTCCCGGACGATCGACGAGTGACGCGGAAGGGCCCGGTCCCCGAGGGGACCGGGCCCCTTCCGCGTCGGGTTCAGCTCGGGAGTGTCAGGACCGCGCCCGGCGGCACGAGGTCGGGGTTGGCGCCGATGACGCCCCGGTTCATGGCGTAGAGCTCGCGCCAGCGCGCCTCGTTGCCGAGTTCGCGACCGGCGATCGAGGCCAGCGTGTCGCCCTGCTTGACGGTGTAGGTGCGGTTCTTCGCGGTCGGCCGCGGCTTGGCCACCGGGGCCGCGGGTACCGCCTTGTGCGCGGCCGAGTGGGGTGTGGGCGTGTACGCGGCCCCCGGCGAGGTGGACGGCGGCGCGGCCTTCGGCATCGCGGCGGGCCTGGGCGGTGCGGGCACCGCCTTGTGCGCCGCGGAGCCGGGGGTCGGGGTCGCGGGTGCGGGCCCCCGCCTGGGCGGGGCGGCGGCCGCCATGCGCTCGGCGGCGGCCCTGGTCGCCGAGGCGGCGTCGGCCGCGGCGCTCCTGGAGGGGCCCGCCCCCTTGTCCGCCTGTTGCTGCACCTGCGCCTGCGTCTTCTCGGCGTTCTCGTGCGCCTTCTTCTTGTCGGACTTCAGGAAGTCGAAGAGTCCCATGTCTGTACGCCTCCGGCGTGAGGGTTCCCCCCTGTGTCGATGCCCTTCCCCCACTGTCCGCCACCGGGCGGCGGACGGCCCAGCGACGGGGCCGTCCGGGGGACGCGCGGGCCCCGCGGGAGCGCACCGGTGCACGCCCGGCCGGACTGCCCGGACCGTCAACTCCGGTGCGGACCGGGCCGGGAGGCCGATCGGCCTCGGCACCCGGGACTGCACCGCGGTCCCCCGCCCGGGGCCTGCGGGGGCACCCCGGGGAGGAACGGCCGGGCAAACCTTCGATACCCGCGAGCCACCGCCCTCCGCACGGCCGGGCCGACACCGGCGGCCGGGCATGCAAAATGCCCCCCGAGCAACGTTTCCGCAGGTCGGAGGGCATTTCAATGTGGAGCCTAGGAGATTCGAACTCCTGACATCTGCCTTGCAAAGGCAGCGCTCTACCAACTGAGCTAAGGCCCCGTGGAACTGGACGCACCGGTCCCGCGTGAGGGATGTGGTCGTTCCGCAGAACAGAGTACCGGGTCTACCCCCTCATCTCGCAAAATGATAGGGACTCCCGCCCTGCGACCACTCTCCGTAAGATGCTCGCGAGGTTCGCACCAGCGAAGGGGAGTAGTAAGAGTGGACGCAGTGCAACAAGAGGCCACGGCCAGAGCCAGAGAGCTTCAGCGGAGCTGGTACGGAGAGCCGCTGGGGGCGCTCTTCCGCAGGCTCATAGACGACCTCGGCCTGAATCAGGCCAGGCTCGCTGCCGTACTCGGGCTGTCGGCGCCCATGCTGTCCCAGCTGATGAGCGGCCAGCGCGCCAAGATCGGCAACCCTGCCGTGGTCCAGCGCGTCCAGGCCCTCCAGGACCTTGCCGGACAGGTGGCCGACGGCAGTGTCAGCGCGGCGGAGGCGGCCGACCGGATGGACGAGATCAAGAAGACCCAGGGAGGATCCGTCCTCAGCAGCAGCGGCCAGACCACCACCGGTTCCGGCGCACCCACCGTCAAGCGCGTGGTCCGCGAGATCCAGTCGCTGCTGCGCTCCGTCTCCGCGGCCGGCGACATCATCGACGCGGCGAACAGCCTCGCCCCCAGCCATCCGGAACTGGCAGAGTTCCTCCGGGTGTACGGAGCGGGCCGCACCGCGGACGCGGTCGCGCACTACGAGGCGCACCAGAACTGACACGCACGACGGGGGACGACGGGTGACGGGGGACGGGCGCAGCGATGGGTGAGGTCTTCGCCGGCCGGTACGAGCTGATCGATCCGATCGGGCGCGGGGGCGCGGGTGCCGTGTGGCGGGCCTGGGACCACCGGCGTCGCCGCTACGTCGCCGCGAAGGTCCTCCTGCAGAGCGACGCCCACACACTGCTGCGGTTCGTACGGGAGCAGGCGCTGCGGATCGACCATCCGCACGTACTGGCTCCCGCCAGCTGGGCCGCCGACGACGACAAGGTCCTCTTCACCATGGACCTGGTCGGCGGCGGCTCCCTCGGACACGTGATCGGGGACTACGGGCCCCTCCCGCCCCGCTTCGTGTGCACACTGCTCGACCAGCTGCTGTCGGGCCTGGCGGCGGTGCACGCGGAAGGCGTCGTGCACCGCGACATCAAACCGGCCAACATCCTGATGGAGGCCACCGGAAGCGGGCGGCCGCACCTGCGGCTGTCCGACTTCGGCATCTCCATGCGCAAGGGCGAGCCCCGCCTGACCGAGACCGACTACGTGGTCGGCACGCCGGGCTATTTCGCACCCGAGCAACTCAGCGGGGCGGAGCCCGACTTCGCCGCGGACCTCTTCGCCGTGGGGCTGGTCGCGCTGTACCTCCTCCGGGGCAGCAAGCCCGACTCCCGCGCGCTGGTGGAGCACTTCCTCACCCACGGGACCCCGGACGCCCCGCAAGGCGTCCCCGGCCCGCTCTGGGACGTCGTCGCGAACCTCCTGCAGCCCGACCCCCAGAACCGCTTCCGGACGGCCACAGGGGCGCGCAAGGCCCTTGCCGGGGCCGTGGAACTGCTTCCCCCGCCCTCCCCGGACGAGGATCCGGTGGAGGTGTTCGACCAACTCGGTCCGCTCCCGCCCGGATTCGGTCCCGACGGCCCGACGGGCACGGCCCCCTCGCCGCCCGCCCTCGCGCCGGCGGCGGTTCCCGGGACGCCCGCGCAGCCGCCCACGGCAGGCGCCGCCGCGTCCGGCGCAGCCGCCGCCACCCCGGCCCCGGAGCCCGTGCGCACCGACCCCCGCGGTGCTTCCGCCACGGCGCCCCCGGTTCCGCAGCAGGCCGCTCCCGCCGCGGTCCGCGCGCCCTCGTACGGCTCCTCGTACGGCGCCTCGTACGGCCCCTCGGAGACGGGCAGCTTCCACCTGCCCCCGCCGGCCTCTCCGGGGACACCGGGGGCTGCCACCGCCGCGGTCCCGGCCGTTCCCGCGGCCGCGCCGGTCACCAGGCGCGGCGGCATCGCCCCGCCCCCGCCGAAGGCGGTCGCCTCGCTGCTCGCCGCGGCGCTGCTGTGCTTCGCGGTCGGCGTCTGGGCCCTCACGCAGCTGTAGTGCCGCGCCCCCGCCGGCCGAGCAGGACCCAGCCGCCCAGCACGGCCAGCAGCAGCGTCCCGGTGCCGAGGCCCGCGCCCGCCACGACGCGCATCAGCGAGCGGGTCCCGGCCGCCTCGGCGGCCTCCGGGGCCGTGAGCCCCTCCCGCGCCGCCGCCCGGTCCTCGGCCCCGACGCCGAAGCCGCCCGCGGCCGGATCCTCCTTGTACGCGGGCCCCTTGGCCGGAGTACCGGTGACCTCCAGGCGCAGGGTCAGCGGGACGGGTACCGCGTCCTCGGTGAAGTCGGCGACCTTCGCGCCCATCGTCACGGCGACGTAGTACCAGCCCGCGACGCTCACGGGCTGCGTCTCGCGGTCACCGGAGAAGCGGTTGCCGTAGTCGACCGGAGGGGTCTTCTCCAGGGTGACCCCGGCCTGCACGCCGTCGTAGGACACCCCCTTGCCCGAGACCGGGCTCCGGAACGGGCTGTAGAGGGTGACGGTCAGTCCGCCCGACGCGGAGGTGAAGTCCTTGGTCCGCTTCGCGGCGGAGAGCTCGGCGCCGAGGCCGAGCCGCTGCCCCCAGTCCAGCGGGACGCGGTACCAGCGGGTCTGCCCCGGCCTCATCTCGTCGCGCCACACGCCTGCCCCCAGGGCCCGTGCGTCGTTGAAGCCGGTGCCGCCGGCCCGGCCCACCGCCTCGGTGCCGGGCAGGGACGGGGCTCCCGTGGGCCAGCCGCTGGGCGCGGTGGTGGGGGCGCCCGGGCCGCGGCCCGGTTCGCGCTGGACCTTGAGTTCGAGCGGCCAGGGGCTCTGGTCGGAGGTCTTGGCCGAAGTCCGGGTGACCTTCGCGTAGTAGACGCCGGCGGGCGCGCACTCGTCGTCCTCGGCCCCCCAGCGGACCCCGGCCGCGGCCAGGGGCACCGCGTCGTAGCCGAAGGTCGCCCGGCCCGTGCTCGCCCGGCAGGAGCGGCCCGCGGTGGTCATCAGCTCCACCTCGACGCCGTCGCTGCCGGAGACCTTGGCGCCCGCCGGGGGCCGGAGCACGGCGGACACGTAGGCGTTGGAGCCGTCCTGCTGCAGGACGAGCCGGTAGACGCGCTCCCCGGGCCCGATGGTGTCCTCGTAGGTGTTCCCGGCCTCGATGAGCGGGGCGTCCGCCGAGGAGGGCTTGCCCTCGACCTTGCGGGCGCCGTCGGCGGCGCGGTAGGCGGGCGGCGGCTGGGGCGCGCTCTCGTCGGCGTGCGCGGCCGCGGGCACCCCGGCCAGCACCATGCCGAGGGCCGCCGCCCACCCCGTCGCCCGTACCCGACCCATCACGCCCACCCCGAGTTTGCTAGCGCAAGCCAAATCTTTGCAAAACGTAAGTTTTCGTCACAGAACAGCACAAAGCCCCGGCCGCAGCGGCAGCCGGGGCTTCATGAACTCAGCCTTCGGTCTCACACACCGGAACCAGAGGGCACGGAGTCGGTTGCCTCCGTCCACAGGTCCTGCTCGGCGCGGTCCGCCTGGATCTGGCGGTACACGAGGAGCCCGCCGATGGCGGCCAGTGCGACCAGGAGCAGCTTCTTCACCGCGCGACCTCGTCTTTCGTTGACGTAGGGGACTTCTGGCGCCCAACAATACACACCGACCGATACCGATCGGTGACCTGGCGGTCCGCCAACTGGCCCAACGAAGAAGACCCCCAGGCCTTGGGCCTGGGGGTCTTCGACACTGTGGGGCTAACAGGATTTGAACCTGTGGCCTCATCCTTATCAGGGATGCGCTCTAACCAACTGAGCTATAGCCCCTCCGCGCTGCGCGCTGACTCCTGAAGATTAGCGCACAGACCCGGTCAGGCCAAAATCGGTTCCCGGGAGGCGTCTGCGCAGGTCATCCGACCCGTCACCGACGCTTCCCCGGAAGGCCTACTCGTCCTCGGCAAGGGTGAGCTCGACGCCGCCGACGAATCCCGCCGACAGGTTGTAGATGAACGCGCCCAGTGTCGCCAGCGCCGTCGCCAGCACCACGTCGATCACCGCGATCACCGACGTGAAGATCAGTACGCGCGGCAGCGAGAGGAAGGACTGGAGGTCGAAGCCGTTGCTCTCGTTCGAGCCGGTCGCCTCGCTGATCGTGCCGCCGACGGTCGAGAAGACGCCCATCGCGTCCATGACCATCCACAGCACCGCCGCCGCCACGATCGTGCAGACGCCCAGCGCGATCGACAGCAGGAAGCTGACCTTCATCACCGACCACGGGTCCGCCTTGGCCACCCGCAGCCGCGCCTTGCGCGTCCTGGGGGCCGTGCGGACCGGCGTCCGCGGCTTGCGCTGGGTGGCGGCCGCTCCGCCGCCGCGCGGCGCGCCGGGGCCCGCGGGCGCCGAGTATGCCTGCGGCGGCTGGTACGGCTGCGCGGGCCTGTCCTTGTCCGCGCCGGCAGCGGTCTTGGCCTCGGCCTCGTCCGGTGCCTGCGGTCCTCGGGTGTCCGTCACGGTTCCCCCCTGGGAGTCCGCGGCGGGGCCACGGGCACCGTTCGCTCCAGTCTTGGCCGGTCCGGCGCCCGTGGCTCCACTCACGACTTACTCCTCGTGCTCCCCGGCCGAAGGCTGCGTGCCCTCGGCGCCCTCGACGGCCGGTGCGTCGGCCGCCTCGGTCTCGTTCTCGTCGGCCTCGACCTCGTCAGCTTCCTGACCGGCCTCGGCGTTACGGGCGATGCCGACCACGGCATCGCGCTTGCCCAGGTTGATCAGCTGGACGCCCATGGTGTCACGGCCGGTCTCCCTGACTTCATTGACGCGCGTACGAATCACACCACCGCTGAGCGTGATGGCGAGAATCTCGTCCGTTTCGTCCACCACGAGCGCCCCGACGAGGGACCCGCGGTCCTCCACGATCTTCGCGGCCTTGATGCCCAGACCACCACGGCCCTGGACGCGGTACTCGTCGACGGCCGTCCGCTTGGCGTAGCCGCCGTCGGTCGCGGTGAAGACGAACGTACCGGGCCGGACCACGCTCATGGAGAGCAGTTCGTCTCCTTCTCGGAAACTCATGCCCTTCACGCCCGAGGTCGCACGGCCCATCGGGCGCAGCGCGTCGTCGGTCGCCGTGAAGCGGATCGACTGCGCCTTCTTGCTGATGAGCAGCAGGTCGTCCTCGGAGGACACCAGCTCGGCGCCGATCAGCTCGTCGTCGCTGCCGTCCTCGGTCTCCCGGAGGTTGATCGCGATGACGCCACCTGAACGGGGGGAGTCGTAGTCCTTCAGCGCCGTCTTCTTCACCAGGCCGCCCTTGGTGGCCAGGATCAGGTAGGGCGCCGCGTCGTAGTCGCGGATGGCGAGGATCTGCGCGATCTTCTCGTCCGGCTGGAAGGCCAGCAGGTTCGCCACGTGCTGCCCGCGCGCGTCGCGGCCGGCGTCCGGCAGCTCGTACGCCTTGGACCGGTAGACCCGGCCCTTGTTCGTGAAGAACAGCAGCCAGTGGTGCGTGGTGGAGACGAAGAAGTGGTCGACCAGGTCGTCCTGCTTCAGCTTCGTACCGCGCACGCCCTTGCCGCCGCGCTTCTGCGAGCGGTAGTCCTCGGTCTTGGTGCGCTTGACGTAGCCGCCGTGCGTGATCGTGACGACGATGTCCTCTTCGGCGATCAGGTCCTCGATGGACATGTCACCGTCGAAGGGCACCAGCTTGGAACGCCGGTCGTCGCCGAACTTCTCGACGATCGCCGCCAGTTCCTCGCTCACGATGGAGCGCTGGCGCGACTCCGAGGCCAGGATGGCGTTGTACTCGTTGATCTTCGCCTGGAGCTCGTCGTGCTCGGCGACGATCTTCTGGCGCTCCAGGGCCGCGAGGCGGCGGAGCTGCATCTCCAGGATCGCGTTCGCCTGGATCTCGTCGATCTCCAGGAGGCCCATCAGGCCCTCGCGCGCGATCTCGACCGTGTTGCTGCGCCGGATCAGCGCGATGACCTCGTCGATCGCGTCGAGCGCCTTGAGCAGACCGCGCAGGATGTGGGCGCGCTCCTCCGCCTTGCGCAGGCGGAACTTCGTGCGCCGGACGATGACCTCGATCTGGTGCGTCACCCAGTGGCGGATGAAGGCGTCGATCGACAGCGTGCGCGGCACGCCGTCCACCAGCGCCAGCATGTTCGCACCGAAGTTCGTCTGCAGATCGGTGTGCTTGTAGAGGTTGTTCAGCACGACCTTCGCGACGGCGTCCCGCTTGAGGACGATCACCAGGCGCTGGCCGGTCCGCGAGGAGGTCTCGTCGCGGACGTCGGCGATACCGCCGACCTTGCCGTCCTTGACCAGGTCCGCGATCTTCTGCGCGAGGTTGTCGGGGTTGGTCTGGTACGGGAGCTCCGTGACCACCAGGCACTGGCGGTTCTGGATCTCCTCGACCTCCACCACCGCGCGCATCGTGATGGAGCCGCGACCGGTCCGGTACGCCTCCTCGATGCCCTTGCGGCCCACGACCAGGGCGCCCGACGGGAAGTCCGGGCCCTTGATCCGCTCGATCAGCGCGTCCTGGAGCTCCTCGTGCGAGGCCTCCGGGTGCTCCAGCGCCCACTGCGCACCGGCCGCGACCTCGCGGAGGTTGTGCGGCGGGATGTTGGTCGCCATGCCCACGGCGATGCCGGCGCTGCCGTTGACCAGCAGGTTCGGGAAGCGCGCCGGGAGCACGGTGGGCTCCTGGTTGCGGCCGTCGTAGTTGTCCTGGAAGTCGACGGTCTCCTCGTCGATGTCCCGGAGCATCTCCATGGCCTGCGGCATGAGCTTGCACTCGGTGTAGCGCATCGCGGCGGCCGGGTCGTTGCCCGGGGAGCCGAAGTTGCCGTTGGAGTCCACCAGCGGCATGCGCATCGACCACGGCTGGGCCAGGCGGACCAGGGCGTCGTAGATGGAGCTGTCACCGTGCGGGTGGTAGGTGCCCATGACGTCGCCGACGACGCGGGCGCACTTGTAGAAGCCCTTCTCGGGCCGGTAGCCGCCGTCGTACATCGCGTACAGCACACGACGGTGGACGGGCTTGAGGCCGTCCCGTACGTCGGGCAGCGCACGCGAGACGATGACGGACATCGCGTAGTCGAGGTAGGAGCGCTGCATCTCCGTCTCGAGCCCGACGGGCTCGATGCGCAGCACGGGCTGCTCCTCCGCGGGGTTCTCTGCGGTGGGGGTGGTTTCGTCGGCCATTGCTGGTCAGAAATCCTTTCAGGCGGCGGTCAGCGTCGGGCCGACTCAGATGTCGAGGAAGCGGACGTCCTTGGCGTTGCGCTGGATGAAGGAGCGCCGGGCCTCGACGTCCTCGCCCATCAGCACCGAGAACAGGTCGTCGGCCTGCGCCGCGTCGTCGAGCGTGACCTGGCCGAGCACGCGGTGGTCCACGTCCATGGTGGTGACGCGCAGTTCCTCGGCGTTCATCTCGCCCAGACCCTTGAAGCGCTGGATCGAGTCTTCCTTGATCCGCTTGCCGTTCTGCTTGCCGAGCTCCACGAGGGCGTCGCGCTCGCGGTCCGAGTACGCGTACTCGAAGTCGTCGCGACCCCACTTGATCTTGTAGAGCGGCGGGCGCGACAGGTACACGTGGCCGGCCTCGACCAGCGGGCGCATGAAGCGGAAGAGGAAGGTCAGCAGCAGGGTGTTGATGTGCTGGCCGTCGACGTCGGCGTCCGCCATCAGGATGATCTTGTGATAGCGGAGCTTCTCGATGTCGAAGTCCTCGTGGACACCGGTGCCGAAGGCGCTGATCAGCGCCTGGACCTCGGTGTTCTGGAGGATCTTGTCGATGCGCGCCTTCTCGACGTTCAGGATCTTGCCGCGGATGGGCAGGATGGCCTGGTACATCGGGTTGCGGCCGGACTTGGCCGAGCCGCCGGCGGAGTCGCCCTCGACGATGAAGATCTCGCACTTGGTCGGGTCGTTCGACTGGCAGTCGGACAGCTTGCCCGGCAGCGAGGCGCTCTCCAGGAGGCCCTTGCGGCGCGTCAGGTCACGGGCCTTGCGGGCCGCGACGCGCGCCGTGGCCGCCTGGATCGACTTGCGGATGATGTCCGCGGCCTCGACCGGGTTGCGGTCGAACCAGTCGTTGAGGTGCTCGTGCACGACCTTCTGCACGAAGGTCTTGGCCTCCGTGTTGCCCAGCTTGGTCTTCGTCTGGCCCTCGAACTGGGGCTCGCCCAGCTTGACCGAGATGATCGCTGTCAGACCCTCGCGGATGTCCTCGCCGGCGAGGTTGTCGTCCTTCTCGCGGAGCAGCTTCTTGTCACGCGCGTAGCGGTTGACCAGACCGGTCAGCGCCGCGCGGAAGCCCTCCTCGTGGGTGCCGCCCTCGTGCGTGTGGATCGTGTTCGCGAAGGAGTAGACGCCCTCGGTGTACTGCGAGTTCCACTGCATCGCGATCTCGACCGAGAGCATGCGCTCCTTGTCCTCGGCCTCGACGTCGATGACGGTCGGGTGAATCAGCTCGCCCTTGCGCGAGTTGAGGTACTTCACGAAGTCGACGATGCCGCCCTCGTAGTAGTACTTCACCGTGCGCGCGGTCGGCTCTGCCGTGTCCGCGTCGGGGTCGTCCGCGCCGACCGTGGCCTTCGCCGACTCGCGCTCGTCCGTCAGCGTCAGGGTCAGGCCCTTGTTGAGGAAGGCCATCTCCTGGAAGCGCCGCGACAGCGTCTCGAAGGAGTACTCGGTCGTCTCGAAGATGTCGCCGTCGGCCCAGAAGGTGACCGAGGTGCCGGTCTCGGCGGTCTCCTCGTTCTTGGCCAGCGGGGCCGTCGGCACGCCCAGCTTGTAGTCCTGGGTCCAGCGGTGGCCGTCCGTCTTGACCTCGACCGCGACCTTGGTCGACAGGGCGTTCACGACGGACACGCCGACGCCGTGCAGACCGCCGGAGACCGCGTAGCCGCCGCCGCCGAACTTGCCGCCCGCGTGCAGGACCGTCAGGACGACCTCGACGGCCGGCTTGCCCTCGGACGGGACGATGCCGACCGGGATACCGCGACCGTTGTCGACCACGCGCACCCCACCGTCGGCGAGGATCGTCACGTCGATGGTGTCCGCGTGCCCGGCCAGCGCTTCGTCGACCGAGTTGTCGACGACCTCGTAGACGAGGTGGTGCAGACCACGCTCACCCGTCGAGCCGATGTACATACCCGGCCGCTTGCGGACCGCGTCCAGGCCCTCGAGGACCTGGATCGCACTGGCGTCGTAATTCTTCTCGTTGGAGTCGCCGGAATCGGCCACGAAGCGCCCTTTCTGGCACAGCGCAGCCCGTACCCCGGACCAGCAAGTGCGCCGGCGGGAGCGGCCGCGTCGATCTGCGTTGTATGCGTGATCCCGCGAACGGGCGGGATTTGCTCCAGTCTACCGGTACCACGGACATGAATGGGGGTTTGCCGGTACCTGAGTCCGCATGTGCCGCCCTGAACCTCCTCTCTCCGACTCCCCACATTCGGGGAGGGGCTCAAAGAGGCTCACACGGGCACCCAGCGCTTCGGGCTGTCAACCTCCGGCTACCGTGAGGGACGCCACCCGCCGACGCGGGCACGACAGCGGTCCGCGGGTGCTACTCACCCGTAGGTATCGCCGGGTCCGGTGCTCCCGGGAGCCCGCCAGGGCCCGTACCCCTTAGGGCGTCCGCCCGGTCCCTGCACCTTGATCAGGCGGACCGTGCCCTGCCCCAGATCCGCGTTCAGCCGCGCCACCAGCTGCGGGGCCAGCAGCTTCAGCTGCGCCGCCCACGCCGAGGAGTCGCATCTCACGACCAGCTCACGGTTCTCGTACCGCTGCGGTTCACAGTGCGCCGCGATCTCGGGGCCGACGATCTCCGCCCAGCGCTCCATCACGCCCGCCACCGCCATCGGCATCTCCCAGCCGCGCTCGGTGCGCAGCCGGTCCAGCGCCGCCATCAGCGGCATCGGGTCCCGGCCGTCGGCGCGTGCGCCCGACCGCAGCCCCGGCTGCTGCTGGCGCTTCCTGCCGCCCGCCGCGTTGCCCCGGGCCCGCGCCTGCTCGCGCGCCGCCGCGAGGGCCTGACGGGCCAGGTCCACCCCGGAGGGCTCCGGGGCCTTGCGCCCCTGCTGCGGGTCCTTGCCCTGCTCGTTCACAACCGGGTCACCTCACCGCCGGACACCCCGAACCGCGCTCCCACCAGCACCCCCGGGACGTCGTCGTCCACGGCCGCCGTCACGAGCACCTGCTCGCCCGGCGCCACCAGCTCCGCCAGCCGCTCCCGGCGCCGCGCGTCCAGTTCCGCGAACACGTCGTCCAGGATCAGCACCGGCTCGCTGCCCTCCGAGCGCAGCAGCTCGTACGAGGCCAGCCGCAGCGCCAGCGCGTACGACCAGGACTCGCCGTGGCTGGCGTACCCCTTGGCGGGCAGCTCCCCCAGCCGCAGGGCCACGTCGTCGCGGTGCGGGCCGACCAGGGTCACCCCGCGCTCGATCTCCTGCTTGCGCACCTCGCCGAGCGCGGCCAGCAGCACCTCGTACAGGGCCTCGCGGGTGCGTGCCTCGCCGCTGTCCACCGGCTCGCCGGCCGAGGACCTGTAGGACAGCCCCAGCGGGCCGCCGCCGGGCGCGAGCTGCTCGTAGGCCTTGTCCGCCAGCGGCAGCAGCGTCGCGATCAGGTCCATGCGCTGCGCGAGCAGCTCGGCGCCCGCGCGCGCGAGGTGCTGGTCCCACACGTCGAGGGTGGACAGGTCCATCGAGCGGCCGCCGTGCCGCCGGGCCATCGCCGCGGACTTCAGCAGGGTGTTGCGCTGCTTGAGGACGCGCTCGTAGTCGGAGCGGACCCCGGCCATCCGCGGGGAGCGCGCGGTGACCAGCTCGTCCAGGAACCTCCGCCGCTCGCCCGGGTCGCCCTTGACCAGGGCCAGGTCCTCCGGTGCGAACAGCACCGTCCGTACGATCCCCAGCACGTCCCGCGGCCTGACCTGCGAGGACCGGTTGATCCGGGCCCGGTTGGCGCGGCCCGGGTTCAGCTCCAGCTCGACCAGCTGCTGGCGCTCGCCCTGGGTGACGGCCGCGCGGACGACCGCCCGGTCCGCGCCCATCCGTACGAGGGGGGCGTCCGAGGAGACCCGGTGGCTGCCCAGGGTCGCGAGGTAGCCGACCGCCTCGACGAGGTTGGTCTTGCCCTGCCCGTTGGGACCCACGAAAGCCGTGACGCCCGGGTCGAGGGGAACCTCGGCCCGGGCGTACGAGCGGAAGTCGGCCAATGAGAGATGCGAAACGTGCATACGGCGCCGACCTCCCCCGGCTTCCCAATCTGCTCTTCGTGGTGCTGTGCTGCTGCCTGCTGCGGGCGCTCAGGCCTTCTCGACCGCGTGGCCGCCGAACTGGTTGCGCAGGGCGGCGATCATCTTCATCTGCGGGGAGTCCTCCTGGCGCGAGGCGAACCGCGCGAACAGCGACGCGGTGATCGCGGGCAGCGGTACGGCGTTGTCGATCGCCGCCTCCACCGTCCAGCGTCCCTCGCCGGAGTCCTGCGCGAAGCCCTTCAGCCGCTCCAGGTGCTCGTCCTCGTCGAGGGCGTTCACGGCCAGGTCCAGCAGCCAGGAACGGATGACGGTGCCTTCCTGCCAGGAGCGGAAGACCTCGCGTACGTCGGTGACCGAGTCCACCTTCTCCAGGAGCTCCCAGCCCTCGGCGTAGGCCTGCATCATGGCGTACTCGATGCCGTTGTGAACCATCTTCGCGAAGTGGCCCGCACCGACCTTGCCGGCGTGCACGGCGCCGAACTCGCCCTCGGGCTTGAGGGCGTCGAAGACCGGCTGGACGCGCGTGACGTGGTCCTTGGCGCCGCCGTACATCAGCGCGTAGCCGTTCTCCAGGCCCCAGACGCCGCCGGAGACACCGCAGTCGACGAAGCCGATGCCCTTGGCCGCCAGCTCCTCGGCGTGCTTCTCGTCGTCCGTCCAGCGGGAGTTGCCGCCGTCGACGACGACGTCGCCGATCGAGAGCAGCTCGCCGAGTTCGTCGATGGTGGACTGCGTCGCCGCGCCGGCGGGGACCATGACCCACACGACGCGGGGGGCCTGCAGGCTGTCCACAAGTTCCCGGAGGCTGTGGACGTCCGCGAGGTCCGGGTTGCGGTCGTATCCGATGACGGTGTGGCCTGCGCGGCGGATGCGCTCGCGCATGTTGCCGCCCATCTTGCCGAGACCGACGAGACCAAGCTCCATCAGGTGGTTCCTTAAGCGTTGTGGCCGTCTTTGCCGGGGCAGCCCGGGCCGTGTCCTCGCGGGACGCGCGGGGGGTCGCCCACCGGATCCGAGCCTACGCCGGGCCGTGGCGACGGGCCCCGCGGGCGCTCCATGGCGACCGGACCGGCTTCCCGGTTTCCCGGCGCCCTCCCCAGCCTGTGGACGACGTCGGGCCCGGTCCGCAGCAGCGTGCGAGACCGGGCCCGACGTCGACAGGTGGTGCGTCAGCCGGACAGGCGCACCGGCATGATCAGGTACTTGTAGGCCTCGTCCGCCTCCGCGTCGACCGCCGGGCGGCCGCTGAGCAGCGCGGGCTTGGTCGACGTGGTGAAGCTGAGCTGGGCCACGGGCGAGGCGATCGCGCTGAGGCCGTCCAGCAGGAAGGTCGGGTTGAAGGCGATCGAGATGTCGTCGCCGTCCAGCTGGGCGTCGACCCTTTCCACAGCCTGTGCGTCGTCGGAGGAGCCGGCCTCCAGGATCAGCACGCCCTGCTCGAAGCTCAGGCGGACCGGGGTGTTGCGCTCGGCCACCAGCGCCACGCGCTTGACGGCCTCGACGAAGGGCGCGGTCTCGATCACGGCGATCGAGTTGAACTCCGTCGGGAACAGCGTCCGGTACTTGGGCAGGTCGCCCTCGAGCAGCCGGGTGGTGGTGCGGCGGCCGGCGCCCTCGAAACCGATCAGGCCCTCGCCCGCACCGGAGCCGGACAGCGCCAGGGTGACGGTGTCACCGCTGGTCAGCGAGTTGGCGATCTCCTGGAGCGTCTTGGCGGGCACCAGGGCCACGGCCGACGCCTCCGGGTTCTCCGGCTTCCACAGGAACTCGCGGACCGCGAAGCGGTAGCGGTCGGTGGAGGCCAGGGTGACGCGGTCGCCCTCGATCTCGATGCGGACACCGGTCAGCACCGGCAGCGTGTCGTCACGGCCGGCGGCGGTGGCCACCTGCTTGGCGGCGGAGGCGAAGACCTCGCCGGCGACGGTGCCGGTGGCGGTCGGCATCTGCGGCAGTGCCGGGTACTCCTCCACAGGCAGGGTGTGGAGTGTGAATCGCGAGGAGCCGCAGACCACGGTCGCCCGTACACCGTCTGTGGAAATCTCCACCGGGCGGTTGGGGAGGGCCCGGCAGATGTCGGCGAGCAGCCGGCCGGAGACCAGGACGGTGCCGTCCTCCTCGACGTCCGCCTCGACCGAGACGCGGGCCGAGACCTCGTAGTCGAAGCCGGAGAGGCTCAGGGTGCCTTCCTCGGCCTTGAGCAGCAGGCCCGCGAGGACGGGCACCGGCGGCCGGGCCGGGAGGCTACGGGCCGCCCAGGCCACCGCCTCCGCGAGTACGTCGCGCTCCACCCGGATCTTCACCGGAACCGCCTCCTGCTGTTGCTCGCTCGTCTGCCGGCCTTCGTCGTCGGCTCGTCGATGCCTCGACCGATGCCGGGGACCAGTCTGACGTACGGCGCCGACACTCGGTGCGGCCGGCGGTCAAGTCGGGAGCGAGGCGTCGGGACGGGCGACCGACGAGTTGTGCACAGGACCTGCTTGAAAACCGAAACCGGCCTAACTCTCTATGGGGGTAGTAGTAGGGCCTGTGGAAACGGTGGATAAGCCCGTCATCGCAGGTCAGAGTGCGTTTTTTATCCACCGACCCTGTGGGTGACACCGGTGGACAACACGGTGTTCCTGTGGAGAACGAAAAGTTCTGCACAGGCTGTCCCCAGGTGGCCCCGACTACTCCACAGGTGTGTCCCCAGCTTTCCCCCGGTACTCCACAACCCAAACGTCTACATCCGTGTGACGGCTTTCACTCCGGGCGGTGAGAGGGGGTGGCGGGTTGCCGAACAGTGGACAAGGGTGTGGAGAAGTCCGCAGAACCTGTGCACAGCATGAGGGAACCTGTGGGGTGGCGGTGGACAACGGCGTGGACAGAGCTGTGGACGAGTTTTCTGTCCACAGCCTGTGGATGACGCTTGCGCACAAATCCACAGGGTTCTGACCAGGCCTGATGGATCCTCAACAGCCACCCCTGTGGACAGATTGTGGGCGACGCGGGCAGTCCCCAGGGTGTGGACGGAAGAAAGTCGCCGAATCTGTGGATGAGTTGCTCTCCAGGGGGCGTATTCGAACAGGTCAGGGGCGCACGCACGAAGAAGGGCGCCCCCGTCGTGGACCGGGAGCGCCCTCTGAATGCGTTTGAAGGGGGTCTGACGCGGCGCCGGTCGAGCCGACCGGCGCCCGCGCTCAGCCGTTCTTGATGCGGTTGGTGAGCTCCGTGACCTGGTTGTAGATGGAGCGCCGCTCGGCCATCAGAGCGCGGATCTTGCGGTCGGCGTGCATCACCGTGGTGTGGTCGCGGCCGCCGAACTGCGCCCCGATCTTGGGCAGCGACAGGTCGGTGAGCTCCCGGCACAGGTACATGGCGATCTGCCGGGCGGTGACCAGGACCCGGCTGCGCGAGGAGCCGCACAGGTCGTCCACGGTCAGGCCGAAGTAGTCCGCGGTGGCCGCCATGATGTCGCTGGCCGTGATCTCCGGCGCGCTGTCCTCGCCGCCCGGGATCAGGTTCTTGAGGACGTCCTCGGTGAGGCCCAGGTCGACCGGCTGCCGGTTGAGGCTCGCGAAGGCCGTGACCCGGATCAGCGCCCCCTCCAGCTCGCGGATGTTGCGCGAGATGCGGGAGGCGATGAACTCCAGTACCTCCGGCGGGGCGTTGAGCTGCTCCTGGACCGCCTTCTTGCGCAGGATCGCGATGCGGGTCTCCAGCTCGGGCGGCTGGACGTCCGTGATCAGGCCCCACTCGAAGCGGTTGCGCAGCCGGTCCTCGAGGGTGACGAGCTGCTTGGGCGGCCGGTCGGAGGAGAGGACGATCTGCTTGTTGGCGTTGTGGAGCGTGTTGAAGGTGTGGAAGAACTCCTCCTGCGTCGACTCCTTGCTCGCGAGGAACTGGATGTCGTCGACGAGCAGGATGTCCATCTCGCGGTAGCGCTTGCGGAACGCATCGCCCTTGCCGTCGCGGATCGAGTTGATGAACTCGTTGGTGAACTCCTCGGAGCTCACGTACCGCACGCGGGTGCCGGGGTAGAGGCTCCGCGCGTAGTGCCCGATGGCGTGCAGCAGGTGCGTCTTGCCGAGGCCCGACTCCCCATAGATGAAGAGGGGGTTGTAGGCCTTCGCCGGCGCCTCGGCGACGGCCACCGCGGCGGCGTGCGCGAAGCGGTTGGACGCGCCGATGACGAACGTGTCGAAGAGGTACTTGGGGTTCAGCCGGGCGGTCGGCTCCAGCGGACCCGAGGTGGAGCCGCCGGACGGGGCCGGGGGCGGCGCGGGCCGGCCGGGAGCCTGGCGCGGCGCGGGCTGTTCGTAGGACTGCTGCTCGTATTGATGGGGCTGGTGCGACTGCTGCTGCTCGTACGGGGACTGCTCGTACTGCTGCTGGTCGTATGAGCCCTTGTCATAGGAGGACTGGTCGTACTGCTGCTGGTCGTAGCCCGATGGCTCGGATTGCTGGAGGTAGCCCGGCTGCGGGGAGGCGTACGGGTCGCGCTCGGGGAAGCCGCCCAGGCGGGGCTGCTGCCAGCCGTAGTCGTCCTGCTGCCCGCCGCGGGGCCACGCGCCGGGCTCGGGGCGCGGCTGCTGGTAGTCCGGGTAGGCAGGACGGGCCGTGGGGAGCTGGTCGTCCGAGGGGCCGCCGCCCGGGCGCTGGCCGCCGTACGGCTCGTAGCCGCCGGGCTGCTGGACGGGCGGGGCGGCGGGGGCGGGCTCGCCGGCCGAGTCGTCCACCGTGATGGCGATCCGGATGGGGCGGCCGCACTCCCGGCTGAGCGCGTCGCTGATCAGCGGGGCGAGGCGGCCTTCGAGGACGCGCTTGCCCCACTCGTTGGGGACGGCGAGCAGGGCGGTGTCGGCGACGAGTGCCAGGGGCTGGCACCGCTCGACCCACTGCTTGTCCTTGGGCTCGATGCCCGGCTGTCCCTCCCCGAGGAGCTTCTCGAGCACCCTTGGCCACACTGCGGCAAGATCGGCAGGTACGTCAGCCACAGAGCACGCTCTCTCACAGGGGTCCCACGAATGTGTGGTTCTTTGGGACGGTCGGGACAAAAAATCCGGGGTCAGGCAACGGTAGTCAGGCCAGAGCCTGCGGTTCAAGTCGTTGTCCACAGCCTGTGCACAGTGTGGGCCAGGGCGGGCTCGGTTTGACCGGATGGCGTAGCCGCGCGTACCGTAACGAGGTCGAGTTGTCGATGGCTGCTGCCGCCTGCCTACCGATGGGCGAAGGTCACTGATAGTGATCATTTAGCGGTGCCACTCGGGCGAACACGCGAGTTTCCTCGTGGGCGCACGGTGACAGCCAGGCGATGTCCCGCCACAACGATTCATTCTCTGGAGCCCCCGAGTGAGCAAGCGCACCTTCCAGCCGAACAACCGCCGTCGTGCCAAGACCCACGGCTTCCGCCTGCGGATGCGTACCCGTGCCGGTCGCGCGATCCTCGCGAACCGTCGTTCCAAGGGCCGCGCCGCCCTTTCCGCGTAACAGCGCGCAGGTCGTGACGTCGTGCTGTCTCCCGAGAATCGGCTGAGGCGGCGCGAGGACTTCGCGAGCGCGGTACGCCGAGGACGCCGGGCCGGTCGCCCACTCCTCGTCGTCCACCTACGTACAAGCGGTGCAACGGACCCGCACGAGTCGGGGGAGATCGATCCCTCGTCGCGTGCGGGTTTCGTCGTCAGCAAGGCCGTCGGCAACGCCGTCATACGGAACCGGGTGAAGCGCCGTCTTCGCCATCTGGTCCGCGAGCGGCTGTCGCAGCTGCCCGCCGGTAGCCTGGTGGTGGTACGAGCGTTGCCCGGAGCGGGCGATGCCGGCCCCGACGAACTGGCCCGGGACCTGGATGCCGCTCTGGTGCGGCTCCTGGGAGGCGTGGCTCGATGAAGTACCCGCTGCTCGCTTTGATCAAGCTGTACCAGTGGACGATCAGTCCGCTGCTCGGGCCGGTGTGCCGCTATTACCCGTCGTGTTCGCACTACGGGTTCACGGCCATCGACCGGCATGGTGCGGTGAAGGGGACAGCGCTGACCGCCTGGCGGATCCTGCGGTGCAATCCGTGGTCCCCGGGTGGCGTGGACCATGTCCCACCCCGTAAACGCCCGCGTTGGCACGAGCAGCTGCGCAGTGCGTTGCGTAGATCTCGCAATGCTCAAGGAGCCTGATTAGTGGACACGATCGCCGGTCTGTTCAGCTTTATCACCACACCCGTTTCCTGGATCATCGTCCAGTTCCACTCGCTGTACGGGGCGATCTTCGGGCCGGACAGTGGATGGGCCTGGGGCCTGTCCATCGTGTCCCTGGTGATCTTGATCCGTATCTGCCTGATCCCGCTCTTCGTGAAGCAGATCAAGGCGACGCGTGGCATGCAGGCGCTCCAGCCGAAGATGAAGGCGATCCAGGAGCGCTACAAGAACGACAAGCAGCGTCAGTCCGAAGAGATGATGAAGCTGTACAAGGAGACGGGCACCAACCCGCTCTCCTCGTGCCTTCCCATCCTGGCGCAGTCGCCGTTCTTCTTCGCGCTGTACCACGTGCTGGCGAACATCGCCGATGGCAAGACCATCGGCGTCCTGAACCAGCAGCTCGTCGACAGTGCCCGTGAGGCCAAGATCTTCGGCGCGCCGATCGCCGCCAAGTTCATGGACAGCTCCGAGAAGGTCGCCGCCCTCGGCGCCTCTCTCACCGACGTCCGGGTCGTGACCGCGGTCATGATCGTCATGATGTCGCTGTCGCAGTTCTACACCCAGCGTCAGCTGATGCAGAAGAACGTCGACCTGTCGGTCAAGACGCCGTTCATGCAGCAGCAGAAGATGCTGATGTACATCTTCCCGGTGATCTTCGCGGTCATGGGTATCAACTTCCCCGTCGGTGTCCTCGTCTACTGGCTGACCACCAACGTCTGGACCATGGGTCAGCAGATGTACGTGATCAACCAGAACCCGACGCCGGGCAGCAAGGCGCAGGACCAGTACCTGACGCGGCTGCTCAAGCACGCCACCTCGCACGGTGAGGTCAAGGGCCGGGGCAAGAAGAAGATCGTCGCTGCCATCGTGGCCAAGGGGCCGGACCGCAACGACAACGAGCGGAAGTTCATCACGGCCCTGTCGAAGCAGGGCCTGGCCGCTCAGGCGGACGGTTCCGTGATCAAGAGTTCCGAGTCCACGGCGGATTCGGATGCCGCGAGCGGCGGTGCCGCGAAGCGGCAGCAGCCGAAGCGGCAGACGAAGTCGCAGCGCCAGACGCCCACCAAGCCCTCTCCCAAGAAGTAAGAAGGAGTCCCTCCCGTGACGGAAGGCACCACCACCGCCGCCGCTGAGAGTGGCGACACCCTGACCCGCCTCGAGCAGGAGGGTGAGATCGCGGCCGACTACCTCGAGGGTCTGCTGGACATCGCAGACCTGGACGGCGACATCGACATGGACGTCGAGGCCGACCGGGCCGCGGTGTCGATCGTCAGTGACTCCGCCAGCCGCGACCTGCAGAAGCTCGTGGGCCGCGACGGTGAGGTTCTGGAGGCCCTGCAGGAGCTGACCCGCCTGGCCGTCCACAGGGAGACCGGGGACCGCAGCCGGCTGATGCTGGACATCGCCGGGTTCCGCGCGAAGAAGCGCGAGGAGCTGGCGGCCCTGGGCGCGAAGGCGGCGGCGGACGTGAAGGCGTCCGGCGAGCCGCTGAAGCTGGCTCCGATGACCCCGTTCGAGCGGAAGGTCGTCCACGACGCCGTGG
Source organism: Streptomyces sp. A0592 (assembly GCF_004795115.1). Classification (NCBI taxonomy): domain Bacteria; kingdom Bacillati; phylum Actinomycetota; class Actinomycetes; order Kitasatosporales; family Streptomycetaceae; genus Streptomyces; species Streptomyces sp. A0592. The sequence goes on from NZ_SSBM01000007.1 coordinate 136,940, forward strand.
CGGCCGCCGGTCTGAAGAGCGAGTCCGAGGGCGAGGAGCCGCAGCGCTTCGTCGTTGTGCTCCCGGCCTGATCGCCAGCATGAGTGTTCGGCCCCGTCTGTGTCGCAGGCGGGGCCGATGTTTGTCAGCCTGGCAAGTGAACGACGCGGCATCTTGAATACGTGGTCTTCGGGACCACGAGGTACGGAAGGACGGTCCCCGTGACGGAGGCAGCTGAGCTTCCCGAGGCGCCCGAAGAGGCGCGCGCGGTGTTCGGTGAGTTTTTCCCGGAAGCTGTGCGGTATGCGGAGCTGCTCGCGGACGCGGGAGTCAAGCGCGGCCTGATCGGGCCGCGCGAGGTGCCGCGGCTCTGGGAGCGGCACCTGCTGAACTGCGCAGTCCTGTCAGAGGTGGTGCCCCAGGGCGTCACCGTGTGCGACGTCGGCTCGGGTGCGGGTCTGCCCGGCATCCCGCTGGCGCTCGTGCGGCGCGATCTCAAGATCACCCTGCTCGAGCCGCTGCTGCGGCGGACGACCTTCCTCCAGGAGGCCGTGGAGCTGCTGGGCCTCGACCACGTCACCGTGGTGCGTGGGCGGGCCGAGGAGGTCCTGGGCAAGCTCCAGCCGGTGCACGTGGTGACGGCGCGTGCGGTGGCTCCGCTGGACCGGCTGGCCGGCTGGGGCGTTCCCCTGCTGCGCCCGTACGGGGAGATGCTGGCGCTCAAGGGCGACACCGCCGAGGAGGAGCTGGTGTCGGCCAAGACGGCGCTGACGAAGCTCGGTGTGGTGAAGACCTCGGTGCTGCAGGTGGGCGAGGGGCTGGTGGACCCGCTGTCGACGGTGGTCCGGGTCGAGGTCGGAGAAAGCCCCGGTGGGGTGAGGTTCGCGGCCAAGCGGGCTAAGGCCGCCAGGGTCGGACGGACTCGCCGGCGTCGTTGATTCGCTGGTTGTGTGGGGCCCGCGCGGAGATTTCGTCTGCGTTGGGCCCTATAGGTATGCATTTCGGAGTGTCGAAGAGGCCTGAAGACTCCGTCCGGGCATCGTGTTTCACGTGAAACGTCGCTCTCTGCTGCACGGAATCATCAGCCGCGGTCGTGCGGCTGCGTCCCCCCTCCAGCGCAAGGACGCAAGGGGGACGGAGTTGTCCACATCGGTGGATTCATCCACAGGAGTACGGGCCCCGCTGGTTCGCGACCCCGGTGACATGGCAGGCTCTGTTCATCGCGAGCCTGATGTCGAGGAGAGTGACACCGTGCGGTCCGACGCCAACCTCGCGGGGCCGATGGCCGACCCGGTCCCCGGTCCCCGCTCTGAACCGGTGGGTGAGGATGTTTCACGTGAAACATCGCCCCCACCCCTTGTAGACAACGAGACCCCCATCGGTCGATCCGCCCAGCTGGCGGTGGAGGCGATGGGGCGCTCCGGTGCGGCCATGCCACGCCCGGATCAGACCCGCGTCATCGTGGTCGCCAACCAGAAGGGCGGCGTGGGCAAGACCACGACGACCGTGAACCTGGCGGCCTCGCTGGCTCTGAACGGGGCACGGGTCCTCGTAGTCGACCTCGACCCGCAGGGGAACGCGTCCACCGCTCTGGGTATCGACCACCACGCGGATGTGCCGTCCATCTACCACGTGCTCGTGGACAGTCGGCCGCTGCTTGAGGTCGTCCAGCCGGTGGTCGACGTGGAGGGGCTTTTCTGTGCTCCGGCCACGATCGACCTGGCGGGTGCGGAGATCGAGCTGGTGTCGCTGGTGGCGAGGGAGAGCCGGCTCCAGCGGGCGATCCAGGCGTACGACCAGCCCCTCGACTACATCCTGATCGACTGCCCGCCCTCGCTCGGCCTGCTCACGGTGAACGCTCTGGTCGCGGGCGCCGAAGTGCTGATCCCGATCCAGTGCGAGTACTACGCGCTGGAGGGCCTGGGGCAGCTGCTGCGCAACGTCGATCTGGTGCGGGCCCACCTCAACCCGTCCCTCCACGTGTCGACCATCCTGCTGACGATGTACGACGGCAGGACCCGGCTGGCATCGCAGGTGGCGGACGAGGTGCGCAGCCACTTCGGCAAGGAGGTGCTCCGGACGAGCATCCCCCGGTCGGTGCGTATCTCCGAGGCGCCGAGCTACGGGCAGACGGTGCTCACGTACGACCCGGGTTCCAGTGGTTCCCTCTCCTACCTGGAGGCTGCGCGAGAGATCGCGTATCGGGGGGTCGGAATGCAGTACGAGTCCCAGCACGCCCACCTGGGCGCGGGCATGAACAGCACGCAGAGTATGGCGGAGGGGATCCAGTGAGTGAGCGACGTAGAGGTCTGGGACGGGGGCTCGCCGCACTGATCCCGCAGGCTCCGCAGGAGAAGACGCTGCCTGCGAGCCATGCAGGTTCCACGTCTCCGACGGCAGTACCGGAGCTGACGTCCGAGCGCGGGATCGCGGCGGCGAAGCTCGCGGCGCTGGCGCAGGCCGATGTTTCACGTGAAACATCGCTCGCGGTTCTCCCGGTGGCCGAGCCGGAGGCAGCGCCGGAGCCGGCGCTGGAGCCCGAGGCGAACATGGTGGCGGGAGCGACGTTCGCGGAGCTTCCGATGGACACGATCACCCCGAACCCGCGGCAGCCGCGCGAGGTGTTCGACGAGGACGCGCTCGCGGAGCTGGTGACCTCCATCCAGGAGGTGGGTCTGCTCCAGCCGGTGGTGGTGCGCCAGTCGGCACCCGGCCGCTACGAGCTGATCATGGGTGAGCGGCGTTGGCGCGCCTGCCGGGAAGCCGGACTGGAGGCCATTCCGGCGATCATCCGTGCGACGGACGACGAGAAGCTGCTGCTGGACGCCCTGCTGGAGAACCTGCACCGGGCTCAGCTCAACCCGCTGGAAGAGGCTGCGGCCTACGACCAGCTGCTCCAGGACTTCAACTGCACGCATGACCAGCTGGCCGACCGGATCGGCCGCTCGCGTCCCCAGGTGTCGAACACCCTGCGACTGCTGAAGCTGTCGCCGCCGGTGCAGCGCCGGGTGGCCGCCGGGGTCCTCTCGGCGGGGCACGCGCGTGCGCTGCTCTCGGTGGAGGACTCCGCGGAGCAGGACCGGTTGGCGCACCGGATCGTGGCCGAGGGGCTGTCGGTGCGTGCGGTTGAGGAGATCGTGACGCTGATGGCCTCGGAGCCTTCGAGCGCGGTGAAGCCGAAGGGTCCGCGTGCGGGAGCCCGGGTGTCGCCGGCGCTCAGCGAGCTGGCGACGCGGCTGTCGGACCGGTTCGAGACCCGGGTGAAGGTGGACCTGGGCCAGAAGAAGGGCAAGATCACCGTCGAGTTCGCTTCGATGGAGGATCTTGAGCGGATTCTGGGGACGCTGGCACCGGGCGAGGGACGGGTGCTGGATCAGGGCCTCACCGGGGAGTGATCCTTGAGTGGACCGAGGGGCGGATCGTGCCGGTGTGAACCGGCGTGATCCGCCCCTTCGCTTTGCTGTCGAAGAACGATGGACCAGTGGATACGATGCGGTCATGGGTCGTCGGCTGGTACCGCTCACGCTGGACAACCTCCAGGACCTACCGCGACGTTGTCGATCCTGCGTCTTCTGGGAACTGGATCCGGTCAGCGGTGAGGCCGCCGTGAAGGCGGGCACTTCTGCGACGGAGAAGGAGGCATGGATCTCCGCTGTTCTGCTGGAGTGGGGATCCTGCGGCCGAGTGGTCTACGTGGACGAGGTTCCGGTGGGCTTCGTGCTGTACGCACCGCCGGCGTACGTTCCTCGGGCCACCGCTTTCCCGACGAGTCCGGTATCGCCGGACGCCGTTCAGCTGATCACCGCATGGATCATGCCCGGATACCAGGGGCAGGGGCTGGGCCGGGTCATGGTGCAGACGGTGGCCAAGGACCTGCTGCGCAGGGGGTTCCGGGCGATCGAGGCGTTCGGAGACGCACGGTGGGAGGGCCCGGCCTGCCTGCTGCCGGCAGACCATCTCCTGGCCGTCGGCTTCAAGACCGTACGTCCTCATCCGGCTCATCCCCGGCTGCGGCTGGAGCTTCGGTCGACCCTGTCCTGGAAGGAAGACGTCGAGCTGGCTCTGGACCGGCTGCTGGGCGGGGCGCGCAAGGAACCGGTGCTGCGACCGCTCTGAAGGCATACGTGAAACATCGGCCGTCGTCAGGCGGTCTTGACCTCGACGAAGTCAGCGAGGTCGCGCAGGATGGCGGCCTTCGGCTTGGCGCCGACGATGGTCTTGGCGACCTCGCCGCCCTGGTAGACGTTGAGGGTGGGGATGGACATCACGCCGTACTTGGCGGCGGTGGCCGGGTTCTCGTCGATGTTGAGCTTGACGATCTCGATCTGGTCGCCGTACTCGGCGGCGATGGCCTCGAGGGACGGCGCGATCTGGCGGCACGGTCCGCACCAGGCGGCCCAGAAGTCGACCAGTACGGGCTTGTCGCTCCTGAGGACCTCGGCGTCGAAGTCGGCGTCGGTCACGTTCTTGAGGGTGCCGGCCACAGCGGCCTCCTTGTTCTTCCTGCGGGGTGGGGTGTGGGGCTGGTGCGGGGGGTGGGACCGGTCAGACCGCTGCGTGCGCCTTCTCCGCGTCCGCGAGGGCGGCGAGGAAGCGCTCGGCGTCGAGGGCGGCGGAGCAACCGGTGCCCGCGGCCGTGATGGCCTGACGGTACGTGTGGTCAACGACGTCGCCGGCGCCGAACACGCCGGTGATGCTGGTGCGCGTCGAGGGGGCGTCGACCTTGAGGTAGCCCTCGTCGTCGAGGTCCAGCTGGTCCTTGAAGAGCTCGGTGCGCGGGTCGTGGCCGACGGCGATGAACAGGCCGGTCACGGGCAGCTCTGAGGTCTCACCGGTCTTGGTGTTGCGCAGGGTGAGGCCGGAGAGCTTCTGCTCGCCGTGGATCTCGGAGACCTCGCTGTCCCAGGCGAACGTGATCTTCGGGTCGGCGAACGCGCGGTCCTGCATGGCCTTGGAGGCGCGCAGGCTGTCACGGCGGTGGACGATCGTCACGGACTTGGCGAACCGGGAGAGGAAGGTCGCCTCCTCGATCGCGGTGTCGCCGCCGCCGACGACGGCGATGTCGTGGTCCTTGAAGAAGAACCCGTCACAGGTCGCGCACCAGGAGACGCCGCGGCCGGAGAGGGCGTCCTCGCCCGGCAGGCCGAGCTTGCGGTGCTGCGAGCCGGTGGTGACGATGACGGCCTTCGCGCGGTGCACGGTGCCGGCGGTGTCGGTCACGGTCTTGATCTCACCGGTGAGGTCCACGGCCACGATGTCGTCCGGGACCAGTTCGGCGCCGAAGCGCTCGGCCTGGCCGCGCATGTTGTCCATCAGGTCCGGGCCCATGATGCCGTCCTGGAACCCGGGGAAGTTCTCCACCTCGGTGGTGTTCATCAGCGCGCCACCGGCGGTGACGGCGCCTTCGAAGACCAGGGGCTTGAGCGAAGCGCGTGCGGTGTACAGGGCGGCGGTGTAACCGGCCGGCCCGGAGCCGATGATGATCACGTTTCGAACGTCGCTCACGGGTTTCTTCCTCGTCTCTGCGGACTGCGTGCTGCCAACCGGGGGCCGGTGCGGACTCTCACCCCACCCAACGGATCCTACGGCGCCCGCATTCCCCACCCGTCGCAGTGCGGACCGGAACGTGTCAGCTTCGCGGATAGGTGTTCTTCAGGAGGACCTTTCCCGGACCGGCCGAGCCGGTGCTCTCGCACGTGGAGTCGACGAGGTAGGCGTCCACACGGGAGGCGTCGTCCGGGTGCGGCAGGACGAGCAGGTGGACTGCGGCGCCCTGGTAGCTGCCGCGTTCGGCGCCGAGCGGTGCATCGGAGCGGCCCGTGGCGTCCTGGACGCAGGCGGGGACCGCGGGCGCCACCCGCTTGCCACCGGGAGCGACCCCGGAAGCGCCGGTGGTGTCGTCCAGCCCGTACGTGTTGTTCTGCTCGCCCGGGTCGGTCTTGGCAGCCGCTCCCGAAGCGATGAGCCGCTGGACGCTGTCCCGCAGCCCCTGCGCGGTGTAGGTGCCCTCGGCGGCCGCGCTGATGGGCGGGTGGGCGGCGGAGTCCGAGGCCGCGGTGTTGGGGTGGGGGGTGCCGGCGAAGTCGACGAAGAGGAAGAGGCCGAGGGCGCACGCGGCCGCGCCGGCCAGGCCACCGAGGACGGCGATCCGACGACGGGCGCGGCGTCGCCCGGGACCGGTTGGGCCGGTCGGGTGACCGGCGGGGGCTGTTTCACGTGAAACAGCGCGTTGCGTCGTGCGGGCGCGGGGGGCCGGCGTGGCCTGGTCCCGAGGCTGGGTCGCGTCGAGCAGGGCCTCGGCGGCGAGGGCCGCGTCGATCCGCCCGGCGATGTCGCCGGGCATACGGGCAGGCCCGGGCAGGGTGCCGAGGAGGCCCCGGATCTCCTCCAGGGAGGAGCGGACGTCGGCGCACAGGGCGCAGCCGTCGAGGTGACGGCGGATTTCCGTGGTGCGGGACGGGGAGAGGAGTCCTTCGGTCAGGTCGGAGATCTCCGAGACGTCCGGGTGCCGGATCGTGCCGGTCGTTCCGGGCGTGCCAGTCGCAGGGCTCACGGTCGTCCACCTCCGCCCTTCACAGCGTCTGGGTCTGGTTGCCGGGGTTGTGCTGCCGCTGGTGGGACGGGCGTGCCCGGCGTCCGGTTCCTTCCCCGCTCGGTGGCGGTGTTATCCCCGGCATTCGTGCGCAGATGAGTGAGGAGCGGCAGGAGTTTCGCCCGGCCGCGGGCGCACCGGCTTTTCACCGTGCCGGTGGGCACGTCGAGGATGTCGGCGGCTTCGGCGACGGGGTATCCCTGCATGTCGACGAGGACCAGGGCGGCCCGCTGTTCGTCCGGGAGGGTCCTGAGCGCGGCCAGGAGCTGCCGGTGGAGGTCCTGGCGCTCAGCGGGCGCCTCGGCGGACTCGTGGGGCTCCAGAAGGCTCTCCAGGCGCTCCGTGTCGTCCAGGGGCGCGGTCCGGCGCGAGGCGGCCTTGCGGGCACGGTCGAGGCAGGCGTTCACGGTGATCCGATGCAGCCAGGTGGTGACGGCGGAATCGCCCCGGAAGGTGTGCGCGGCCCGGTACGCGGAGACCAGGGCGTCCTGCACGGCGTCCGCGGCCTCCTCCCGGTCCCCGAGGGTGCGCAGAGCCACGGCCCACAACCGGTCCCGATGCCGCCGCACGAGCTCCCCGAAGGCATCGGGATCACCGCCCACGTGCAGCGCCAGAAGCTCCTGGTCGCTGTGTCCATCCGCGGTTCCTTCTCGCATCACACCCTGCTTCCTCCCCGGATGGAGACTAGGTGCGTCGGCCGGGCGCGTAAAGAATCACGCGGCCCGGCCGCAGGCCGGGCCGCGCGCAGCCGAGACGGATGAGGTCACGACGCGGGGCCGAGGACCTTGATCTCGTTGATCCCGCCCCGGTAGCCCCCACCGGAGGCCGGCAGCTCGGTGACGTGGATCAGCACGTAGCGCGTGCGGATCGGCGTTTCGAGCGTGGCCTGGAGCTTCTTGTCCGTACGCTCCAGCTTGGTGATCCGATGGCTGAAGGCTCCGACGGTTCCCGGGTTCGCGGCGTCTGCCGGCGCCGCGAGTACTTCCACCGTCTGCCCGGACGCGTACATGTCGACCTCGAGACCGGACACGTCCTTGGCCTCGCCCAGGTCGACGATGATCCCGCTGCCGTCGTTCTCCTGTTCCAGGCGGCCGAAGTTGGCGTAGTTGTAGTACTCAGGGGTGACCCAGGCGGATTCGTGATCACCGTCAATGGTCTTCGGGGCCAGTGCCGGCTTCACCGAATTGCCGAGGACGGAGACATCCTGGATCTTCAGGGGCTCCCCGGGCCCGGTTTCCTTCGGGTTGTCGTCGGTGCCGGGCTTGGTGTTGTTGCTCGTGCCGCTGTTGCCCTTCTGGGTGCCGCGTTCCAGGAGGGTGTCGGCCAGCTGCCAGCTGCCCAGGCCGAGGGCGGCGATGAGCAGGGCGGCGACGCCCCACTTGAGCGCGCGGCCGGTGCGGCTCTGCAGGGGCGGCGGCGGGGGCGCGACGGGCATGCTCTGGACGGTGGTCACGCCGGGCGGCGTGTTGCGGCCGTAGCTGCCCTGCTGGTAGGTCGTGTGCTGGTACTCCGGCGGAGCCGTGAAGGCGGGCTCCGGCGGCCGGATGCGGGGCATCGCGGACACGGCCTTGGACAGCTCTTCCGGGGTGGTGCAGGCAGGTTCCTGACGGGAGGCGGTGGCCCCGTCGTTGGCGAGCGCACGCATGGCGAGCTCACCCAGGCCCCGGTGGACGCCGGCGCGGACCTGGTCGGGGGCGATCAGGCCGACGCCCTTGGGCAGCCCGGTGAGGCCGTACGCGTCGCTCTCGTACGGCCAACGCTGGGTGAGGGCCGCGTACAGCAGGGCGCCGATGGCCTCGGTGTCGGCGCGCTGCGGGGTCTCGCTGGTGATGCCGCGCAGCGCGGCGTTCACGGCGAGGCCGCGGATGCGCCACTGGCCCGTGGACGTGCGCAGTATCGCGCTCGGCGTCAGCCGGAGGTGGGCGAGGCCCTCGCGGTGCGCGGCGGCCATCGCCTGGGAGACCTGGCTGACGAGCTGGTAGGCCTCGTGGGCCTCCAGCGGGCCCGCGGCGAGCAGGGCGGTGAGCTCGGTGGCATCGGGCAGCCACTCGTGGACGACGTAGACGAGGTCGTTCTCCTCCACGGCATCGAGCACCTGCACGAAGCGCGGGTCGCCGAGGAGGGCGGACGAGCGGGCGGCGGCCAGGACGGAGCGCGCCCGTGAGTGGTCGGCGGGCATCAGGTGCACACCCACCGCCCGGCGCAACTTCTCGTCCATCGCGCGCCAACTGCTGAATCCGTCCACACGGGTGACGCACTCTTCCAGCCGGTAGCGTCTGGCGAGCTTGTGACCGCTGTGGAGTTCGGGTGCGGCCGTGGAGGCCGTGTTCGTGCGTTCGCCGTCCTTTTCGGGCATGGGTCCGTCCGCGGCTCGTCCGTTCTGGGTGTCCACCCCGTCGGACGTGGCCTGTGCCGCCTGAGCGGCAGACGGCTCGTCGCCGTCGTTGTCGGCCACGTCGACGGCAGCCGTGCTACGTTCCGCCACCGTCGTTCCTGCCTCCCCATCCGTTGCGCGCTGTAGGCCAGTCTGCGAAGCCATGCCAATTGTGCCCACAGTCCGACGCTATGCACGACACACGAAAGGGGGCGACGGTTGTGCGCATCAGCGCCCCAAACGTCCGCGGACCATCCCGACCATCGCGTTGAGCTCTTCGATCCGCATCCGCTTGGCGGCGATGAGGAAGACGGCCGCCAGGGCGATACCGCCGGTGATCAGGGCGGTGGCGGAACCCAGGACTCCGCTGCCGAGCCACTGGGTGACCGTGTAGGCGGCCGCGCCGGCCACGGCGGCGGCCGGGACGCAGGCCCCGGTGAGACGGGCGTAGGTGCGCATCACGTGGGCGCCGTCGAGGTCGCCGCCGAGCCTGGTGCGCAGGCGGCGCCAGGCCACGCCCACGCCCACGGCGTAGCCGAGACCGTAGGAGGCGGCCATGCCGACGACCGCCCAGCGGGCGGGGAGGACGAAGAAGGAGACCGCCGAGCCCGCCGCGTTGACGGCGGCGACGATGACGGTGTTGTAGAAGGGCGTCCGGGTGTCCTCGTAGGCGTAGAAGCCGCGCAGGACGACGTACTGGACGGAGTACGGGATCAGTCCGAGGCCGAAGGCCATCAGGACGTAGCCGATGTTCTGTGCGCCGGAGCCGGAGCCCGCGTAGAGCAGGGTCGCCATCGGGACGCCGAGCGCGAGAAACGCGAAGGCGCAGGGGACGATCGCGACGGCCGAGGTGCGCAGTCCGTAGGAGATGTCGTCGCGGACAGCCGCGGCGTCCCCGTCGTGGGCGGAGCGCGAAATGCGGGGCAGGACGGCCGTCATGACGGAGACGGTGATGATCGCCTGCGGCATCTGCCACAGCAGCAGCGCGTAGTTGTAGGCGGTGATACCGGTACCGGGGTGGCCCTGCTTCTCGGCGACCGAACCGGCCCAGGTGGCGAGCTGGGTGACGATGACGAGGCCGACCTGGTTGGCGAGGACGAAGAAGAACGTCCACTTGGCCAGGCGGGCGGCCTTGCCGAGGCCGTGGCCCTTCCAGTCGAAGCGCAGGCGCGGCTTGAAGCCCGCGTCGCGCAGGTACGGCAGCATCGCGAGGGCCTGGACGGTCAGGCCGAGCAGGGTGCCGAGACCCAGCAGGCGGATGCCTTCCGGGGTGACGGTGGTGGCGTTGACGCCGGAGGTGGTGAAGCCGCCGAAGGCCCAGATGAAGGCGCCGAAGGTGGCGATGACCACGATGTTGTTGAGGACCGGGGTCCACATCATCGCGCCGAAGCGGCCCCGCGCGTTCAGGATCTGACCGAGCACCACGTGGACGCCCATGAAGAACATGGTGGGCAGGCAGTAGCGCGCGAACGCGACGGCCACGTCCATCTGCTGCGGGTCCGAGGCGATCTTCGGCGACATCATTGTGATGAACACCGGTGCGGCCAGGACACAGATGGTGGTGATGCCTGCCAGCAGCACCACGACGAGGGTCAGCAGCCGGTTGGCGTACGCCTCTCCCCCGTCGTTGTCGTTCTTCATCGCGCGGACCAGCTGCGGGATGAAGACGGCGTTGAGGGCGCCGCCGCCGACGAGCACGTAGATCATCGTGGGCAGCGTGTTGGCGATCTGGTACGTGTCGTTGAAGGTGCCGACGCCGATCGCCCCGGCGATGACCAGGGTTCTCAGGAAGCCGGTGATGCGGGAGACGATCGTGCCGGCGGCCATGAGCGCGCTGGACTTGAGCAGGCTCGAGGCACGTCCGGCCGGCTTGCTCGGCGCCGGGGCGGCGACGGGGGCGTCCTCGGCGGGGGTACGGGGCGCCGCCTCCTGGTCCCGGTAGAGGTGGGCGAAGGCATCCGGCTCGGGCTGCTCGTCCGAGGCACGGGTGACGAGCGCGTCCACGCCCACGAACTCGGTGGTGGTGGCGCGGTCTCCGTAGGGCAGGTGCCGGGAGGGGCCGTCCGGCTCGGGCGGCGGGGTCTGGGCCCAGACGCGCGGGTCGGGGGAGTACATGGGCGCACTCGGCGCCGCGTAGAGCGGGCCGGGCTCCTGGAAGGTGCCCGGTGCCGGCGGCGGGTGCGCGGCGCGGTCGTAGAGGACCTCGTCGACGGGGTCCTGGGCGGACAGGTCCTGGGACCGGTACGGGTCGTAGTCGTAGGCATCCTGGACATACGGGTCGCGGTCCGGCGCGGGCGCAGGCACGGGAACCTGCCCGGGCACCGGGGTGCCCGGGGCAGTGCCCTGGGAGGGCGCAGGCCCACCAGTGCCCTGCGCGCGGTCACCGTCGTACGGCGCGTTCATCGAAACCCCACCTCATCGTCCCCAGGCCGACCGGCCACGGCATCGCTCAACGGTCCACTGTCTCACTCGTGCCGGACCCCTCGGTGCTTTGCGGTTCGGTGTCCGGGGACTCGTCACTCGGCTGCGTGCTCTCCTCGGCGGCGGCGCGGGCCGCGACACGCTTGCGACTGGCGTACATCTTGATGCCTGCCAGGACCAGGAGGAGCACACCGCCGGCGATCACGAGCATCACGGTGGGAGTGATCTCGGTGGCCTCCACGGTGAACCGGCGTTCCTTGCCGTAGGGGATGCCGTCCTTGGTGAAGAGCTGTGCGGTGACCTCGACGGGCCCGCTCGCGGTGGCGTTGGCGGGGAACTTCACCGTCTGGGTGTGGTCGCCCTGGACGGTGACCTGCTGCTCCGCCTGGCCGCTCTTGCCGAACATCAGGCGGGAGGGGTTGGCGGACTTCACCCGCAGGACCAGGTCGTGCACGTCCTGCACGAGGCTGTTCTGGACACTGACCGGGATGGTGGCGCTGTGTCCGGACAGGGTGGCGTCGGACTTGGGGATGACCTTGACCTTCTCGGTGAGACCGATCAGGTACTCCTGCACCTGGTCCCGGTAGAGGCGGGCCTCGTCGGGCCGTCCTCGCCAGGAGGTCGACATCTCCCGGTTGATGGTGTTGCCGAAGGGGATCTCCACGCGGTCGGGTGCGGCGAGGATCACCTTGAAATGGTCGAGCGTGTTCTGTGTGGTGCGGATCTTCTCGAAGGCCGATACCGGCAGCTCCTGCTTGCGCAGGTCCTCCGGGTACTGGCCGGCGCCGGGCACCTGGGTGGCGGCGCCAGGGTCGGGCTTGGCGGCGGCTGCCGCCTCCAGGTCGGCCGGCTGCGTCCAGCGGCCGCCCTGGAGGCCGCGTATGGCGGCGGCCATGGACCGCGCCTGGCTCACGGTGGGCATCCGCTGCGGAGCCACGACGAAGCTGCGCTGCTCGTCGGTCTTCTGCAGGTTCAGGGCGAGGCTGTGGGCGAGGAACCGCTGGACGGCCAGCGTGGAGGGCCCGGCGTTCAGCATGTCGCCCTCGAACGCGGTGGACAGTTCGGCGTCCGCCACGACGGCGGTCGTACCGGCCCCGATGGGCCGGGCGGCCGACGGCGTGTAGCCGAGGGCACCGCTCTCCACGAGGCTGTCGCTGCGGGTCAGGACGTTGTGGGCACCGGCCGAAGTGGCCACGTTGACGATCGAGGGGTCGATGGCACCGTTCACGGGCCAGGAGAAGTCCGTGGACGCGGGGACGTGCAGGACGGTCTGCACGGCGTTCTTCGCCTTGTCGGTGGCCGGGCGCAGCTGACCCAGGGTGCCCGAGACGTCCTTGCCGTGGTGCGCGAGGGAGGCGAGGTCGGGGTCGGCGAAGGGCAGCGCGACGACCTTCTTGCCCTGGACGGCCGCTTCCAGGGAGCTCAGCCACTGTTCGGCGACGGCCTTGTTCTTGCCCTGGACGGACTTCCCGTTGGCGCCGCGGACCCGGTAGCCCTTGGTCATCGCGTCGACCGTGTAGAGCAGGTCGGGATCGATGACCCAGGTGACCGGCAGGTCCTTGCCGAGGGTGACCATCTGCTCCAGGCGGCCGCCCGGCTTGAGCTCCTCGTAGAGGGAGTCGTCGAGGAAGACGGGTGTCTGGAGCTCGTCGGACCCGGTCTCGGCCGTGACCCGGGTGGCGGAGATCAGGGGCCAGACGTAGGTGAGCTGTGAGCGCTTGGCGGCGGCCTCGGGCTGCCAGGGCAGGAACGTCCGCTTGATGCCCAGCACCTGCTCGGACGGCCGGCTCTCCGTCACCCCGGACAGGGAGACGCCGAGCTGATAGACGCCGTCCTTGTCGAGTTCGAGCTTGTTGACCGGGACGGTGAGCGTGAAGTTCTGGGTCACCTTCGACGGCAGGGAAGCGATCTTCACCGCGTAGGCCGAGTCGATCTCGCCGGGGTCGGTGCCGGCCCGGAAGCCGTTGCGGTCCGCCGTCTCGTCGATGGACGACCGGTCCGTGAGCGCGGGGCCGACCCGCAGGCCGACGTGCGCGTCGGTGATCGTCTCGGAGCCGGTGTTGACCACGGTGCCCTCGATGGTGAGGGTGTCGCCCTTCACAGGGGCGCTGGGGGCCATGGAGACCAGCTGGACGTCGACGGAGGAGGCCTGCGCCGCCTCGGCCTGCGGGGCGGGGGCGTAGACGAGAGCGGCCAGCACGGGAGTCCCGGCGAGCAGGACGATCGCGCGCCGCAGCCATCGGCGCCGGACAGGGGCGGGCGACGCCCCTTGGATGTCTGCCGCCTCGGCCACGCGCTAGCCCGTCCCTCGAAGTGTCAGTGGTCGTCTTTTGTGCGTCCACGAATGGTAACGAGGTGCGCTGTGTGCGAGTGCCGCCCCTTGCTCCACATGATCGGTACAGCCCCGCGGCTGCCGCGTACCGGGGTCGCCGATAAACGGGGCGGTCCCCGGTGGGCCGGGCACGTACCCTTTTCAGTTGTGCCGAACGCCAACGAAGACAACCCCAGTGCCCTGAGTCAGGTGCAGCGCCGCGCGGTCAGTGAACTGCTGCAGGTCGCTCCTGTCGCCGACGAGCTCGGCCGCCGGTTCCAGGAGGCGGGCTTCCGCCTCGCCCTGGTCGGCGGGTCCGTACGCGACGCGCTGCTCGGGCGTCTCGGCAACGATCTCGACTTCACCACCGATGCCCGCCCCGAGGACGTTCTCAGGATCGTCCGGCCGTGGGCCGACTCGGTCTGGGACGTGGGCATCGCCTTCGGCACCGTCGGGGCCCACAAGAACGCGCGCGTCGGAGACGCTGTGCGGAACTTCCAGATCGAGGTGACGACGTACCGCTCGGAGGCCTACGACCGCACGTCGCGCAAGCCGGAGGTCTCCTACGGCGACTCGATCGACGAGGACCTCGTGCGCCGTGATTTCACGGTCAACGCGATGGCCCTGGCTCTGCCCGAGCAGGAGTTCATCGACCCGCACGGCGGCCTGGAGGACCTGGCCGCCGGCGTGCTGCGTACCCCCGGAACCCCTGAGGACTCCTTCTCCGACGACCCCCTCCGCATGCTGCGGGCGGCGCGGTTCTCGGCGCAGCTGGACTTCGAGGTCGCCCCGGAGGTCGTGGCGGCGATGAAGGCCATGTCAGACCGCATCGAGATCGTTTCCGCGGAGCGGGTGCAGGGAGAGTTGAACAAACTGATCCTCTCGGCCAACCCGCGCTTGGGTCTGGGACTGCTGGTGGACACCGGGCTGGCGGACCGGGTGCTGCCCGAGCTGCCCGCGCTGCGGCTGGAGAGTGACGAGCACCACCGGCACAAGGACGTCTACGACCACTCGCTGATCGTGCTGGAGCAGGCGATCGCGCTGGAGGAGGACGGTCCGGACCTGGTGCTGCGGCTCGCTGCCCTGCTGCATGACATCGGCAAGCCCCGCACCCGCCGCTTCGAGAGCGACGGCCGGGTCTCCTTCCACCACCACGAGGTGGTGGGGGCGAAGATGACCAAGAAGCGGCTGACCGCTCTGAAGTACTCCAACGACATGATCAAGGACGTGTCCCGGCTGGTGGAGCTGCACCTGCGCTTCCACGGCTACGGCGACGGCGAATGGACCGACTCCGCGGTGCGGCGCTATGTCCGTGACGCCGGGCCGTTGCTGGAGCGTCTGCACAAGCTGACCCGGTCCGACTGCACCACGCGCAACAAGCGCAAGGCCAACGCACTCTCCCGCACCTACGACGGGCTGGAGCAGCGCATCGCACAGCTCCAGGAGCAGGAGGAGCTGGACGCGATCCGGCCCGACCTGGACGGCAACGAGATCATGCGCGTCCTGGACGTGGGTCCGGGGCCGGTGATCGGCAAGGCCTACGCCTTCCTGCTGGAGATGCGGCTGGAGCACGGCCCGCTCGGTCGTGACGCCGCTGTTGCCGCGCTCAAGGAGTGGTGGGCGGCCCAGGCCTGATCCGCGAGTGCCGGTGCCGATGTTTCACGTGAAACATCGGCACCGGGCGCACCGGTCATGGGCGATGTTTCACGTGAAACATCGGCTGCGCCGGCCGAGCAGCGCCGCGGTCAGGGCGTAGAGAACGGACACGCAGACGAGCAGGATCACGGACTGCCCGTCGACGGGGAGCATGAGGGCGGCCACAGCCGCTGCCCCGACGAACGCGACGTTGAACAGCACGTCGTAGACGGAGAACACCCGGCCGCGGTAGTCGTCGTCCACGCGGGACTGCACTTCGGTGTCGGTGGAGATCTTGGCGCCCTGGGTGGCGAGGCCGAGGACGAACGCGGCGACCAGCATGGGGCCCGGGGCGAAGAACAGGCCGAGGGCCGGTACCAGGACGGCGGAGCCCGCGGCGCAGGCGGTGATCCATCCGAGGGTGCCCAGCCGGCCCACCATCCACGGGGTGATGACGGCGGCCGCGAAGAATCCGGCCCCTGAGGCACCGACCGCGATGCCCAGGAGGGCGAGTCCCTCGGCCTCGTTGTCCGACCAGGCATAGCGGCAGAGCATCAGCAGCATGACGAACAGGGCCCCGTAGCAGAACCTCATCATGGTCATCGCGGTGAGCGCCCGGGCCGCCCGGCGCCGGGCGGCGAGGTGCCGGAGGCCTTCGGCCATGCCCCGCACGGTGAGGCCGATGCCTTGGGCCACCGAAGGATGGGCCTGACCTGCGGAGTGGTCGGGCCCGAGCAGCCCGATGGCCAGTCTCAGGGAGACGAGGGCCGCACACAGGTAGAGACAGGCCCCGAGGAGAACGACGAGGGCGTTGGAGCCGGACGCGAGCAGCCGGACGAGGAAGGCCAGCCCTCCGCCGGCCACGGCCGCGAGCGTCCCCGCGGTGGGGGAGAGAGCGTTCGCGGTGACCAGCTGATCGGCTCCGACGACGCGGGGCAGTGAGGCGGCCAGGCCGGCCAGTACGAAGCGGTTGACCGCGGTCACGGACAGCGCCGAGGCGTAGAACAGCCAGTCGGGTACGTGCGCGACGATCAGCACCGCGGTGATGCAGGCGAGGAAGGCCCGCAGCAGGTTGCCGTAGAGGAAGACCTGACGGCGGCGCCAGCGGTCGAGCAGCACTCCTGCGAAGGGGCCGATCACCGAGTAGGGCAGCAGCAGCACCGCCATGGCCGAGGCGATGGCCGTCGGCGAGGTCTGCTTCTCGGGGGAGAAGACGACATAGGTGGCGAGCGCGACCTGGTACACGCCGTCCGCCGCCTGGGAGAGCAGCCGTACGGCGAGCAGGTTGCGGAAGTCCCTCAGGCGCAGGAGTACGCGCAGATCACGTACGACAGGCATGAGGGAAAGGGTCACATACGCGGAGGGTCCCCGGGCACATTGCCCGGGGACCCTCCGCGGAAGAACAGCCGAAGTCCAGGTGACAGGACTCGCTGGCTTCGACTAGCGCTCGACCTCGCCCTTGATGAACTTCTCGACGTTGGCCAGGGCCTCGTCGTCGAAGTACTGGACCGGCGGGGACTTCATGAAGTAGCTGGACGCCGACAGGATCGGGCCGCCGATACCGCGGTCCTTGGCGATCTTCGCGGCGCGCAGGGCGTCGATGATGACACCGGCGGAGTTCGGGGAGTCCCACACCTCGAGCTTGTACTCGAGGTTCAGCGGGACGTCGCCGAAGGCGCGGCCCTCAAGGCGGACGTAGGCCCACTTGCGGTCGTCGAGCCACGCGACGTAGTCGGACGGGCCGATGTGGACGTTCTTCTCGCCCAGCTCGCGGTCGGGGATCTGCGAGGTGACGGCCTGCGTCTTGGAGATCTTCTTCGACTCGAGGCGGTCGCGCTCGAGCATGTTCTTGAAGTCCATGTTGCCGCCGACGTTGAGCTGCATGGTGCGCTCGAGACGGACACCGCGGTCTTCGAACAGCTTCGCCATCACACGGTGCGTGATGGTCGCGCCGACCTGCGACTTGATGTCGTCGCCGACGATCGGGACACCGGCCTCGGTGAACTTGTCGGCCCACTCCTTGGTGCCGGCGATGAAGACCGGGAGGGCGTTGACGAAGGCGACCTTGGCGTCGATGGCGCACTGCGCGTAGAACTTCGCAGCGTCTTCGGAACCGACCGGCAGGTAGCAGATCAGGACGTCGACCTCACGGTCCTTGAGGACCTGGACGATGTCGACCGGGGCCTCGGCGGACTCCTCGATCGTCTGGCGGTAGTACTTGCCCAGACCGTCGTAGGTGTGGCCGCGCTGAACGGTCACACCGGCGCTCGGGACGTCGCAGATCTTGATGGTGTTGTTCTCGCTGGCGCCGATGGCGTCCGAAAGGTCGAGGCCGACCTTCTTCGCGTCGACGTCGAACGCGGCGACGAACTCGATGTCACGCACGTGGTAGTCGCCGAACTGGACGTGCATCAGCCCAGGGACCTTGGACGCCGGGTCGGCGTCCTTGTAGTACTCGACGCCCTGCACCAGCGAGGCGGCGCAGTTGCCCACGCCGACGATGGCTACGCGAACCGAACCCATTCCGGTTGCTCCCTGTTTGTTCTCGGACGAGGTCTGCAAGCTGCAGTCCTCATTTTTCGGTTTCGTCGGACGGACCGGATCGTCTGCGATCCCGTCCCGCCCGCTCACTCTCGATGAGCTCGTTCAGCCAGCGCACTTCGCGCTCCACGGACTCCATGCCGTGCCGCTGCAGCTCAAGCGTGTAGTCGTCGAGTCGCTCCCGCGTTCGAGCGAGGGAGGCGCGCATCTTCTCGAGGCGCTCCTCCAGCCGGCTGCGGCGACCCTCCAGTACCCGCATGCGCACATCTCGTTCGGTCTGGCCGAAGAAGGCGAAGCGGGCGGCGAAGGACTCGTCCTCCCAGGTCTCGGGGCCCGTGTGGGAGAGGAGCTCCTCGAAGTGCTCCTTACCCGCGGCCGTCAACCGGTAGACGATCTTGGCGCGGCGCCCTGCGAGTGAAGCGGCGAGAGCGTCTTCCGGGGCGTTGCCCGGTTCTTCGATCAACCAGCCGTTGGCGACGAGCGTCTTGAGGCAGGGGTAGAGCGTCCCGTAGCTGAAGGCCCGGAACACTCCCAGCGAGGTGTTGAGCCGCTTGCGCAGCTCATAGCCGTGCATGGGGGATTCGCGGACCAGTCCGAGGACGGCGAATTCGAGGATGCCGGAGCGTCTGCTCATCCGCCTGCCTCGCCTCCACCCCTGAGTCTTTATGTCGAGCTGATGTATCGACTCGATACATCCAGACGATAGAACGGGCCGCCTCCATCGACAAGGGGAGACATGGTGACCGGCATCACATCACCGATTCGCACCAGGCAGGTTGCCTGATTTGGGGTGAACTTCGGCACTGGGCGGGTTTTGAGCGTGCGTAGTCTGTGCGCCATGACACCGGGGGGAACCGGAATTCATCTGCCGCTTCCAGGCCACTCGCCTGCCCGAGGAGTAGTCGTTCGATGAGCGAGCACCGCCGCAAACCGCCGCAGCCCCAGGGCGGGGGGCGGGCTTCAGCCCGCCGCGCCGCCCAGCAGCGCCCCGGCAGGGGTGCCGGACGTGACGTTTCCACCGCGTCGCACAGCGGTCCGTACGAACAGCAGCCCGCCCAGGGCAGTCGCGCCGACGCCCGCCGGGCGTCGCAGAGAGGGTCCTCGGGCCGCGGCAGAGGTGGCGCCGGCAGCGCACGCGGCGCCGGCCGCCCGGACAAGCGGCTGATCAACTATCCGCGGTCCGACCGGGACGGCTGGAAGCGCTTCGTGCCCTCCTGGAAGCTGGTCTCCGGCACCGCCTTCGGCTTCTTCGCGGTCATCATCGCCGGAACCGGCATCGGCATCGCCATGGTGAGCACGCCCGACCCGAACAAGGCGGCCCAGGCGCAGAACAACGTCTTCTACTGGGCCGACGGCAGCCAGATGGTGGCGACGGGCGGGTCGATGAACCGCCAGATCGTCCCCATCTCGAGCATCCCCCGGTCGATGAGGGACGCCGTGATCGCGGCGGAGAACGAATCCTTCGAGACCGACAAGGGCGTGGACCCGATGGGCATCGCCCGCGCCGTGTGGAACATGGGCACGGGCGGCTCCACCCAGGGCGGCTCGACCATCACCCAGCAGTACGTGAAGAACACGTACCTGGACTCCGACCAGACGCTCAAGCGAAAGGTCACCGAGCTCTTCATCGCGATAAGGCTGGGTGTCAAGGAGGAGAAGGACACGGTCCTCGCGGGATACCTCAACACCGCCTACTACGGGCGGGACGCCTACGGCATCCAGGCCGCGGCCCGCGCCTACTTCGGCAAGGACAGCCAGGACCTGAACCCCTCCGAGTGCGCGTTCCTGGCCGCCGTCCTCAAGGGCCCCAACCTCTACAACCCGGACGGCGGCATCGGTGCCGCCGCCACCCCCGCCCTCAACGAAAACCGCGCCAGGGAGCGCTGGGCCTGGGTGCTGGACCGCGAGGTCGAGGTGGGCCGCATGGACCCGGCGGAGCGCGCCAAGCACACGGAGTTCCCCGCGCGCGTCGAGTCGGCGCAGGCCCGCGGCATGACCGGCCAGATCGGCTACCTGGTCGACACGGCCAAGGCGTACGTGATGAAGACCAAGGGCATCACCGCCGAGCAGATGGCCATGGGCGGTTACAAGATCAAGACCACCTTCGAGAAGCCCAAGGTGGATGCCATGACCAAGGCGGTCGAGGACATCCGCGCCGGGTTGATCGACGAGAAGAAGCGCCCCGAGACGGACACGTTCGTACAGTTCGGCGCCGCCTCCGTGGACGTGAAGACCGGCGCACTCGTCGCCCTCTACGGCGGCCCGGGCTGGGACCAGAAGTACTTCAGCAACAACGCCAACACCAGCGGCGTCCCGGTCGGCTCGACCTGGAAGCCGTACGTGCTGGCCGCGGCCATGGAGTACGGCACCCAGAACTCCAACGGCAAGGGCATCTCGGTCGACAGCAAGTACCAGGCGAACGACCTCACAGTGATCAACAACCGTGAGGGCAAGCCGCTGCGCGACTCCTCGGGCAACCCGTTCAAGCAGAAGAACGAGAGCCCCACCGCCTTCGGATACGTGACCCTCAACGAGGCGATGGAGAAGTCCATCAACGTCCCGTTCGCCCAGCTCGTCTTCGATGTCGGCCACGACAAGGTGAAGGCCGTGGCGAAGTCCACGGGCATCCTCGAGGAGTCGATCAACCCCAACAACGACGCCTCCTTCGCCCTGGGCACCTCCACCCCCAGCGCCATCCGCATGGCCGACTCGTACGCGACCTTCGCCGCCTCGGGCATGCACCGCGAGCCGTACTCCGTGATCCTGGTCGAGAAGAACGGCGAGAAGCTGTCCGGCTTCGAGCCGCCCAAGGACCAGCGGGCCATGGACAACGCGGTCGCGGACAACGTCACCAAGGTGCTGGAGAACGTCGTCGAGAACGGCACCGGCAAGAAGGCCAAGAAGCTGGGCCGGCCCGCCGCGGGCAAGACCGGTACCACGGACGAGAACAAGTCGGCGTGGTTCGTCGGCTACACCCCGGAACTGTCCACCTCCGTGGTCCTCTTCCGCACCGACCCCAACTCGGCGGAGAAGAAGCTCATCTCCATGAAGGGCGTGGGCGACATCCCCTCCCTCCACGGTGGTGACATCCCGGCCGAGATCTGGACCGAGTACATGGGCGCGGCCCTCAAGGGCGCTCCGGTCAAGCAGTTCCCCGAGGCCGAGGACATCGGCGTCACGGCCGACTCCGCCGGCGCCCCCTCCCCCACCCCCGTGGCACCCGCCACGCCGTCCTCGTCCCCGTCGTCGCTCCCGCCCAGCTCCCCGCCGCCGTCGCCGTCGCCCTCCAAGGGCAGTGGCCGGCCGTGCAAGCCGTGGGAGCTGTACTGCGACCCGGAGACCACGCGCGGCGGCACCAACGAGGGCACGAACACCGGCAGCAACTCCGGGATCATCGGCGGGCCCAGCGGATCGCCGTCCCCGTCGCCCAGCGGCAGACCGGGCCGCCCGGGCGGCCTCACCGGATCGACCACCGGCACCGCGCCGGACTGATCCGCTCCGCCGCCCCCGCCGGCCGAGGAAGGCCGTCGCACCCACGGTGCGGCGGCCTTCCCCCGTCCCCGGCGCCGTACGGCAGGATGAGCCCCATGACCCAGGTGCACGAGGACCGCCCCGTACTGCCCACGCAGCAGGACGAGGTCGCCGCAGCCGGCAGTGAGCTCATCGGCGGCCCGCTCGGCCGCTACGCCCGCCTCGGCGGCCACTGGCTGGGACCGGTGCGCGTCGTGGCCCTCATCGCCATCGGCATGTTCGCGCTCGGCATGGTGCAGAAGCTGCCCTGCTACGAGTGGGCCTGGTTCCGCGGGGCGTCCTCGCAGTACACCCACGCCTGCTACTCCGACATCCCGCACCTGTACGCGGTCCGCGGATTCGCCGACAACCTGACGCCCTACTTCGACCGGATCCCCGGTGACATGGAGTACCTGGAGTACCCGGTGCTCACCGGGCTCTTCATGGAGATCGCCTCCTGGCTGACCCCCGGCAGCGGCTCCATGCAGCACCGCGAGCAGATGTACTGGATGGTCAACGCGGGCATGCTGATGGCCTGCGCGGCGGTCATCGCCGTGTGCGTCGCCCGCACCCACCGCCGCCGGCCCTGGGACGCCCTGCTCTTCGCGCTCGCGCCCGCCTTCGCCCTGACGGCGACGATCAACTGGGACCTGCTGGCCATCGCCCTGACCGCGGCCGCAATGCTGGTGTGGTCCCGTGGACGGACGGTCCTCTTCGGCGTCCTCATCGGCCTGGCCACCGCGGCCAAGCTGTACCCCGTCCTGCTGCTCGGGGTCCTGTTCGTGCTCTGCTGGCGGGCCGGGAAGTGGCGCGAGTTCGGCCTGGCCGCCTGCGGCGCGGCCGGAGCCTGGCTGGTGGTGAACGCTCCCGTCATGTTCTTCGCCTGGGACGGCTGGAAGAAGTTCTACACCTTCAGCCAGGAGCGGCCCATCGACTTCGGCTCCGTCTGGCTGCTGATCTCCCAGCGCTCCGGCAACCCCCTGCACGACGCCAACACGTACGCGACCGGGCTGACGCTCCTGCTGTGCGGGGCCATCGGACTGCTCACCCTGACCGCACCCCGCCGCCCCCGCTTCGCCCAGCTGGCCTTCCTGGTCGTCGCCGCCTTCATCCTCTGCAACAAGGTCTATTCACCGCAGTACGTGCTGTGGCTCATCCCGCTCGCCGCGCTGGCCCGGCCGCGCTGGCGGGACTTCCTGATCTGGCAGGCCGGCGAGGTCGCCTACTTCCTCGGGATCTGGTTCTACCTCGCCTACATCAACAGCGGGGACAAGCACCAGGGCCTGCCCGTGGAGGGGTACCAGCTGGCGATCGCCGCCCACCTCCTGGCCACGCTCTACCTGTGCGCCGTCATCGTCCGCGACATCCTCCTCCCGGAGCACGACGTCGTACGCAGGGACGGCTCGGACGACCCCTCCGGAGGCGTCCTGGACAGGGCCGAGGACGTGTTCGTGCTGTCGGACGCAGCGAGGGCGCCGCGGTACGCGACGCCCTCGGAGGGACAGCGGGTCGACTGGGGCACCGGCCCCAAGGCCTGACCGGGACGGCTCAGGAGTCGAGCATCCGGTCGAACTGCGTGGTGGTGTGGCGCAGATGCGCCACCAGCTCGTCGCCGACCTTCGGCTCGGTCGCGTCGGCGGGCACGAACAGGATCGACACCTGCATGTGCGGCGGCTCGGCGAACCAGCGCTGCTTGCCCGCCCACACGAAGGGCGAAAGGTTCCGGTTGACCGTGGCCAGGCCCGCCCGGGCGACTCCCTTGGCGCGCGGCATCACACCGTGCAGCGCCTTCGGGGCCTCCAGGCCCACACCGTGCGAGGTACCGCCGGCGACCACGACCAGCCAGCCGTCGGAGGCGGCCTTCTGCTGGCGGTAGCCGAACCGGTCGCCCTTGGCCACGCGCGTGACGTCGAGCACCGAGCCGCGGTACTCGGTCGCCTCGTGGTCGCCCAGCCACAGCCGGGTGCCGATGCGGGCCCGGAAGCGGGTCTGCGGGAACTGCTGCTGGAGCCGGGCCAGCTCCGCGGCCCGCAGGTGGCTGACGAACATGGTGTGCAGCGGCAGCCGGGCCGCCCGCAGCCGGTCCATCCAGCCGATGACCTCCTCCACGGCGTCCGAGCCGTCCGGGCGGTCCAGCGGCAGGTGCAGGGCGAAGCCCTCCAGCCGCACGTCCTCGATCGCGCCGTGCAGCTGGCCCAGGTCCTGCTCGGAGATCCCGTGGCGGCGCATCGAGCTCATGCACTCGATGACCACGCGGGCGCCGACCAGGCTGCGGACCCCTTCCAGCGAGGACACCGAGCGGATGACCCGGTCCGGCAGCGGCACCGGCTCCTCGCCCCGGCGGAACGGCGTGAGGACGAGCAGGTCGCCGCCGAACCAGTCCTTGATGCTGGCGGCCTCGTACGTGGTGCCGACCGCGAGTACGTCGGCGCCCATCCGGGTCGCCTCCTCGCACAGCCGCTCGTGGCCGAAGCCGTAGCCGTTGCCCTTGCAGACCGGGATCATCCCGGGGAACTGGTCCTGGACCTGCTTCTGGTGCGCACGCCAGCGCGCGGTGTCGACGTAGAGCGTGAGCGCCATGCCCGTCCGGAACCTCTCCTATGCAGCTGCGCGGTGCAGCGGGACTGTGTGGGGGAAAGCGGGTGGATCTGGGTGGGTCAGCGACGCGACATGTAGATGTCGAGCGCCTTGTGCAGCACCTTGTTCAGCGGGAAGTCCCACTCGCCGACGTACTCCACGGCTTCGCCGCCGGTACCGACCTTGAACTGGATCAAACCGAACAGGTGGTCGTTCTCGTCCAGCGTGTCAGAGATTCCGCGCAGGTCGTAGACGCTCGCACCGAGTGCGTACGCGTCGCGCAGCATGCGCCACTGCATCGCGTTCGAGGGCCGGACCTCACGCTTGTGGTTGGCGGAGGCGCCGTACGAGTACCAGACGTGCTGGCCGACGGTGAGCATCGTGGCGGCGGCCAGCGGCTCCCCCTCGTGGGTGGCGATGTACAGGCGCATCCGGTTGGGGTCCTCGGAGTTGAGGGCCGTCCACTGGCGCTGGAAGTAGCTGAGGGGGCGCGGGCGGAACTTGTCGCGCTCGGCCGTGATCTCGTAGAGGTGCTGCCAGGTCGGCAGGTCGTCGTAGCCGCCCTGGACGACCTCGACGCCGGCCTTCTCCGCCTTCTTGATGTTGCGGCGCCACAGCTGGTTGAAGCCCTTGAGGACGTCGTCCAGCGAGCGGTTGGCCAGCGGTACCTGGAAGACGTAGCGCGGCTGGACGTCGCCGAAGCCGGCGCCGCCGTCCTCGGCCTGCTGCCAGCCCATGCGGCGCAGCTTGTCGGACACCTCGAAGGCGCGCGGCTCGATGACCGAGGCCTCCACGTCGCGCAGGCGCTTCACGTTCGGGTCCTGGATGCCGGCCTTGATGGCGGCCGAGTTCCAGCGGCGGATGACGACGGGCGGGCCCATCTTCACCGTGAAGGCGCCCTGCTGCTTGAGGTGGGCCAGCATCGGCTGGAGCCACTCCTCCAGGTTCGGGGCGTACCAGTTGATGACCGGCCCCTCGGGGAGGTACGCGAGGTAGCGCTTGACCTTGGGCAGCTGGCGGTACAGCACGAGTGCCGCTCCGACGAGTTCCTCGGACTCGTTGAACCAACCGAGGTTCTCGGAACGCCACTCGTTCTTCACGTCGGCCCACGCCGGGACCTGGCAGTGGCTCGCCGAGGGCAGGCTCTGGAGGTAACCCAGATGCTGCTCTCGGCTGATGGTCCTCAGGGACAGGCTCATGCGGGGCGTCTCCTCGGCGGCTTCGCTGGCTATGGCGCGAAGCCTACTGCGACAGGGGCGCCACCCTTCTGGGGGACGGGCCGTGGGCCCGGGCCGGTGTGCCGCCGGCGCCCTGCCGCGGAGGTGCCCCGGGCGGCCCGGTCAGCCCCCGAAGAGGCCGCCGTGGAACATGCCGAGGTAGAAGCCGATGGCAGACGCGCCAAGGCCGATGATCAGCGCGAAGCGCTCGCGTGTCGTGACGGAGACGAACTGTCCGTACGCGCCCGTCAGGATTCCGATCAGCCCGGCCCACGAGCTGATCAGGTGCAGGTTGTGGAAGAAGGCCGTGACGAACGCCACGGCGCCGAGGGTCAGGGTGACCGCCATCAGGGTGTCCTGCAGCGGGTGGGGCTTTCCGTCGGTGGAGAGCAGGGAGATCTGAGGGGGCCGCATTGCCTGTGCCATCGGAAGGCACCTCCTGGCTGAAGCTGGCGGTGCTGCGGGCTGCCTCCGGCAGGGGGCCGAGGGCATAGCACCGAGCACACCCGATGGATACAGATTGTGGCCCTCTCCGGTCGGATTTCAACCGGAAGGACGCGAGCAGGTAGTCTGTACAGCTGCGCGGTGTCTGCTCTGCGGACGCCGTGCTCACGCATCACGACCCTCCTGCCACGGAACGACCGTGGCCGCTGAGTCCAAAGGAGGTGGGTTCCACATGCGTCACTACGAAGTGATGGTCATCCTCGACCCCGATCTCGAGGAGCGCGCTGTCTCCCCGCTGATCGAGAACTTCCTCTCCGTCGTCCGTGAGGGCAACGGAAAGGTCGAGAAGGTCGACACCTGGGGCCGTCGTCGTCTCGCTTACGAGATCAAGAAGAAGCCCGAGGGCATCTACTCGGTCATCGACCTCCAGGCCGAGCCTGCGGTCGTCAAGGAGCTTGACCGACAGATGAACCTGAACGAGTCGGTTCTCCGGACCAAGGTCCTTCGCCCCGAGACCCACTGAACTTCGGTTCAGCGGTAATCGGGATCGAGTAGCACAGCAGCCCAGCAGCAATCCCCGCCGAGAGGTTCATCCATGGCAGGCGAGACCGTCATCACGGTCGTCGGCAATCTCGTCGACGACCCCGAGCTGCGCTTCACCCCCTCGGGTGCGGCGGTCGCGAAGTTCCGTGTCGCGTCCACTCCCCGCATCTTCGACAAGCAGACCAATGAGTGGAAGGACGGCGAAGGCCTGTTCCTCACCTGCTCGGTCTGGCGTCAGGCGGCCGAGAACGTCGCTGAGTCCCTTCAGCGGGGCATGCGCGTCATCGTGCAGGGCCGGCTGAAGCAGCGGTCGTACGAGGACCGTGAGGGTGTCAAGCGCACGGTCTACGAGCTGGACGTCGAGGAAGTCGGCCCCAGCCTGAAGACCGCCACGGCCAAGGTCGCCAAGACCACCGGTCGCGGTGGCCAGGGCGGATACGGCGGCGGCGGTCAGCAGCAGCAGGGCGGCGGCGGTGGCTGGGGCGGAGCCCCCAGCGGCGGCCAGCAGGGCGGCGGAGCTCCCTCCGACGACCCGTGGGCGTCCAGCGCGCCGGCCGGTGGCCAGCAGCAGGGCGGCGGCGGGGGCGGTTGGGGCGGAAGCTCCGGCGGCTCCGGCGGTGGCTACTCGGACGAGCCGCCCTTCTAGGGCAGCTCCATCCAAACTTCTTGATCACACAGGAGAGACACAATGGCGAAGCCGCCTGTGCGCAAGCCTAAGAAGAAGGTCTGCGCGTTCTGCAAGGACAAGACCGCTTACGTGGACTACAAGGACACGAACATGCTGCGGAAGTTCATTTCCGACCGCGGCAAGATCCGTGCCCGCCGCGTCACCGGCAACTGCACGCAGCACCAGCGTGACGTCGCCACGGCCGTCAAGAACAGCCGTGAGATGGCGCTGCTGCCCTACACGTCCACCGCGCGATAAGGAAAGGGTGACCGACTAATGAAGATCATCCTGACCCACGAGGTTTCTGGCCTCGGTGCCGCCGGCGATGTCGTCGACGTCAAGGACGGTTACGCTCGCAACTACCTGGTCCCGCGTGGTTTCGCGATCCGCTGGACCAAGGGTGGCGAGAAGGACGTGGCGCAGATCCGCCGCGCCCGCAAGATCCACGAGATCGCGACCATCGAGCAGGCCAACGAGGTCAAGGCCAAGCTCGAGGGTGTCAAGGTCCGTCTGGCCACCCGCGCGGGTGACGCCGGTCGTCTCTTCGGCTCCGTGACCCCGGCCGACATCGCCACGGCGATCGAGGCTTCCGGTGGCCCGAAGGTCGACAAGCGCCGCGTGGAGCTGGGCTCCCCGATCAAGACCCTCGGTTCGTACCAGGTCTCTGTGCGTCTGCACTCTGACGTGGCCGCGAACGTGGGCATCGAGGTCGTCGCCGCCTAAGGGCTGCACGCGAAGGGCCGCACCCCGTTGGGGTGCGGCCCTTCGCCGTTTCATGAGCTTCTCCGGCGGGGCCGCGGCTCGGCAGGCTGTGTTTCACGTGAAACATGGCGACGGCGACGGCTGCCGCGCGATGTTTCACGTGAAACAGCTACCTGGTGGCGCCCGCGATCGCCCACCGGCCGGAGCGGGCGCGCAGCTGAAGGGTGACCATCCGGACCAGCATCATCAGGGTCATGGCCCACCAGAGCGTGGTCAGGCCGCCACCCAGAGCCGGGACGAGCAGGGCGACCGGGGTGAACACGGCGAGCGTCACGAGCATCGCCCTGGCCAGGTAGCGGCCGTCGCCCGCACCCATCAGGACTCCGTCCAACACGAAGACGATGCCGGAGACGGGCTGGGAGAGGGCCACGACCAGCAGAGCGGGCAGTAGTGCGTTCTCCACGGCCGGGTCGCTGGTGAACAGCGGAATGAACACGGGGCGGGCGAGGACCACCAGGAGGCCGAGCACGATGCCCGTGACGATGCCCCACTGCACCATCCGGCGGCATACGGCCTTCGCGCCGTCCGTGTCGCCCGAGCCCAGGTAGCGGCCGATGATCGCCTGACCGGCGATCGCGATGGCGTCCAGGGCGAAGGCGAGCAGGCTCCACAGGGAGAGCAGGATCTGGTGGGCAGCGATGTCGGCGTCACCGAGTCGGGCGGCCACGGCGGTCGCGATCATCAGGATGGCGCGCAGGGACAGGGTGCGGACCAGCAGCGGGGCCCCGGCCTGGGCGCAGGCGCGGATGCCGGCGGCGTCGGGACGCAGCGAGGCACCGTGCCGTCGGGCCCCGCGGACGACCACGAAGAGGTAGGCGGCCGCCATGGCGCACTGGGCGAGGACGGTGCCCCAGGCGGATCCGGCGATGCCGAGGCCCGCGCCGTAGACGAGGGCGACGTTCAGGAGCGCGTTGAGGGCGAAGCCGCCGATGGCGACGTAGAGCGGCGTGCGGGTGTCCTGGAGGCCGCGGATGACCCCCGTGGCGGCCAGGACCACGAGCATCGCCGGGATGCCGAAGGCGGAGATACGCAGATAGGTGATCGCGTGCGGGGCGACGCTGTCCGAGGCCCCGAAGAGGGAGATCAGCGAGGGTGCGGCGGGCAGTACGACGGCGATGACGGCGACGCCGAGCAGGAGTGCCAGCCAGATGCCGTCCATGCCCTGCCGGATGGCTGCCGGCAGGTCTCCGGCGCCGACCCTGCGGGAGACGGCCGCAGTGGTTGCGTAGGCGAGGAAGACGAAGACGCTCACGGCCGTGGTCAGCAGTGCGGCGGCGATGCCGAGGCCGGCCAGCTGGGGGGTGCCGAGGTGTCCCACGATGGCGCTGTCGGCCATAACGAAGAGGGGCTCGGCCACGAGGGCGCCGAAGGCGGGGACCGCGAGCGCGAAGATCTCACGGTCGTGCCGCCGCGGCCCCGCCGCGGGCGCTGAGAGGGCCTGTGTCATGCGCTCAATCTAATCTTCCACAGGTAACGGATGCAACCCTCTATCGATCCTTACCTGTGCGCTGACCCGGGCGTTCCTCCCACCTCGTTGGAGGCGTTCTCGAAACCCGGGCCAAGAATTTTCTCCCCGACTGCCGGTGGAAGATGAAATCCCAGGTCAGATGGGGTAACGGGGGGTCCCGGGTGATTTTGTCCACAGCGTCGTCCCCCGGTCCGTGCACAGCTTCGAGGGAGTTACCCACAGCATTGGCGCCGTCGTCCACATCTCATCCACAGAGCCTGTGGATAACAAGATTGGCTGACGCCGCTCGCGGCCCTACCGTGGTGCGTTGCCCGACTCGCCGACAGCCGATTCGGGTGCCCCAAATGTCAGAGCCGTGTCGTAGAAAGAGTCGCACGGCGAGGTCCGCGTTGCGGACGGGAGGAGGCGGCCCGGTGAGCATGCCCGAGCCCATGGACGACCCCTGGGCCGACAGCGGTCCAAGTGACCGTCTGCCCGCTCGTCCGCGCCGCAACAGCGAAGGCCGGGGCCGCGGCGACGAGCAGCACGACCGGGGTCGCGAGGGCGGCTCCTGGGACGGTGGCGGCGGCGGCTTCGAGCGCGTCCCTCCGCAGGACCTCGACGCCGAGCAGTCGGTCCTCGGCGGCATGCTCCTCTCCAAGGACGCCATCGCCGACGTCGTCGAGGTCATCAAGGGCCACGACTTCTACCGGCCCTCGCACGAGACGATCTACCAGGTCATTCTCGACCTGTACGCCAAGGGCGAGCCGGCCGACCCGATCACCGTCGGCGCCGAGCTGACGCGGCGCGGCGAGATCAGCAAGGTCGGCGGGGCCTCGTACCTGCACACGCTGGTCCAGTCCGTGCCGACTGCGGCGAACGCCGAGTACTACGCGGAGATCGTCCATGAGCGCGCCGTCCTGCGCCGCCTCGTCGCCGCCGGTACGAAGATCACGCAGATGGGGTACGCGGCCGACGGCGATGTCGACGAGATCGTCAACAGCGCCCAGGCCGAGATCTACGCCGTCACCGAGCAGCGGACCTCCGAGGACTACCTGCCGCTGGGCGACATCATGGAGGGCGCCCTCGACGAGATCGAGGCCATCGGTTCGCGCAGCGGGCAGATGTCGGGCGTACCCACCGGCTTCACCGACCTGGACTCCCTGACCAACGGCCTGCACCCGGGCCAGATGATCGTCATCGCGGCCCGCCCGGCCATGGGCAAGTCCACGCTCGCGCTGGACTTCGCCCGGGCCTGCTCCATCAAGAGCAACCTGCCCAGTGTGATCTTCTCCCTCGAAATGGGGCGCAACGAGATCGCCATGCGCCTCCTGTCGGCGGAGGCCAGGGTGGCCCTGCACCACATGCGTTCGGGCACGATGACGGACGACGACTGGACCCGGCTGGCCCGCCGGATGCCGGACGTATCCGCCGCTCCCCTCTACATCGACGATTCCCCCAACCTGTCGATGATGGAGATCCGGGCCAAGTGCCGCCGGCTCAAGCAGCGCAACGATCTCTCGCTCGTCGTCATCGACTACCTCCAGCTCATGCAGTCGGGTGGCTCACGCCGTCCCGAGAGCCGTCAGCAGGAGGTCTCGGACATGTCCCGAAACCTGAAGCTCCTGGCGAAGGAGCTGGAGGTCCCGGTGATCGCGCTCTCCCAGCTGAACCGTGGCCCGGAGCAGCGAACCGACAAGAAGCCGATGGTCTCCGACCTGCGTGAGTCGGGCTCCATCGAGCAGGACGCGGACATGGTGATCCTGCTCCACCGCGAGGACGCCTACGAGAAGGAGTCCCCTCGCGCAGGTGAGGCCGACCTGATCGTGGCCAAGCACCGTAACGGCCCCACCGCAACGATCACCGTGGCCTTCCAGGGCCACTATTCGCGCTTCGTGGACATGGCCAACACATAGCATTCGATCATGGATGAGCTTGCCGAGGACCGTGAACTGCTCCCCGCCACCCGGCGTGCGCTGAGGCACCGGATCGCCGTCGCCCAGAGCACGGGACGGGCGCCGTCGGTCGTGGCGGCCGTACTGCGCGGCGGGGAGGTGGTCTGGGAGGGCTCCCGGACCTCCGTCGAGGGGCACGGCCCGGACGGGAACGTGCAGTACCGGATCGGGTCAATCAGCAAGACCTTCACCGCCGTCCTCGTCATGCGCCTGCGGGACGAAGGGCTGCTCAGGCTCGAGGACGCGCTGGAGGAGCACCTCCCCGGAACCGCCGCCGGCCGGGTGACCATCGCCCAACTGCTCGCCCACACCGGCGGGCTGGCCGCGGAGACCCCCGGCGAGTGGTGGGAGCGCACCCCCGGCGCGCAGCGGCCCGAGCTCGCCGACGTGCTGGGCGAGGAGCCCTTCAGGTTCACCCCGGGCAGCAGGCACCACTACTCCAACCCCGGTTACACACTGCTGGGTTCGCTGGTGGAGGCGCTGCGCGGCAAGCCCTGGGAAGAGGTCCTGCGCGCCGAGGTACTGGAGCCCCTCGGCCTGGACCGTACGAGCGGAGAGCCGCAGGCCCCGCACGCGGGCGGCTGGGCGGTGCACCCGTGGGCCGACGTGATGATGCCGGAGCCGCTCGAGGACCTGGGGTTGATGGCCGCGGCCGGTCAGCTGTGGTCCACGACCCGGGACCTCGCCCGGTTCGCCGACTTCCTGCTGCGGGGCGACGAGCGGGTGCTCAGCGCGGAGTCCGTACGGGAGATGCGTCGGCCGTCAGCGCCTCCGGAGCCCGGTGTCGCCGATCTCGGCTACGGGCTGGGGATGCAGCTGATGGCCCAGGGTGCCCGCCGGCTGGTGGGTCACAGCGGCTCGCTGCCCGGGTTCGTCGCGGGGCTGTGGCTGAGCGAGGCCGACGACGTCGCGGCGGTCGTACTGGCCAACTGCACGTCGGGGCTGCCGGCTGCGTCCGTGGCCGCCGACCTCGTCGGGATCGTGGCGGATGCCGAGCCCCCCTTCCCGCGGCCCTGGCGGCCGTTCCGGGAGGCGGACCAGGTTCCTCTGGAGTTGTGCGGCCCCTGGTACTGGGGGACTTCGGCCCAAGTGATGCGGCTGCTCGCGGACGGCTCGCTGGAGCTGGGGCCGGTCGGCGCGACGGGGCGTACGGCCCGGTTCCGGTCCGAGCCCGACGGCAGCTGGACGGGGCTGTCCGGGTACTACGCAGGCGAGACGCTGAAGGCGGTGCGCCGCGAGGACGGCTCGGTGAGCCACCTCGATCTGGCGTCCTTCGTGTTCACGAGGGAGCCCTACGACGCAGGCGCCCCGGTGCCCGGCGGGGTCGACCCGCAGGGCTGGCGCGGCATCGGCTGACGGCCCGGGGACCGTCTCAGGCGACGAGTTCACGCTCCATCGGAGTGCGGAAGCGCGGGGTGACGCGGGCGTCGCCCACCCACGCGGCGAGGCGGGAGGCCTCGGCGGTGATCGCCTCCTCGGCGGCGCGGCCGGGGTCGCCCAGCAGCCGCCAGACGATCTCGCCGTCCGGGCGCTGGGCCCAGCCGCCGACGATCTCGCCGTTCCACCACACGGTGGGGCCGATGTTGCCCGCGTAGTCGAACAGGGCGGGTCTGTGGGCGGCATCGAGATGGAACCCCCGGTCGGCCCAGCCCATGCCGGTGGGATCGAGCGCGGGCAGCAGCGCCGCCCATGGCTCGGGAGCCGGCTCGGGCGCGGTGTCCCCCGGGCTGACGAGGGCGGTGCTGCCGTCGTCCAGGCGCACCTGGTCGGGGCCGACGGCCGCGAGCGCCGTACGGACGTCCGTCAGGGTCCAGCCGGTCCACCACTTCAGATCGGCCTCGGTGGCCGGTCCGTACGCGTCCAGCCAGCGACGGGCGATCTCCGCACGGGCCTCTGCGGCCGGTGCGGCGGGCCAGGGCGCGGTGTGGACCCAGCGGAACTGGCTGGAGGTCCACGATCCGCGCGGCCGGTCCCGGCGGATCCGGCCGTCGGCGGCCAGCAGGCGGATGACCCGGGTGGCGACGCCCTGCTCCGTCTCGTACTTCTTGCCCCGGCTGATGGTGATCTTCTGGCGTAGGGCGGGCACCGCGGTGGACAGCTGACTGCCGGTGAGGGGGCCGCGGGTGTCGAGGGTGTCCAGCGCGGCGGCCTCCGCCCGGGCCAGCCAGGCGGCGTCGAGCCCCTGCCCGTCCTCGTCGAGGTGCTTGAGCAAGGTACGGCGTTCCTTGGCGGCGATGGCACGGGCGGTCGACGCGTCGACGTACGGGGCCAGTTCCGTCGACACTGCGAAGAGGGTGTTGCGCATGCTGAGCAGCCGCACGAGGCGGACGTCCTCGTAGAGTGCCTGCTCGACCACGCCGGCGCCGCCCTCGGTCAGCCGGGCCCGCGCGGAGAGGAAGACGGTCGCGGCGTCGGTGGCGTGCAGGGCGACGACGGAGTCCGCCGCCTCCGTGACCGTCGAGGCACGGGCCGAAGGAGCCAGGCGGTGGCGTTGGCCGAGCCGGTTCCGGCGCTCGGTGGCGCTGATGAGGGGGAGACTGGCGCTCATCTTCCCGATCGTAGGCCGGGCCGCCGACACAGCGACCCGGCCCGGCCCACGCAGCGGCCGGTCAGAGCTGGAGCTTGAACCCGACGTGCGACGCGGTGAACCCGAGCCGCTCGTAGAAGCGATGGGCATCGGTCCGGGTCACGTCCGACGTGAGCTGCACGAGCGTGCAGTTCTCGGCACGGGACTTCTCGATCGCCCACTCGATGAACCGGGTGCCCAGCCCGCTGCCGCGCTCGTCCGCGTGGACGCGGACGCCCTCGATGATGGCGCGGGTTGCTCCCTTGCGGGAGAGGCCGGGGACGATCGTCAGCTGGAGGGTGCCCACGACACGGCCGGCCCGGACTGCGACGACCACATGCTGGTTCGGGTCGCCGGAGAGCCGTGCCAGGGCTGTGCGGTACGGGGCGAGGTCCTCCGGGGACTCGCGGGTGGCACCGAGCGGGTCATCCGCCAGCATCGCGACGATGGCAGGCAGATCGGCTTTGGTGGCGGGCCGGATCGCCGGCTCGGAGGTGTTGGTCACGAGGCAGTCCCTTCTCAGCCCGCGGCCACGGTCAGCGGCGCCCACCGGCGGGTCCAGTCACCGGGCAGGTCGGGGATGTCCCGGGCCATGACGGCGTTGAAGGCGACGGATTCCAAGCCGCGTTCCTTGAGCCACGCGAGCAGTTCCTCGTGCCGTACGTCGACATCGGTGCGCAGCGCACGGTCCGTGCCCCTGGCGAGGGCGGTGACCAAGGACTTGGCGGTGTCGGTGTCACGGGCGATCAGCGGGCCGACGACATGGGTGTGCATGTTGGGCCATGCAGCGGCGTAGCCCGTGAGCGTGCCGTCGCCGCTGCTGTCCTCGGAGACGAGCAGCTGATCGGCGAAGGCGGGCAGCCGCGTGATCATGTGCATGCGGTCGGCCCCGAAGACCTCGGCGTCCAAGCGCAGGATCCGGGGAAGGTCTTCTGCGACCGCCCGCCGGACCGGAGTCGTGCCGTGGGTGTCGGAGGCGCTCTCCTCCCGGAAGGTGCCCACCAGCATCTCGGCGCGGCCCGTGGTCTTGAACCCGAGCTGCTCGTAGAGCGGGCGCCCGTAGGGCGTGGCGTGGAGGGTGAGTGGGACGCCCTTGAGCGCGTCGTTGCAGACATGGGTCATCAGGGCGCGCCCCAGACCCTGACGGGCGTAGCGGTCGGCCACGAGAACCATGCCGATGGCGGCGAGTCCGGGTCCGGCGGGGCTGCTGCCGTACCGGGTGACGACGCAGGCGGCGGCGAGGCCCCGGCCGTCCGGGGCATCGACGCCGTAGCCGTTCCCTGCCGTGAGCAGCAGTCTCCACTTGTGCTCCTCGCGGAGCCAGCCACGATCTTCGGAAAGGTCGGCGCAGCGGTGGAGATCGTCCACGGTCAGCGCCCGGATCGGCAGATCGGTGATGTGTGGTGGTGTCACCGGCCCAGACTGGATCATGGGCCGGGAGCCGTCCAGAGGATTTGAGGCTCATGTTTCACGTGAAACACGAGCACACCTGGGGTCGCACCGGATGATGTTTCACGTGAAACGCGGTGTTTCACGTGAAACGAACCCACTAGCCTCGATGGCTATGACGCGCCTGCACCTCTTCGACCTCGACGGAACGCTGATGTACGGCTCGGCGGCTCCGGTGGAGATCTCCCGCCAGCTCGGAGTCAGCGCCGAGATCGCCAAACTGGAGCGGTCCTTCTCCGCGCGCGAGATCGGGCCGCACCAGTTCTCGGTGGCCGTGCACGCGCTGTGGGCCGAGCTGACGCCGGCGCATGTCAGGGCGGCGTTCGACGGGGCTCCGTGGCTCGCGGGCATCCGGGACGTCTGGCAGGAGATCCGGCAGCGCGGAGAGTACTGCGCGGTGGTCTCCCTGTCTCCGTCCTTCTTCGTGGAACTGCTGCTGGAGTGGGGCGCTCATGCCGCCCACGGGTCCGTCTTCCCGGAAGTGCCGTTCACCCGGCCCGTCGAGGAGGCCGGGATCCTGACCCCCGAGGCCAAGGTCATGGTGGCCGACCGGCTGTGCGAGCAGTTCGGCGTGACGCGGGGCGACTGCGTGGCGTACGGGGACTCGGGGACCGACATCCACCTCTTCGAGGCGGTGTCCGTTTCGGTGGCGGTCAACGCGCGACCGCACCTGGCCGAGCGCGCGACCCACGTCTACGAGGGACGGGATCTGCGGGAGGTATACCAGCTCGTGGCGGTGGCACGCCCGGGAGTTGACGCATCTTAGGAGGAAAGTGGGTTCGAAACGCGGATTTTCCGCGTTTCCCCGCAGGCCTCTGGGGCGGGTGGCACGCTGTGAAACCGGGAACCACGGATTCATGACCGTGGCGTGTGCAGACCGACCGAGATGCTCGAAGCGAGGCACCGCATGGACGCTCCGCCCACCAGATCGGCCAGACGCGAAGCGGCCCGGATACCCTCCGAGGGCGGGGCGGCCGAGCCCTCACCGGATGCCGTACTCATCCGCCGGACCCTCGCGGAGATCGCCCCGGTCGCCGACAAGGTGACCTCGTACTTCTACGCTCTGGTCTTCACCGGGCACCCGGAAGTACGAGGGATGTTCCCGGCGGCGATGGACACGCAGCGCGACCGGCTGCTGAAGGCGCTCCTGACAGCCGCCGAGCACATCGACAACCCCGAAGTGCTCGCCCCCTACCTCTGCCGACTCGGCACCGGGC
This sequence comes from Streptomyces sp. A0592, assembly GCF_004795115.1. NCBI lineage: Bacteria > Bacillati > Actinomycetota > Actinomycetes > Kitasatosporales > Streptomycetaceae > Streptomyces > Streptomyces sp. A0592. Next base: position 173,147 of record NZ_SSBM01000007.1, read on the forward strand.
ACCGCAAGTACGGCACCATGGCCGGTCACTACCCCGCGGTCGGCGAGGCCCTCGTCGGGGCACTGGCCCGGTTCGCCACGCAGAGCTGGGGGCCGGAGGCCGAGGCCGCGTGGGTCCGGGCGTACACCGCGATCTCCCAGATCATGATCGACGCCGCGGCGGAGGACGAGGTGAAGGCCCCCGCGTGGTGGCACGCGGAGGTGGTCTCCCACGACCTGCGCACCCCGGACATCGCCGTGCTGACCGTCCGCCCCGACCAGCCCTATGCCTTCCTGGCCGGCCAGTACGCGAGCCTGGAGACCCCGTGGTGGCCACGGGTGTGGCGGCACTACTCCTTCGCCTCGGCCCCCCGGGCCGACGGGCTGCTCTCCTTCCACGTCAAGGCCGTCCCCGCGGGCTGGGTCTCCAATGCGCTGGTGCGCCACGCCCGCCCCGGGGACGTGCTGCGCCTGGGGCCGCCGGCCGGGTCGATGGTCGTGGACCACACCACGGACAACGGGATGCTGTGCCTGGGCGGGGGTACCGGTATCGCCCCGATCAAGGCGCTGATCGAGGATGTCGCCGGACACGGGGAGCGGCGCCCGGTGGAGGTGTTCTTCGGGGCGCGCAGCGACAGCGACCTCTACGACAAGGACACCCTGCTGGGACTGCAGCGCTCGCACCCGTGGCTGTCGGTCCGGCCGGTGGTCGGAGACGGGCTGGCCGGACAGCTGCCGCACGCCGTGGGCGAGCACGGGCCGTGGAGTTCGTACGACGCGTTCATCTCCGGCCCGCCCGCGATGATCCGCAGCGGTGTCGACGAGCTGCTGCGCATCGGGATTCCTGGCGAACGGATTCGCCACGACGCGGTCGAGGAACTGGTGGGCATCGGCTGAGACCGGCGGGCACGGCCGGTCCGGGACCGGTGGCAGCCCACCGGCCCCGGAAGGGCCTCAACCCAGGTCGGGCGCGTGCATGGCGCGCACGCCCTCGATGTTGCCGTCCAGGTAGTGCCGTAGGGACAGCGGGACGAGGTGGACCGCGGCGATGCCCACTCGGCTGAAGGGCACACGGACGATCTCGTACTCGCCCTCGGGTTCGTCGACCTCGGGGCCGTGCCGGAGGCTGGGGTCCATCGATTCGAGGCGGCAGACGAAGAAGTGCTGCACCTTCACGCCCGTCACCCCGCCGCCGGCGATGTGCTCGACGGTGTCGACGAAACAGGGCACGACATCGGTGATCTTCGCGCCGAGTTCCTCATGGACCTCTCGGTGGAGGGCGTCGACGACGGTGGCGTCCGAGGACTCCACTCCTCCGCCGGGGGTGAGCCAGTACGGGTCGACGCCGGGCTTGGTGCGCTTGATGAGGATCAGGTCGTCACCGTCGAGCAGGATCGCGCGAGCGGTGCGTTTGACCACGGGACGTTCGGTCATGGGAGAAGAGTGGCCCACCGCTCCGCTTCTGAAACGCGCCACGGGCCGGAAACAGGGGGCTCACCAGTGCACGGCGGCGTCCAGCAGCCGCTCGCGGGCCCGGGCGAGGTGGGGGAGAGAGGGGCTTCCCGTCCGCAGGACCAGGAACCAGGTGCGCAGCGGTGGTACGGCAGGCTCCGCCACGGCGGCGATCCGGCCGCTGTCGAGGGCGTCCTGGCACAGGTAGCGGGGCAGTACGGCGATGCCCGCGCCCGCGAGGACGCATTCCAGTACGGCGCGCAGGTCGGGCGCGACGACGGTGGCGGCGAGGGACCTGGCGTCGGGCAGGGTGTCGAAGACGGCGCTCCAGTACCGGGTGACGAGCGGCAGGGTCTCGTGGACCTCGACGAGCGGGATGCCCTCCAGAGCCGCGGGGCCGTCGCCGCGCAGCCGGTCCGTGTCGACGAGGGCGGCCCAGTAGGGCGCGGCGACCAGGACGTGCTCCTCGTCGCACAGGGCGGTGGCCGTGAAGGGCCCGCCGCGGGGGTGGGCGGTGGTGACCACGAGGTCGTGGTGGCCGGCGGCGAGCCCGTCGAGGACGGTCGCGGAGTCGCTCTGCAGGGTGGCGCGCAAGGTGTGGCCCTGGCCGACGAGTGGCGCGAGGGCGGGAAGCACCCGGAGCGACAGGAACTCGGGCGGCCCGGCGACGTGGAGGGACCGCAGCCCGACCGCGTCCTCCCGCTCGGCCTCGGTGATCCGCAGCAGGGCGTCGAGGTGCGGGGCGGCCTTGTGGGCGAGCTCGTCGCCGACGGCGGTGGGAGTGACCCCGCGGGCCCGGCGGTGGAAGAGCGGGCGCCCCAACTGGCGCTCCAAGGTGCGGATCTGCGAGGTCACGGCGGGCTGGGACAGCCCGAGGAGGGCGGCGGCGCGCGTGAACGAGCCCGCCCGGTGAACGGTGACGAAGGTGCGCAGCAGGGCCAGATCCATCGCGACACCTCTCGGTGGGGGTCTACAACTATAAATATGCAGATAGGCCCCTGTCGCTACCGTGATTGGACTCTGACGCAGAGTCAACTAGCCTTGTCGCGTGGTTCTTCGCGCGCGGAACCCGGGGCGGTCCGAGCCACTAGGGGGGAGGCTCGGACCGCCTTTCCACGTCGTGTTCAGTGGTCGTGGCCGGCCGGGTCGAGGGCACGGTCGAGTGCCCGCAGGACGTCCGAGACCAGGTCCTCGGTGTCCTCGGCCCCGGCCGAGAAGCGGATGAACCCCTCGGGCACGGCGTCGCCGCCCCACCGTCCGCGCCGCTCGGCGGTGGACCGTACGCCACCGAAACTCGTGGCGTCCTCGACCAGGTGCAGGGCGGCCATGAACCGTTCCGCGTGCGCCCGGTCGGGCAGGGTGAAGGAGACCACCGAGCCGAAGCCCCGCATCTGGCGGGCGGCCGTCTTGTGGGAGGGGTCCGTGGTCAGCCCCGGATACCGCACTCCGCTCACGTCGCGGCGGTCGACCAGAACCTCCGCCACGGCCAGTGCGTTGGCCCACTGGCGCTGAGCGCGCAGCTGGATCGTGGCCAGCGAACGGTGGGCGAGCCATGCCTCCATGGGACCGGGGATCGCGCCGACGATCTTGCGCCACCCCCGGACGCGGGCTGCGAGTTCCGGATCGCGGCACACGACGTACCCGAGCAGCACGTCGCCGTGGCCGGTGAGCCCCTTGGTGCCGCTCGCCACGGAGAAGTCCGCGCCGAGTTCCAGGGGCCGCTGCCCGAGGGGCGTCGCGAGGGTGTTGTCCACGGCGACCAGGGTGCCGCCGGCGTGGGCGGCGTCCGCGAGGCGCCGTACGTCGCACACGTCGAGCCCGGGATTGGACGGCGTCTCGATCCACAGCATCCGGGCCCCGTCGAGGACCTCGAGCTGGGCGTCCGCGCCGGTGGGCGCGGTGCGCACGTGGATCCCGTACGCCTCCAGCTGCTCGCGCAGCAGGGGCAGCGCCTGGTAGCCGTCGTCGGGCAGGACGACGGTGTCGCCGGTGCGCGTCTGGGAGAGCAGGGCGGCGGAGACCGCCGCCATGCCGGAGGCGAAGACGACGGTGTGCACGTCCTGGCCGGGGGCCTCCAGCTCTCCGATCGCCCGTTCCAGCAGGGTCCAGGTCGGGTTGGTGTCGCGGCCGTAGGCGTACGGGCCCTCGACGTCTCCCGGAAGGTGGAAGTGGGCGGCGAAGACCGGACCCGGCAGGGGCGGTTCGTTCTTGACTGCCTCGGGCAGACCGGCGCGCACGGCGCGGGTGCCGTCGCCGATCACCTCGCCGGGGCCTCCGGGGGCGTACTCGTTCACGTGGTGTGCTCCTTCATCGCCTCGCGTACGGCGTCCAGCAGACCGGGGCTCGCCGCCTCGACCAGGTCCAGGCACTCCTCGAACCCGGCGAGCGACCCGTAGTAGGGGTCCGGTACGTCGTGCTGCCCGGCGGGGGCCGCCGGATCGTAGGACCGCAGCAGCCGGACCTTGGCGGCGTCCTGCGGAGTGGGTGCGAGTGCCCGCAGGTCGCGCAGGTGCCCGGAGTCGAGTGCGATCACGAGGTCCAGGCGGGAGAACCAGGAGGACCGGAACTGCCGGGCCCTGTGGTCCTGGGCGTAGCCGGCGGCCTCCAGGACGGAGACGGTGCGCGGGTCGGCGCCGTCGCCCTCGTGCCAGCCGCCGGTTCCGGCGCTGTCCACCTCGACGAGGGCGTCGAGTCCGGCCCGTTCCACATGGGTGCGGAAGACGGACTCGGCCATGGGGGAGCGGCATATGTTGCCCGTGCAGACGAAGCAGACGCGGTACATGCGCAGCCCGCTCAGTCGTTGTCGGGAAGGACCATGTTCGCGGCCCAGGAGACGACGGAGATGATCAGGCCGCCGATCAGCGCCGACCAGAAGTTGTCCACATGGAAGCTGAGGTCGAACTGGTCGGCCAGCCACGAGGTCAGCAGCAGCATGAGCGCGTTCACGACGAGCGTGAACAGGCCGAGCGTGAGGATGAACAGCGGCAGCGACAGCAGCTTCACCACGGGCTTGACGATGAGGTTGACCAGGCCGAAGAGCAGGGCGACCAGGATCAGGGTCAGCGTCCGGCGGCCCATCGTGCTGCCGTCGTCCAGGGTGATGCCGGCGACCAGCCAGATGGCCACGGCCAGGGCCGCCGCGTTGGCGAGCGTCTTGACTACGAAATTCGTCATGTGTCTGATCGTGGCAGAGAAGATCCCGGTGGGACATCCGCAGATCAGCGGATGCGAGGGAACGATCGAGTACAAGGGGCACAACGACGATGAAAGCCTTCCGGCTTGACGATCTCGAAGCGGAGCGGGCCGCCAACGACGGCGCCTATCTGCAGTTCCTCCGCGAGCGGAACATGTCGGTCGGGCTGTACGCGCTCGATGCCGGCCAGACCGATCCGCAGCGGCCGCACGGTCAGGACGAGGTGTACTTCGTCGTCAGCGGGAGGGCCTCGATCACGGTCGGAGAGGAGACCACCACCGTGGCGCGCGGCAGCGTCGTCTACGTCCCGGCGGGCGTCCCGCACAAGTTCCACCACATCACCGAGGACCTGAAGGTGATGGTGGTGTTCTCCCCGCCGGAGGGCTGAGCGAGACCGCGGGTGGGGGTCGTGTCCCTGATCCCCCTAAGGGGCGGATCAGGGGACTCCGGGGGCTCGCGGGCCCCGATCGGAGCCCGCGGACTCCTAGCATCGACAGCAGGAAGTCACGGACGGGAAGACCAGGAAGAGGTCGAGGACATGAACGGGATCCGGGAGATATTCGCAGGCATGCCCTGGTGGGTTAAGTGGGTCGCCGTTCCGCTGCTGGCGCTGTTCGTCTTCGGCGGTGTCATCACCAGCATCCTGGGCGCGCTGATCTCGTTCGCCTTCAAGCTGCTGCTTTTCGTCGGCCTCGTCGGCGGGCTGATCTTCGTCGTGAAGAAGGTCGGCGGCGGACGTTCGAAGTCCTCCTTCACCGAGTGGTAGGTGACGGGCCGGGGCGGTTCCCTCGTTAACCCAGCTGAGGGAACCGGACGCTCTGAACCGCTCGCAGCCCCGGAAACGGTGGATAGAGTCGCGAACTGTGCCGTTCCCTGGGCACGAGAGCCGGCAGCACCGCCTGACCTGTGGTGACGCCGACGACCCGCCGAGCGCGACCCCCAGGATCCGGCATGAGCGGGGGCGGCCCCCGCGGGGCGGGCCACCCCTGAAGGCCCGCCGCCACGCCTGGGGGTGAGCTTGTCTCCGGTCCACAATGCGGGTGTGCCGACACTGATCGGTTCGGTGCAGAGGGCGCTGAGGCTGCTCGAAGCCGCGGGATCCCACAGCGGGGGTGCCCCGGCGAAGCAGCTGGCGCGTGAGGCCGGGCTCCCGCTTCCCACCGCGTACCACCTGCTGCGCACCCTGACGCACGAGGGCTACCTGCGCAGAGAGAGCGGGGTCTTCGTCCTCGGCGCCGCGGCCGGCAGGCTGGTCGGCGGGGCACTCCAGCAGAAACGTCGCAGCATGATCCTCGACTCGCTCGCGCACTTCCGCGACACGGTCGGGGCGCCCGTCTACTTCGCGGTCTACCGCGAGGGTGAAATCGAGGTCGTGGGTGTCTCGGACACCCCGGGCAGCCCGGCGTGTGAGGAGTGGGCCGACTTCCGTGCGACGGGATTCGCGCACGCGATCGGGCAGTGCCTGCTCGGCCAGCTCGACGAGAACGCGCGCAAGGACTATTACGACCGCCATCCGGTAGAGGCCATCACCCCTTATACCGTGCGCGATCTGCGCTCCTTGGAGAACCGGATCGGGGCCCTCGGGCGAATGCAGCCCGTAATCGAGCGGCAGGAATATGCCCTCGGCACGGTCTGTGCCGCCATCCCCATCACGGCCGGGGATGCGGCCGCGACGATGGCCATTTCTTTGCCCCTGCACCAGGAAGATCGATTGCTGTATGTAGTCGATCGACTACGGAGTGAAGTAGGCGCGCTGTTGAGCACCCTCTCGTTCTCTATCAGTATCTGAAAACTCACTCCTTGTGATCTGCATGCGCTTCCACCACTCTTGTCAAGAGGGCCCTGGGGGATCATTCCTGGCCACTTCCACTACAGCGGGGTAGGCAATGCGCGAGTCCGTACAGGCTGAGGTCATGATGAGTTTCCTCGTTTCCGAGGAGCTTTCGTTCCGGATCCCGGTGGAACTCCGGTACGACGCCCGTGATCCCTACGCAGTCCGCCTGACCTTCCACCTTCCCGGAGATGCGCCCGTGACCTGGGCGTTCGGCCGGGAGCTGCTGCTCGACGGCATCAACAAGCCGTGCGGTGACGGCGATGTGCACATCGCCCCCACCAGTCCCGAGGAGCTGTCCGACGTCCACATCCGGCTTCAGGTCGGCGGTGACCGGGCCCTGTTCCGGGCCAGCGCGGCACCGCTCGTCGCGTTCCTCGACCGCACCGACCGGATCGTTCCGCTCGGGCAGGAGCGCAACACGGGCGACTTCGAAGAGCACTTGGACGAGGCGCTCGGCAGAATCCTGGCCGAGTCGAAGCAGAACGAGCAGAACGCCGGCTGAACCGCCGCCCCGACCCGCTCACCACTCGGGCTGAACCGCCGTTCAGCGCTTGCGCCGCCGGCCCCGGCCGCCGCGTACCGGTCCCGAGCCCGGTGCGACGGCCGGGGATTCCGGCCGGTCGGCCGAGACCACCAGCGCCGCCAGCGCCGTTGTCACCGGCACCGACGCCACCAGTCCGATCGAGCCGACGAGGGTCCGTACGATCTCCACCGCGACCAGCTCGCTGTTCGCCACCGATCCCATGCTGCTGTTGGCGATCGAGAACAGCAGGAGCAGCGGCAGCGCGGCGCCCGCGTAGGCCAGCACCAGGGTGTTGACCACCGATGCGATGTGGTCGCGGCCGATTCTGATGGCGGCCCGGTACAGGGAGCGGGGCCCCTGGGAGGGGTCTGCCTGGTGGAGTTCCCACACCGCCGAGGTCTGGGTGACCGTCACGTCGTCGAGGACACCCAGCGATCCGATGATGATGCCGGCGAGCAGCAGGCCGCTCATGTCGATGTCAGGGTAGAGCCCGTGGATCAGCCCGGTGTTGTCGTCGGTGTTGCCGCTGAGGAACGCCCAGTCGATGAACACCGAGCCCAGCAGGCCGATCAGCAGGAGTGACACGAGCGTGCCCAGGACGGCCACCGAGGTGCGGGCGGTCAGGCCGTGGCACATGTAGAGCGCGATCAGCATGATCGCGCTCGCCCCGACCACCGCGACCACCAGCGGGTTCGACCCCTGCAGGATGGCGGGGAGGATGAAGAGCGTCAGCACGCCGAAGCTGACGACCAGTGCGATCAGCGCGAACAGCCCGCGCATCCGCCCGACGAGGACGACCGCGAGCGCGAAGATGCCGGCCAGCACCGCCAGCGGGAGCTTGCGGTTCACGTCGATCACCGAGTACTGGAGGTCGCGGGGCGCGTCCGGCGCGTACGCCACCACCACTTCCTGGCCGTCCGCCAACTGCCGTGGCGCGCCCGGCTGGACGATCTCCACGAAGGTGCGCCCCTTGTCCGGGCCGCTCCCGATCTCGACGGTCGCCTTCTTGCACTCGCCGGTCTGCGCGGCCCGGGCTCCGCCGCCCGTCGGGGCGGAGCCCTCGCCGGTCGGCGGCACCTGCGCGGCGTTCACGGATTTGCAGTCGACGAGTTCCAGCGAGACGACCTTGGCCTGCTGCGTCTGTCGGTCGAAGCCCACCCCGGTCCGCTCGTGGTCCGGCGTGCCGCCCGGCCAGAGGACCGCCAGGCCGACGAAGACGGCGACAGCGAAGGGGATCAGTACGGCCGCGATGACCTTGCGCAGGTGCTTCGAGACGGGTGCCGCAGGTCCGTGGCTGTGGCTGTGGGAGTGGCCGGAGGAGTGCCCGTGTCCGGCGTGCGCGTGGCCGGAGTGGCCGTTGGGCTCAGTGGGCTCGGTGGGGGGCTGCGGCGAGGACGTCACCTGCAGATCATCGCAAGAGATGAGGGGGCCCACTGTTCAGCACGCCATGGATGGCGCTAGCGTGGGGGCTACTTTGCACAACGCGGGAGCTCGGAGCACCGGGCTGAGAGGGCGCTGATCACCGTACGCGATCACGAATGCGTACGGGAGGAGGCTGCGTCGACCGCCGAACCTGTTACCGGGTAATGCCGGCGTAGGGAGATCAGGTCTCATGACCATTCAGGACGCACGCACGCCTGCCGTCAGCCAGGACGGCGACGGCTCGACCGAGCGCAAGCCGGGCTGGCACAAGGGCTACGTGGCGGGCTCCCGCCCCGACATCCGGGTGCCGGTCCGCCAGGTCCACCTCACCAACGGCAAGGACGTGACGCTCTACGACACGTCCGGTCCGTACACCGACCCGCAGATCGAGACCGATGTGCGACGGGGCCTCGCGCCGCTGCGCGAGAACTGGATCATCAGCCGCGGCGACACCGAGGAGTACGCCGGCCGTCCGGTACGCCCTGAGGACGACGGCATCAAGCACACCTCTCCGCGCGGTGGCCTCAAGAACCTCGACGCGGTCTTCCCGGGCCGCCCCCGTCAGCCCCGCCGGGGCCGGGACGGCGCCGCCGTCACGCAGCTCGCGTACGCCCGCCGGGGCGAGATCACCCCGGAGATGGAGTACGTCGCGATCCGCGAGAACGTCTCCCCGGAGGTCGTCCGCGAGGAGATCGCCGCAGGTCGCGCGGTGCTTCCGGCGAACGTGAACCACCCGGAGATCGAGCCGATGATCATCGGCAAGAAGTTCCTGGTGAAGGTCAACGCCAACATCGGCAACTCCGCCGTCACCTCCTCCATCGAGGAGGAGGTGGAGAAGATGACCTGGGCGACCCGCTGGGGCGCGGACACGGTCATGGACCTCTCGACGGGCCGCAACATCCACACCACCCGCGAGTGGGTGCTGCGCAACTCCCCGGTTCCGATCGGCACCGTGCCGCTCTACCAGGCGCTGGAGAAGGTCGACGGCCGGGCCGAGGACCTGACCTGGGAGATCTACAAGGACACGGTCATCGAGCAGGCCGAGCAGGGCGTCGACTACATGACGGTCCACGCCGGCGTGCTCCTGCCGTACGTGCCGCTGACCGCCCGCCGCAAGACCGGCATCGTCTCACGCGGCGGCTCGATCATGGCCGCGTGGTGCCTGGCGCACCACAAGGAGAACTTCCTCTACACGAACTTCGAGGAGCTCTGCGACATCCTCGCGACGTACGACGTCACGTATTCCCTCGGTGACGGACTGCGCCCCGGCTCGATCGCGGACGCCAACGACGCGGCCCAGTTTGCCGAGCTGAAGACGCTGGGTGAGCTGAACACCATCGCCAAGCGCCACAACGTCCAGACGATGATCGAGGGCCCGGGCCATGTCCCGATGCACAAGATCAAGGAGAACATCGACCTCCAGCAGGAGATCTGCGAGGAGGCGCCGTTCTACACGCTCGGCCCGCTGACCACGGACGTCGCCCCCGCCTACGACCACATCACCTCGGGCATCGGCGCCGCGATGATCGCCTGGTGGGGCACGGCGATGCTCTGCTACGTCACGCCCAAGGAGCACCTGGGCCTGCCCAACCGGGACGACGTCAAGACCGGCGTGATCACGTACAAGATCTCGGCACACGCCGCTGACCTGGCGAAGGGGCACCCCGGCGCCCAGGAGTGGGACGACGCGCTGTCCGACGCGCGGTTCGAGTTCCGCTGGGAGGACCAGTTCAACCTGGCCCTGGACCCGGACACGGCCCGTGAGTTCCACGACGAGACCCTTCCCGCGGAGCCGGCCAAGACCGCGCACTTCTGCTCCATGTGCGGTCCGAAGTTCTGCTCGATGAAGATCTCGCAGGACATCCGCCGTGAGCACGGCGGGGACCTGAAGGCGGAGGAGATCCAGGCCGGCATGGCGGAGAAGTCCGCCGAGTTCGCCGCCTCGGGCAGCCGCGTCTACCTGCCGCTGGCCGACTGAGACCGATTGCCGGACCCGGCCTACGGGGCGGACCCGCGACCCATGGGGGGAGTCGCGGGTCCGCCCCGTTTTCGTGCGTCCTTGCGGCGGCCATTGGTGTCGCATCAATAGTCCGATAAGTGGACTTATCTGCGAGGTGTGCCGCGACTCGGGGCGGCGATTCCCACGCTACCGATGGGGCCGGAGCGGCCCCGCCGCCATCGTTCGACCGGTTTCGAGAAGGAGTGGTATGCGCCCCGAGAACAGGACCAGGTCGCCTCTGGGCCCGCTGCCGAGGAGCAGTTGGCGCAGGGCCGGCACGCTCGCGTCGCTCGCGCTGGTGATGATGGGGGTCGCCGGCCCCGCCGTCGCCGTGGCACAGGGCGTCCGGGCGGCGGAGCGGGTCGGCGCGGTCATCGGCACGGACGGGGACCACTGCGAGCCGCAGGGGCACCACCACCGCCCGGACCACCGCCCCGACCGGTGGCCGGACTTCGACCCGGACCGGGGTCCGGACGACGGCCCCAGTGCCTCGGGCCTCCTGGCGGGCCCCCGCGGTGACGACCGGTGCGAGGAGGGCCGGCCGGGCCCGACGGGAGCGGACGGCGCGGACGGCGCCGACGGCGCGACGGGGGCCACGGGAGCCCGCGGTGCGACTGGTGCGACGGGTGCTACCGGTTCTACGGGTACGAATGGCGCTGATGGTGCAACCGGTGCCACTGGCGCGACGGGTTCTGACGGTGCCGATGGTGCGACGGGCGCTACCGGCGCCACGGGCGCTACCGGTGGGCTCGGTGCGACCGGAGCCACGGGCGCGACGGGTGCCACGGGCGGGGTCGGACCGACCGGCGCCACGGGCGGGGTCGGACCGACCGGCGCCACCGGGCCCTGCACCGACTTCGACAGCTTCGCGCGCTCGAACACGGAGTCGTTCCACGCCGTCCTCGTGAACGGAAACGCCGCCTTCGCCGGCCGGGCCGTCACGGCCGGTGGCGCGCCCGTCTGGCAGAACATCACGAACGCGGACAACCCGGGATTCCCCTTCGGCAGTGCCTGCGGCATCTCGATCAGCGGCCACGGCAACAACGCCTACATCAGGGTTCTCACCACGGACAACAGGATCTTCCAGACCCACGGTGACACCAACAGCGCCACCTTCATCTGGAACGAGGGCTGGATCGAGCTGACCCCCGCGCCCGCCCCGGCCCTCCGGGGCAAGGCCTTCAAAGCAGACACGACGCACGGAGCGTCCCCGAACCGCCTGCGCTAGCGGGGTTCGTGCGCAGGGGCCGGACACATCCCGCACGGTGGATGCGTCCGGCCCCTCGGCCGTAGGGGTGTGGCGGCCGTCAGGCCACCACCTGGAACTCCGGACCCAGCTTGGCCAGGGCGAACGCGCGGTTCTCACCGACCCGTTCGCGCTGGCTCTCCGGGAGTCGGCCCTCCTTCAGGAGGCGTTCGCAGCACTCCAGCGACTCCTCGTACGCGCCGACCCAGTAGGCGGCCACCGCGAGCTCGTCGAGCGCGCGCCACTCGTACCAGTCGAACTCGACGAACAGGATGTCCTCGGGGCGCGGGATCCGTGCCGCCTGACGGGCGAACAGGTACGCCAGCTCGAAGCGGCCGTCGAGACGGCACAGGCGGGCGAGGTCGCCGAGTGCCTCGGCCCGCCCGGGGCGGCTCTCGTGGGCGCGGAGGTAGCGGTCCAGCACCTCGGCCGACGGGCGCTGGAGGCCCGCCGCGAGCCGTGCCGCGTAGAGCCGGGCGCAGAAGGCCTCCTCTGCGAAGCCGCCCATCGCGGCCCGGCGGTCGTAGGCGGCCAGGGACTTCTCCGGCTCGCCCGCGTCGCGCCAGCTCTGGGCCAGATAAAAGGCGTAGCGGGCATTCCCCGGTTCTTCGATCAGCCCTTTCTCGAGGATCCCGGCATCGCGGAGGTACTTCTCCCGGTCGCCTCCTTCGCCCTGCCGGGCTCCGCCGCCGACGATGCGGATATGGAAGCCTTCGAGTACTCCGCGGGTGAACGGTGCTTCGCAATCCAGGTACTCGTGCAGGACGCCGATGTATTTCCAGGGCAACCGGGTGGAGACCAGAGCGGGCCGCCAGTGGATGACGGGCTGATGGTGCACGGCGATGCCGTACGAATCGAAAGTGAGCTCCGGCATCCGGAATCCGGGGTCCACCTCGATCACGTCGTCCGCGTCGACGAACAGCAGGTAGTCGGCGCTGGACCGGGCCAGGTCGATCGCCTCGCTGCGGCTGCCGTCGAACCCCTTCCAGGGCCGTTCGTGCAGGACGCCGGGGAGATCGCCGAGGAATTCCCGAATGATCTCCTGGGTGCCGTCCGTCGACCCGGTGTCGACGATCACCCAGGTGTCGATCAAGGGGCGCACGGATTCGAGGCAGCGCCTGATCACCGCGGCCTCGTTCTTTACGATCATGTTCAGACAGACTTTTGCTTTCAAGGATCCCGTCCACGGTGGTGGTGAAGACGACCGTGAGGCGACCGTAGGGATCCGGCCAATGGGGTGCAAGGAAGCCACGAGGCGAACCGCCATTGGGTGCCTGTTGCTGGTCCGATGAGATGACTGCCTAGCGAGCCGTTGGACCGCTTTTCTTCTGATATCCCCACGATGACCGAGGCGGCCCATCCGGGCTGTCGCAGATCGTTCGATCCGGTTTCACAAAGGGAGCGGCGTATATGAGCACCGAGAACATGACCAGGTCACCGCTTGGCCCGTTGCCCCGGCGGAACGGCTGGCTGGCGGGGAGCACGCTTGCGTCGCTCGCCCTGGTGATGGTCGGGGTCGCCAGTCCGGCGGTCGCCACCGCACAGAACGTCCAGGCGGCCGAGACGGTCCCGGCGGCGCAGGAGGCGGGCGGCGGGGGCGACTGCACGACGAACAACAACAAGAAGAATCAAAGCCCGAGAGCGGCGGAAGAGGCGCAGGCGGGCCCACGCGGCGGCGACAAGTGCCAGGGCCAGCGGGGCCCGACGGGTCCCACGGGCCCGCGCGGTCCGCGGGGCAGGGACGGCGAGGACGGCGAGGACGGCGCGGACGGCGCGACCGGTGCGACGGGTGCCACGGGTGCGACCGGGGCGACGGGAACCAGCTTCTGCGTCGACATCGACTCCGTCCGGGACAACAACGACCGCGAGTTCAAGGCGGTCAACCCCGGTGACGGCAACACCTACGCGGGCATCCGCGAGCTGTCGAACGGCGGCACCACGGTGGGCCCGTGGACCTGGTACGACCTCAGCACCAACCCCGACGGGGACTACCCGTCCGACGCCTGCGGCGTCTCCATCGGCCACCAGGCCAACCGACTGGTCATCGAGGTGGTGACGCAGGGGGGCGAGATCTGGGAGACCTTCTGTACCGTCCAGCCCGGTGCCGGCACCCTCACCTGCAACGGGGACTGGAACCTGGACGTGCCCCAGCCGGATGCGGGCGACCCGGACATCCGACGAGCGACGGCAGCCCCGGTACGACCGATGGACCCCAACCACCTGCCGAAGACGCTGAAGTAGACCGCCGAGCCGGCCGGAGTGCCTAACCCGGCCGGTGCTCGGGGCCGCCGAAGTCCGGGCTCGTGAAGTCCGGCGGCGTGTAGCCGGGCGGGGACCCCTGCGACGGGGTTCCGGGACTGGTGAAGTCGGGCCGGGTGTACCCCAGACTGGGGATGCGCCCGGCCCCCGGCGTGCGGGGGGTCGGGAAGCCCGGGCCCGCGCTCGGATCGGCCAGTGCGTCCCGCAGGAACGGGATGATGCCGCGCTCCAGCAGCGCGTGCCGCCAGGCCTCGCGGGCCCGCGCCACCTCGTCGGGTATCGCCTCGGTCTCGTCCGCCGCCACCTCGGTCGCACTGTTGCGGACGGCCGTGACCAGCAGCCCGATCACGGCGAAGAGCAGGGCCGCGGCGGTGAGCGCCCCGAAGAGCCAACCCGCCGTCAGCATGGTCTGGGCGAAGGCCGGTTCGGGCTCGATCAACTTCAGGATGTAGCCGACGAGCAGGAAGATCAGCATGGCGGTGCCCGCCAGGACCGGCGCGAGGACCGCGACCACGGCGCTGACGCCCGCGCCGCTGCCGCTGCTGCTGCCCTCGTCCTCGTCCCCCGTCGTACCGGGTCCGGAGAGCGCCTCGTCGCGTCGTTCCTCGCGGACCTTCACGTAGTGGCCGTACTCGGCGGCCGCGGCGGCCGCCAGCAGGGCGCTGGCGCCCTGGGCCATGGTGCGCAGCTGTTCGGCGTTCAGCCGTTCGCCGAGTGTGGCGAGCTCGGGCCGTTCGCTCGCCGCGCGCAGTGCCTCGTCGATGAGCCGGTCGAACTCGGGTCGGTCTTCGGTCAGCAGGTGCGGAGCGCTGGTCATGTGCATCCCCCGATGCTCCGTAGAAGCCGGTTTGCCCGCGTAGACCCGGGCGCCGGCTGAAACGGAGGAGAGCCTGCTACGGATAGAGCGATGGTAGAGCGCCCACACCACGCCGTGACAGGGGCTTTCCGGAAATACCCCTCTGCGTAAGCTCTCAGTCGCTCAGCGGAAGCCGTACGACGAGCAGCTTGCCCGCCATCGTCACGCCGCCGTCCATCGCGATGGCGAGCCCGTCCGCGTAGACGTGCGGGCCGTCCACGGCCTCCGGGCCGCGGGACTCGTCGCCGTCCTCGGTGCCCACTTCGCCGAGCAGGTACGGGATGGGGCTGTGGCCGTGCACGACGCGGCTGCCGCCGTAGGTGTCGAGCAGTTCGCGGACGGCCTGCGGGCCGGTCTCCTCGTCGCGGAACGCGAAGCGCTTGGTGAACTTCCGGAAGAGGTCCCAGGTGATGTCGACGTCACCCCGGTTCAGGAGCTCGTGGATGGTGTCGTTGACGTCCTCGATGGAGTCGCCGTAGTCGAGGTAGGCCGTGGTGTCGGAGTGGAGCAGCAGGTGGTCCTCCTCCAGGACGGCCGCGTCCAGCCGCGACATCCACTGGATGTGCACGTCCTGCAGGCGCTCCATGTCGGTGCGCTGGCCGCCGTTGAGCAGCCAGGCGGCCTGGAAGGTGGCGGTGCCGGCACCGGAGACGACGGGGGTGTCTCCGAACCGCTTGGCGCCGATGAGCAGCAGTTCGTGATTGCCCATCAGGGCCTTGCAGTAGCCGCCGGCGGCGGCCGCCTCGGCGGACAGCCGCATGACGAGGTCGATGACGCCGATGCCGTCGGGGCCGCGGTCGGTGAAGTCGCCGAGGAACCAGAGCCGGGCGTTGCCCGCGGACCAGCGGCCCTCCGCGTCGATCAGGCCCTGGGCGCGCAGCTCGGTGACGAGCTCGTCGAGGTAGCCGTGGACGTCGCCGACGACGTACAGCGGGCCGGGGCCCGCGGTGTCCTGCGGGACGTACTGGACCTGGACGGTGTCACCGGGGCCGCCGAGCGGGCTGCGGCCGATGACGGGGAGGTCCCGGTAGGTGGGCGTGTAGCCCTCGAGGTCGTCCTCCTCGGGGTCCTGGGCCGTCGCGGGCACCGGTTCGGCGTCGGTGTGCGCCTGAGGGTGCGGGTGGCCCTGGGGGCGCCCGTGGGGGTGCTCCTCGTGCCGCAGGTCCTGACGCGGGTCTTGGCGCGGGTCCTGCTGCGGGTCCTGGCGCGGATCGTGCTGCGGGACCGGCGGCGCGGGGGGCACGGGGGGCTGCGGCGCGTAGCCGGGCTGCGCCGGTACGACGGCCTGGGGAGCGTCCTCGTAGTACGCGGGGTACTCGCCGTACACGGGGGCCTCGTCGGGCAGCCCGGTGGACACGGCGTACGGAGCAGCGGGTTCGGTGACTGGCACCCGGAAGTCCCGCAGCGTTTCCGTCCGCATCGCGGGTCCCTGACCGGCCCCCTGAGTCATCGACCCCTCCACCACCACGTCGCGCTGCCGTACACCTGCGGACCCTCCTGACCTCCGGGGAGGAGGGTCCGTGATGTCGTGCGCCCATCATAGGAATGCAGCTCGCGCTCTGTGACGCACCAGGGGTGGTGAATCCTTTGCGGAGCGTATCGTTCCTACCGTTTTTGCCCGATATTGCCGTTGCTGAAATCCTGGACCGCCCGCCGATCAGGCCGACCGGACGGTCTGCCGGTCATTCCTGGGCCGGAGATCGGGGCGGGCTGACGGTCGTTCGGGGCTGCCTGCGCTGTGACGAGGTACGGATGATCAGCTCGGTAGGGACGACCTGTTCGACCGGGCGTCCGGTGTCCACGCCCTCGATCGCGTCGATGAGCAGCTGCACGACGGCGGTGCCGATGCGGCGCGGTTTGAGGGACAGGGTGGTGATGGGCGGCTCGGTGTTGGCGTACACGGTGGACTCGCTGCAGCAGACGAGCAGCAGGTCCTCGGGAACGCGCAGGCCGTAGCGGCGGGCGGCGGCGAGCAGGTCGGTGCCGTTGGGGTCGAAGAGCCCGTAGACGGCGTCCGGGCGGTCGGGGCGGGCGAGGAGCCGGTCGGCGGCGACGGCGCCCGCGCACGGGTCGTGGGCGGGGTAGGACTCGTAGACCGGATCCTGGCCGACGCGCTCGCACCAGTTGAGGTAGGCGGTGGTGGACAGGCGGGTGTAGGTGTCGGTGGTAGTGCCGGTCAGCAGCCCGATCCGGCGGGCGCCGGCCGCGGCTAGGTGGTCGAGGAGGCCGAGCACGGCGGCCTCGTGGTCGTTGTCGACCCAGGCGGTCACGGGGAGGGAGCCGGCGGGCCGGCCGTCGGAGACCACGGGCAGGCCCTGGCGCACCAGCTCGGTGACGACGGGGTCGTGGTCGGAGGGGTCGATGACGACGGTGCCGTCGAGGGCGACGTTGGACCACACGTCGTGGCGGGAGGTGGCGGGGAGGATGACGAGGGCGTATCCGCGGGCGAGCGCCGCCGAGGTGGCGGCCCTGGCCATCTCGGCGAAGTAGGCGAATTCGGTGAAGGTGAAAGGTTCATCCCCGTATGTCGTCACGGTCAGGCCGATGAGGCCGGACTTGCCGGTACGGAGGGTGCGGGCGGCGGCCGACGGGCGGTAGCCCAGTCGGTCGGCGACCTCGCGAACGTGGCGGCGGGTGGCGTCGGGCAGCCGTCCCTTGCCATTGAGCGCGTCGGAGACGGTCGTGATGGAGACGCCCGCCGCGGCGGCCACGTCCCTGATGCCGGCCCGGCCTTGTCGGCCGGCGGCCCGCCGGGTGGTCTCGGTCCGGCTCACCTGATGCTTCCCTGCTGCTGTCATGGCGAGCCGATAGTAGGGCTCGGTGGGGTGCGCGGTCCGGGTGCATATGCACGCGTTGACAGGCACGTTTCTGCATGGTTCGCCACCCCCAATGACCTTGGAAATGAAGGTGCTTGGTCGGACCAGCGAAGTGTGAAGCTTGTCGGCGGGTCCGGGCATGCCAAACCGGTGGGGTTTCGGGTCGATCTCAACTCACCTGTACGAGGGACGCGCGCCACGGCGCAGGCCACCAGCGCACGCATATATGCGTGCGCTCCCCCTCATTCCAGGCGCCCCCATTCTCGGAAGGGCGGAATCCTCATAAGGTGAGCAGTATTGAGTCGACGGCGACGTCGTACGGGACGGTCGAGGAGGACCTGCGGTGAGCGAGAACAGCCCGAAGCTGCGCACCGAGCTGGACGGCATTCCGACATACAAGCCCGGCAAGCCGGCCGCCGCGGGCGGGCGCGTCGCGTACAAGCTGTCCTCGAACGAGAACCCGTACCCGCCGCTGCCGGGCGTGCTGGAGAGCGCCGTCACGGCGGCCGGGACCTTCAACCGGTACCCCGACATGGCCTGCACCGGGCTGGTGAACGAGATCGCCGAGCGGTTCGGCGTGCCGGTCGAGCACGTGGCGACGGGCACCGGCTCGGTGGGCGTGGCCCAGTCGCTGATCCAGTCCACCGCGGGCCCGGGCGACGAGGTCATGTACGCCTGGCGCTCTTTCGAGGCGTACCCGATCATCACGCAGATCTCGGGCGCGACCTCGGTGCAGGTCCCGCTGACCGACGGCGACGTGCACGACCTGGACGCCATGGCTGCGGCCATCACCGAGCGGACCCGGCTGATCTTCGTCTGCAACCCGAACAACCCCACCGGCACGGCCGTGCGCCGGGCCGAGCTGGAGCGGTTCCTGGACCGGGTGCCCTCGGACGTCCTGGTGGTCCTGGACGAGGCGTACCGCGAGTTCGTACGGGACACGGACATCCCGGACGGCATCGAGCTCTACCGCGACCGCCCGAACGTCGCCGTGCTGCGTACGTTCTCCAAGGCGTACGGGCTCGCCGGCCTGCGGGTCGGCTTCGCGGTCGCGCACGAGCGGGTGGCCGCGGCGCTGCGCAAGACGGCGGTGCCCTTCGGCGTCAGCCAGCTCGCGCAGGACGCGGCGGTGGCGTCGCTGCGCGCCGAGGACGAGCTGATGGGCCGGGTCGGCGCACTGGTGGGCGAGCGGGCGCGGGTCCACGAGACGCTGCTGGCGCAGGGCTGGACCGTGCCGGACACGCAGGCGAACTTCGTGTGGCTGCGCCTCGGCGAGCGGACCGTGGATTTCGCGGCCGCCTGCGAGAAGGCCGGTGTGGTGGTCCGGCCCTTCGCGGGTGAGGGCCTTCGGGTCACGATCGGTGAGCCCGAGGCGAACGACCTCTTCCTGCACACGGCGGGGGCGTTCATCAAGGAGCTCTAGGCTCCGCGAACGCGAACGAGCGAACGGCGAAAGCGGGCCGGCGGGCGGTACTGCCGGCCGGGTGGGGCGGGAGTCTCAGGCCAGTTCCACGCGGACGGGGTCGCCGTCGCGGACGGTGGACAGCAGGCGGGGGTCGCCGTCGAACGAGCCGAGCACGTTGCACGGGCTCGCCAGGCGGCTCTCGCCTCCGCGCGAGATGGGCGTCGGGCCGTAGGGCAGCGCGAGGGCGTCTCCCTCGGTCCAGAACGCGACCGTGCCGGGCTCGACCACCTGCCGGGCGTCGTGCTCCAGGGCCACGGATACGCCCGTGTCGAAGTAGACCTCCTCGCCCCAGGTGTTCGCGGAGGCGGAGATCGGGAGGGCCTCGGCCAGCGCCTTGCTGGTCGGGGTCTCGTCGAGCGTTGCGGTGAGCTGGCCCGAGGGCCAGGAGATTCGTATCTGCATGAGCCGCATTCAACAATCTGTTGAATGGATTGGCTAGAGGGGTACCCCGGGTGAGGGGGGCCGAAAGTCGTGCGCCATAATGCTTGTGAATGTGAACGCGTTCACAAGCGTGTCTGCTTCCTCCCTGATTGGGCGGGTTCGGAAGTCAGGCTCCCCCTGTGATCACGGCGACACGAAGGAGACGAGGACGTGGACCTGGCTCTGGCGCCAGAAACCCTGGCGCGATGGCAGTTCGGCATCACCACCGTCTATCACTTCCTCTTCGTGCCCTTGACGATCTCGCTCGCCGCGCTCACGGCCGGCCTGCAGACCGCCTGGGTGCGCACCGAGAAGGAGAAGTACCTCAGAGCCACCAAGTTCTGGGGAAAGCTCTTCTTGATCAATATCGCGATGGGTGTCGTCACCGGCATCGTCCAGGAGTTCCAGTTCGGCATGAACTGGTCCGACTACTCGCGGTTCGTAGGTGACATCTTCGGTGCGCCCCTCGCCTTCGAAGCGCTGATCGCCTTCTTCTTCGAGTCCACCTTCATCGGACTGTGGATCTTCGGCTGGGACAAGCTGCCCAAGAAGATCCACTTGGCCTGCATCTGGATGGTGTCCATCGGCACCGTCCTGTCCGCCTACTTCATCCTGGCGGCGAATTCCTGGATGCAGCACCCGGTCGGATACCGGATCAACGAGGAGCGGGGCCGGGCCGAGCTCACCGACTTCTGGCTGGTGCTCACCCAGAACACCGCGCTCACCCAGTTCTTCCACACGATCACGGCCGCCTTCCTCGTCGGCGGTGCGTTCATGGCCGGCATCTCCGCCTACCACCTGGCGCGCAAGAAGCACGTCCCCGTGATGCGCAGCTCGCTGCGCCTGGGCCTCGTGGTCCTGATCATCGCCGGCCTGGGCACCGCGATCAGCGGT
Source organism: Streptomyces sp. A0592 (assembly GCF_004795115.1). Lineage (NCBI taxonomy): Bacteria > Bacillati > Actinomycetota > Actinomycetes > Kitasatosporales > Streptomycetaceae > Streptomyces > Streptomyces sp. A0592. The sequence continues at coordinate 193,504 of NZ_SSBM01000007.1, forward strand.
GACCTGCTCGGCAAGGTCATGTTCAAGCAGCAGCCCATGAAGATGGCCGCCGCCGAGGCCCTCTGGGACGGTGAGGCGCCCGCGCCCTTCTCCGTCTTCGCCTACGGAGACGTCGAGAAGGGCCACAACAAGGTGGCCATAGAGATCCCGGGGCTGCTGTCCTTCCTGGCCAACGACGACTTCACCTCTTTCGTCCCGGGCATCAACGATGTCAACAAGGCCGAGCAGGAGAAGTTCGGGCCGGGCGACTACCGGCCCAACATCCCCGTCGCCTACTGGGGCTTCCGCTGGATGATCGGCTTCGGCATGGCCTCGCTCGGTGTGGGCGTGCTGGGGCTCTGGCTGACCCGCAAGAAGTTCCTCCTGCCGCCGGGGCTGCGCACGGGCGAGGACGAGGTTCCGAACCTGGTGCTCTTCAAGAAGGCCCTGAGCCCCAAGATCGGCAACCTCTACTGGATGGTCGCCCTCTGGACCACGGGCTTCCCGCTCATCGCCAGCTCCTGGGGCTGGATCTTCACCGAGATGGGCCGCCAGCCGTGGGTGGTCTACGGAGTCCTGCGCACCCGCGACGCGGTCTCGCCGCACGTCTCCCAGGCCGAGGTGCTCACCTCCATGATCGGCTTCACCCTGCTCTACGCCGTGCTCGCCGTGATCGAGGTCAGGCTCCTGGTCAAGTACGTCAAGCTCGGCCCGCCGGAGCTCACCGAGGCAGACCTCAACCCGCCCACCAAGATCGGCGGGGACGACAAGAACCCCGACCGGCCGATGGCCTTCTCGTACTGAGGCTGAGGAGAACGCACCATGGAGCTCCACGACGTCTGGTTCGTGCTGATCGCCGTCCTGTGGATCGGCTACTTCTTCCTGGAGGGCTTCGACTTCGGCATCGGCGTGCTCACCAAGCTGCTCGCCCGTGACCGCACGGAGAAGCGGGTCCTGATCAACACGATCGGGCCCGTGTGGGACGGCAACGAGGTCTGGCTGCTCACGGCCGGCGGTGCGACCTTCGCCGCCTTCCCCGACTGGTACGCCACTCTCTTCTCCGGCTTCTACCTGCCCCTGCTGCTCATCCTGGTCTGCCTGATCATCAGGGGCGTGGCCTTCGAGTACCGGCACAAGCGCCCCGAGGAGAGCTGGCAGGCCAACTGGGAACACGCGATCTTCTGGACTTCGCTGATCCCCGCGTTCCTGTGGGGCGTGGCCTTCGCCAACATCGTGCGCGGAGTGAAGATCGACCAGGACAAGGAGTACGTCGGCAGCTTCCTCGACCTGCTCAACGTCTACTCGCTTCTCGGCGGGCTGGTCACCCTCACCCTGTTCACCTTCCACGGCGCGGTCTTCGCCTCGCTCAAGACCGTCGGTGACATCCGGGACAGGGCGCGCAGGACGGCGACCGTGCTGGGCCTCGTCACCGCCGTGCTGGCGCTGGTTTTCCTCATCTGGACCCAGGTCTCGCGCGGCGACGGGAAGAGCCTGATCGCGATGGCCGTCGCGGTGCTGGCCCTGCTCGGTGCGCTCGGCTTCAACCTGGCGGGTCGCGAGGGCTGGTCGTTCGCACTGTCCGGGATCACCATCGCGGCTGCCGTCGCGATGCTCTTCCTGACGCTCTTCCCGAACGTGATGCCCTCCTCGCTGGACCCGGCCTGGAGCCTCACGGTCACCAACGCCTCGTCCAGCCCGTACACGCTGAAGATCATGACCTGGTGCGCCGCCGTGGCCACCCCGCTCGTGCTGCTCTACCAGGGCTGGACGTACTGGGTGTTCCGCAAGCGGATCGGGACCCAGCACATCGTCGACGCGCACTGAGCCCACTGCTCATGCACGCGCCCGTGTCCTCGTGCCACCTGACCCGCCGGCCCGGCCGGCCCTCCCCCGGAGGATGTTTCACGTGAAACCGATCGACCCGCGTCTGCTCCGGTACGCCCGGTCCACCCGCCTCTTCCTGGGGGCGGTGGTGGCCCTGGGGCTCGCCGGGGCGGGGCTGGTCGTCGGGCAGGCGATGCTCATCGCCGAGATCGTGGTCGGCGCCTTCGAGCAGGGCCTCGACGGCGCGGCGCTCCGTACCCCCTTGGTGCTGCTCGCGGCGGTGGCGCTCGGCCGCGCCCTGATCGCATGGCTGACGGAACTGGCCGCGCACCGGGCCAGTGCGGCGGTCAAGTCGGAACTGCGGGGCAGGCTGCTGGACCGGGCGGCGGAGCTCGGGCCCGGGCGTCCGGGCGGGCAGCGGACCGGATCGCTGGTGTCGCTGGCCACCCGGGGCGTGGACGCGCTCGACGACTACTTCTCGCGCTACCTGCCCCAGCTGGGGCTCGCGGTCGTCGTGCCGGTGGCGGTGCTCGCCCGCATCGTCACCGAGGACTGGGTCTCGGCGGCCATCATCGTGGTCACCCTCCCCCTCATCCCGGTGTTCATGGTCCTCATCGGCATGGCCACCCAGTCCCGGATGGACCGCCAGTGGCGGCTCCTGTCACGGCTGTCGGGGCACTTCCTCGATGTGGTGGCCGGTCTTCCCACCCTGAAGGTCTTCGGCCGCGCCAAGGCGCAGGCCGAGTCGATCCGCAAGATCACCGACGACTACCGGCGGGCGACGATGCGGACGCTGCGCATCGCCTTCCTCTCCTCCTTCGCCCTGGAACTGCTGGCGACCCTGTCGGTCGCGCTGGTGGCCGTGACCATCGGCATGCGACTGGTCCACGGTGAACTCGACCTCTACACGGGCCTGGTCATCCTGATCCTTGCGCCCGAGGCCTATCTGCCGCTGCGGCAGGTGGGAGCGCAGTACCACGCGGCCGCGGAGGGGCTGGCGGCCGCCGAGGAGATCTTCGAGGTCCTGGAGACCCCCGGTGCCGGGCCGGCCGGTACGGCGGAACTGCCGGGCAGCGCTCCCCTGCGGATCGAGATCGAGGGGGTCGCCGTCCGCTACGAGGGCCGGAACGAGGACTCTCCCCGGCCTGTCTCGCTGACCGTCGGCCCGGGGGAGTGCGTGGCCCTCACCGGCCCGAGCGGCGCCGGCAAGTCCACGCTGCTCCAGGTGCTGCTGGGGTTCGTCCGGCCGACCGCCGGACAGGTGCGGATCGCGGGCGCGGACCTGGCCGAGCTGTCGCCGGAGCACTGGCGGGAGCGGATCGCGTGGGTACCGCAGCGGCCGCACCTGTTCGCCGGCACCGTCGCCGAGAACGTACGGCTGGCCCGGCCCGCCGCCGGTGACAGCGAGGTGACCGCCGCCCTGAAGGACGCCGGCGCCTGGGAGTTCGTGTCCGCCCTGCCGCGCGGGGCCGAGACCCTGCTGGGCGAGGGCGGAGTGGGCCTGTCCGCCGGGCAGCGGCAGCGGCTGGCGCTGGCGCGGGCCTTCCTGGCGGACCGGCCGGTGCTGCTGCTGGACGAGCCGACGGCGGCGCTGGACGGCGAGACCGAGGCCGGGATCGTGGACGCGGTGCGGCGGCTCGCCGCGGGACGGACGGTCCTGCTGGTCGTGCACCGGCCGGCCCTGCTCGCCGTCGCGGACCGGGTGGTCCGGATGACGGCCGGTCCCGTCGCCGACGCTTCCGGCACGCTCCCCCGCACCGGAGGGTCCGCGGCGGACGCCGAGGAGCCGGCCGTCGATGGCCTCGGCCCCGATGCCGGGGAGTGGATCCTCGGCGCCGCCTCCGAGCGGGTGCGGCTCGGCGGGATGCCGTCCGACGCGGGCAGCGCCGATCCGCTGCGCCGGGTGCGGGCGGTGGCCAGGGCATGGCAGGGGCGGTTCAGGCTGGGGCTGCTGCTCGGGTCGCTGGCCGTCGGCTGCAGTGTCGGCCTGATGGCCGTGTCCGGCTGGCTGATCTCCAGGGCCTCCGAACAGCCCCCTGTTCTCTATCTGATGGTTGCCGTCACCGCGACCCGGGCCTTCGGAATGGGCCGAGCCGTCTTCCGGTACGCCGAACGCCTTGTCTCGCACGATGCCGTCCTGCGGATGCTCGCCGACCTCCGGGTGTCCGTGTACCGGCGCCTGGAGCGGATCGCGCCCGCCGGGCTGCGCGAGCACCGGCGCGGGGACCTCCTGGCCCGGCTGGTCGCCGACGCCGACGCCCTGCAGGACTACTGGCTGCGCTGGCTGCTGCCCGTCGGTACCGCGGTGCTCGTCGGAACCGGCTCCGTCGCCTTCACCACATGGCTGCTGCCCGAAGCCGGGGCCGTGCTCGCCGTCGGCCTCCTCGCCGCAGGCGTCGGGGTGCCGCTGGTCAGCGGCGCCTGCGCCCGCCGCGCGGAGCGCAGGCTCGCCCCCGCACGCGGCGAGCTCGCCACCCGGGTGGCGGACCTGCTGACCGGTACCGCGGAGCTGACCGTGGCCGGGGCGCTGGCGGACCGCAAGGGCCGGGCCCGGGAGGGCGACGCCGTGCTGACGCGTATCGCCGCGCGGGGCGCCGCCGCGAGCGGGCTGGGCGGCGGACTGTCCGCCCTCGTCTGCGGGCTCACGGTCGTGGCCGCCGCGGCCGTCGCCGCGGACGCGGTCCACGACGGACGGCTGTCCGGGGTGGCCATGGCCGTCGCGGTCTTCACACCCCTCGCCGCCTTCGAGGCGGTGACCGGACTCCCCCTCGCCGTCCAGTACCGCCAGCGGGTGCGCCGTAGCGCCGAACGGGTCTACGAAGTCATCGACGCGCCCGTGCCCGTCGCCGAGCCGGAGCAGCCTGCCGAGGCTCCCGCCTCGCCCTTCCCGCTCAGGCTGGCAGGGCTCTCCGCCCGCCACCCGGGCCAGGAACGTGACGCGCTGCGCGGGCTGGACCTCACCCTGGACGCAGGCCGCCGCATCGCGGTCGTCGGCCCCTCGGGTTCAGGCAAGACCACGCTGGCGCAGGTCATGCTCCGGTTCCTGGACCCGGCAGAAGGCTCCTACCGCCTGGGCGGCGCCGACGCGCGCACGCTCGACAGCGACGACGTACGGGCGCTCGTCGGCCTGTGCGCCCAGGACGCGCACCTCTTCGACAGCTCGGTCCGGGAGAACCTCCGGCTGGCCCGGACCGGGGCGAGCGAGGAGCAGCTGAGGGACGCGCTGGCCGCGGCCCGGTTGCTGGAGTGGGCGGACGGCCTTCCGGACGGGCTGGACACGCTGGTCGGCGAGCACGGCGAGCGGATCTCGGGCGGCCAGCGCCAGCGCCTGGCTCTGGCCCGGGCGCTGCTGGCGGACTTCCCCGTACTGGTCCTGGACGAGCCTGCCGAGCACCTGGACCTGGTTACCGCGGACGCCCTGACCGCGGACCTGCTGGCCGCGACGGAGGGCCGCACCACCGTGCTGATCACACACCGGCTGGCCGGCCTGGAGGCGGTCGACGAGGTACTCGTGCTGGACCGCGGCGAGGTCGTGCAGCGCGGCGGGTACGCGGAGCTGGCGGCGGTCGAGGGGCCGCTGCGGCGGATGCTGGAGCGGGAACGCGCAACGGACGGGACTTTGGCCAACTTTCCCCTCTAATGGGGACTAACTACTCTCAAGGACATGTCAGCGCAGCCGTCGCAGGAATCACCGGATCCCCTGCCGGACCCATCGCAGGGGACGCCGGACCCCCTGGTGGCCGCCACCGAGGCCACCGCAAGCCTGCACGGACTGTCCACCGAGCTCACGGCGCGGGTACCGCAGCTGCTGGAAGCCATGCGGTCGGTCGGCACCGGGCTGGAGCTGCACTCCACGCTCGACCGCATCTGCGAGACCGCGGCCGAGCTCGCCGGCGCCCGCTACGCGGCGATCGGTGTCGTCGACACGGAGGGCCGCGGGCTCTCCGACTTCGTCACGCACGGGATCAGCCCGGAGGTGTCCCGGAAGATCGGACACCGTCCGGACGGGAAGCGGGGCCTGCTCGGAGCGTTGATCTCGCACTCCGACACGGTGCGGCTCGCCGACCTGACGAAGGACCCGCGCTCGGCAGGCTTCCCGGCGCACCACCCGCCCATGAAGACCTTTCTCGGTGTTCCGATCCGGGTGCAGGGCGAGATCTTCGGCAATCTGTACCTCGCCGAGAAGAACGGCGGCGTCGAGTTCAACGACTACGACGTCCACATGGTCCGGGTGTTGGCCACCGAGGCGGGCATCGCCATCGGCAATGCCCGGCTGTACGAGGCGGCCACCCAGCGCGAGCGCTGGATCGACGGCTCGGTCGCCGTCACCACCGCCCTGCTGTCCGGCGGGGACGCCGACGACGCCCTCTCGGTGGTGGCCGAGCAGGCCCGCCGACTGGCCGACTCCGCCGCCGGGATCGTCCTGCTGCCGGCCGAGGACAGCGGGATGGAGATCGTCGCCGTATCGGCGGAGAACCCGGCCACGTCGCTCGGAGTGGTGCTCCCGGGCGAAAGTCCGGTGGTCGACCATCTACTGCGCGGCGAGCCGGTCTTCACGGACGACGCCTCGGCGGACCCCCGCATGATCAGCCCGCTCACCAGCCAGTACGGCCCCTGCATGATGCTGCCCCTGCACAGTGGCGGGCGGGTGCTGGGTGCACTGGTCACGCCCCGCGCAAGGGGCAAGCGCCCCTTCACCGAGGCCGAGCGGACCCTGGCCACTCAGTTCGCCTCGCAGGCTGCGCTCGCGCTGATGATGGCCGAGGCACAACGCGACCGGGAGCGGCTGGCGGTCTTCGAGGACCGTGACCGGATCGCGCGTGACCTGCACGACCTCGTCATCCAGCGGCTGTTCGCCACCGGGATGATGCTGGAGGGCGCCCAGCGCCGGTCGATCGTCCCCGAGGTACGCGACGGGGTGGGCAAGGCCGTGGACGAGCTGGACGTGACGATCCAGGAGATCCGCACGGCGATCTTCGCCCTCCAGCAGGGGCCTGCGGAGGCCCCGTCCGGGTTGCGCACCCGCGTCCTGCGGGAGATCAACATGGCCGCCGTTCCGCTGGGCTTCAAGCCCGCACACCGCTTCCTCGGACCGGTCGACACGGTTGTCGGCGAGCTGGTCGGCAAGAACCTGATCGCCGCGCTGCGCGAGGCGCTGTCCAATGCGTTCCGGCACGCCGACGCGTCCCGGATCGAGGTGGTCCTGGACTCCACCGTCACGCTGCCCGACGGCAGACCCGGAGTCCGGCTGGAAGTCGCCGATGACGGGGTGGGCATTCCCGAGAGCGGCCGGCGCAGCGGCCTGCGCAACCTGCGGCGGCGGGCGGAGTCGCTGGGCGGCACGAGCTCCTACGGCCCGGGCATCGGGGAGGACGGCGGCGGGACCACCCTGGTCTGGGAAGCCCCGCTCCAGTAGCGCTGCGGTGCGCTGTCTAGGCCTGGCGCCCTGCGAGGCGTTCGGCCAGGATGCGCTCGATGACGAGGGCGACCCCGTCCTCGTTGTTGGCGACCGTACGGCCGGAAGCGGCCGCGATCACATCGGGATGGGCGTTGCCCATCGCGTAGGAGGTGCCGGCCCAGCTGAGCATCTCCACGTCGTTCGGCATGTCCCCGAACGCGACGACCTCGGCGGGGGAGATCCCCCGCTCGGCACAGCACAGGGCCAGGGTGCTCGCCTTGGACACGCCGTGCCCGCTGACCTCCAACAGGGAGGTGGGGCTGGACCGGGTGATCGACGCGTAGGTGCCGGCGGCGGAGCGGGCCAGTGCGAGGAACTCGTCCGGGGCGATCTCGGAGTGGTGCGCCAGCAGCTTGAGAACGGGCGCGGCACTTTCGTCCCTGTTCTCGTGGAGCAGCTGCTCGGCGGTCGCGAGCTTGGCGCCTGGATCCTTGAAGAAGGGCGGGTAGGCCGGCTCGTAGTTGATGCCGGTGGTCAGCTCGACTGCGAAGGACGTGCCGGGTGCCGCTGCGCGCAGGGCCTCGACGACGGAGAGTGCGGCCAGCCTCGGGAGAGCCCTGACCTGTACGAACTCCCGTCCCGCGTGCAGGTCGACCACCGCCGCGCCATTGGCGCAGATCGCGAGGCCGTGGCCGTGGACATGGTCGGCGACCACGTCCATCCACCGGGCAGGGCGGCCGGTGACGAAGAAGACCTCGATTCCCGCCTCCTCCGCGGCGGCGAGGGCGGCGACGGTCCGCGGCGAGACGGACTGGTCATCGCGCAGCAGGGTGCCGTCGAGGTCGGTGGCGATGAGCCGGGGCGCGGGGGTTTGCCCGTCCGGGCACTGAGGAGCCGAGGTCACGGCTCCATCTTCGCCCATGGGAGGGGAGGACCGGACCATGATCAAGCCAGGCTGCCGGGGTGGGAAGTGAGCGATGTTTCACGTGAAACACATCTGCGGTCGATGTTTCACGTGAAACATCGACCCGCCGTAGGCTCGATGCATGAGTCTGCGTCTGAGCACGGTGATCCTTCCGGTACGTCGATGGCACGAGGGGGGTCGGGACCAGTGGCTGCGCGCCGAGCAGCTCGGCTTCCACACCGCTTACACCTACGACCACCTGTCGTGGCGGACCTTCCGCGACGGCCCCTGGTTCGGTGCGGTGCCCACTCTGACCGCGGCGGCCGCCGCCACCGAGCGGATGCGCCTCGGCACGCTCGTCACCTCGCCGAACTTCCGCCATCCGGTGACCCTCGCCAAGGACCTCATCACCCTCGACGACGTCTCGGGCGGCCGTATCACGCTCGGCATCGGCGCTGGTGGAAACGGGTTCGACGCGACGGCCCTGGGCCAGGAGGCCTGGTCCCCGCGTGAGCGCGCCGATCGCTTCGCCGAGTTCGTGTCGCTGCTGGACCGGCTGTTGACCGAAGGCTCCGTGAGCCACGAGGGCACCTTCTACTCCGCGGAGGAGGCCCGCAACATCCCCGGCTGTGTGCAGGGACCGCGGCTGCCGTTCGCGGTCGCCGCGACCGGACCGCGCGGTCTTCGGCTCGCCGCCCGGCACGGGCAGGCGTGGGTGACCACGGGCGACCCGAAGCTCTTCGAGAACGGCACGCCCGAGCAGTCGCTGGAGGCCCTGCGCGGGCAGCTCGAACGGCTCGAGAAGGCCTTCGTAGAGATCGGCCGGGACCCCGAGCCCGTGGAGAAGATCCTGCTGACCGGGTTCACGCCCGAGGCCAACACCGTGCTCTCGTCCGTGGACGCGTTCGTCGACTTCGCCGGCCGGCACCGCGAGCTGGGATTCACGGAGCTCGTGATCCACGCACCGATCCCGGACTCCGACTTCGCTGCGGACGAGACCGTCTTCGAGGAGATCGCCACCGAGGCCCTGGCACAGCTCGACAGCTGATCCCCCGGTCGTCGCCGCTCCCGTACGGAGCGGCGACGACCGGTGCGGGACACCGGGACCGTTACCCGGCCCGGCCACCCAGCTGCGCCAGCAGTCGCCCGGCGGAGGGCAGGAGCCAGTCCGGCACCTCGTCCTCGGGAAGCGCCCGTGCCTCGTCGATCAGCGCGGCGACCCGGGCCGCCCCCGCTTCCGCGTCCCCGCGTTCCTGCTCGGTCCAGGCCGCGTTGTTCAGGCACTGGAACCGGTCCCTCAGGTGGTCCGGGCCGAGTTCCGCGTAGGTCCGGCAGGACCGGTCCCACAGCTCGATCTCCTCCAGGCGCAGTGCATCGACCTGCTCCGGGCTCAGCGGAGCCGCTCGCGCCGGGTCCGTGCCCTCGTCCGCGTCGGCTTCCCGGGCGGCGGCGACGTACCGGTCGAGCACCTGGGCCAGCTGGTGCCAGGTCTGGGCGAGTTCGGACCGCAGGGCAGGCACGCCGGGATCGGCGGCGAGAGCCGCCTCCAGCACCGCTGAGGCCTCCCCCATGCGGCCCCGGGCAAGGTCCACCGTGTGGGCGGTGACCTCCTCGCGCAGTCCCAGCCAGGCCAGGGAGCGCAGAACCCGTACCTCGGCGACCGGGTCGGCGCCCGTCCTGCGGTGCAGTTCCAGGGCCCGCTCGTAGGCGGCGGCCGCCTCCTGGGCCAGCCCCGCGTCGTCCAGGGTGTCGGCGGCCGACTGCGCCAGGCTCGCCTGCGGACGGGGGTCCTCCCAGTCCTTGGCCACCTCCGCCGCCAGCAGGTACTGCTCCGCCGCGGGGCGGAGCTCGCCCAGCCGGCGCAGCAGGTCGCCGAGGAACTCCCGTACGAACACGGTCTGCCCGTCGCCGTGCTCCAGCAGGTCCGGCAGGGCCGACTGCAGTACCTCGGCGGCCTCGGCGGTGCGCTCGTTGCGGGCGTACGCCCTGGCCAGGAGCAGCCGGGCCTGTGCACCGCCGTCTGCCCCGAGCCCGGCCCGGTCGAACCAGTGGGCCGCGGTCAGCGCGTGCGCCGCGGCCTCCGCAGCCTCGTCCCGCCGCAGCAGGATGTCCGCGAGGGTGAGCCGTACGACGCCCTGCGCCTCGGCATCGGTCACCTCGGCGGCATGCTCCAGCCCGGACCGCGCTGCCTGCTCGGCCTCCTCGGCGCGGTCCAGCGACATCAGCACTCCGGCTCGCAGCACCAGGGGGTCCACCGCCTGCCAGGGACGACCCGCCGCCAGCGCCCGCGCGGCGCTCGCCCCCAGCATCGGCAGGGCCCGCTCCGGGTCGCCCTGTGCCAGGGTCACCCGGCCCAGCATCTCCTCGGCCTCCGCCACCAGGTCCGGCGCGGCGTCCTCGTGGGCGGCGACGAAGGCCGTCAGTTCGGCTGCGAGCTCACCATGACCGTGCTCCTGGCCGTCTCCGTGGGGATGGCCGTGGTCGTGGTGCCCGCCCGGGCCGGTGGACTCCACGGTGCGCAGGTACGACTCCAGACGGATCGCCGACAGTTCCGCGAGGGCGATCCGCCGTGCCCGCAGGGGCTCGGCGTGGTCCAGGGACTCGGCGGATCGCAGCGCGGCCCGCAGCAGTTCGCGGATCTCGGCGGGCGCGGCTGCGGACTGAGCGGCCGCGCCCGCCATCCGCAGCTCCGCGAGGGCTGCCCGCTCCGCCCGGCCGAGCGCCCGGTACCCGTCCCGGACGGCGGCCAGGAGTTGGCGCGCCTCCGGCGCGCCGCGCCGCGCCGCAGCCAGTGCCTGCTGGTCCGCGAGGTCCGCACGGACCAGCGGGTCCGCAACCGGCTGCGCGTCCAGCCGCAGGGCCACCTCGGCCCACAGCGCGTCCGCACCCGGGTGGCCCAGGTCCCGGGCATTGCGGGCCCGCGCCACCAGTGCGGTGAACCCGGTGGGCGTCGCCCCGTCCGGCCCCGGCCCGGCGGGAGCGGCTTCCGCGGTGGCGGTGGCCGGCCGGGGCAGCCCGGTGCTGCGCACCCCCAGCGGCAGGTCCGCCGCCAGCGGCTCGCGGACGACCCGGGCGAGGAACCGGTCCGAGACCCGCGTGGTTCCGTTGCGCGCGTCGAACTGCCCTGCGATGTCGAGGCAGCCCGCGTAGAGCACCTCGTACAGGCCGGTGACGGTGCGGGGGGTGCCCTCGTAGGAGACGGCCGGGAGATCCCCGTGCCCCTCTTCCCGCAGGCGGTGCAGCAGGACGAGGATGCTGCCGTGGAAGGCCAGCCGGTCGTCGAGGTTGGCGAGGGGCGCCACGTGGGAGGCGTGTTCGGCCAGGATCTCCAGGCCGCGCGAGGTGTTGCCGGTGAGCGCGCAGAATTCGATGTGCTTGCCGACCGACGGCAGCAGGCTCTCGTTGCCGCGGGCCAAGCGGTAGCCGCGCAGGTGGTTCGAGCGCGCCTCGTCGGTCCGGCCCAGCCGCAGCAGCGGCAGCAGCGAGCTGGCGAGGACGCGGTGCGGTTCCTCGGCGCAGACCAGCTCCCCCGTGAGGACCGGCAGCCACAGTTCCAGGGCCTCGGCGTCGTCGCCCTGCAAGACGGCGTAGTGGCCCTGACCCCCGAGTTCGCAGGCCTGGCAGTCGCTCATGTCGTCGCGTTCCGCCGCCAGCCAGCTCCGGAAGGCGCGCTCCGCGCGCTCGTCGTCGCCCGTGGCATGGGCCAGCCAGAGTTCGGCGTCGCGCACCGGACGTTCGCTGTATCCGGCGAGCCGGTAGCGGCGCTCCATCTCGTCCAACCAGCCGGTCGCCGACGCCAGCGGGATGCCGGGTGAGTCGGCGATGGCCGTGGCCACCCACTTGAACTGCCAGAACAGCGAGTGGGTCTCCCATTCGGAGAAGGCGGCCGGGTCCTTGTCGTACTCCTGCAGCAGACGCGCGAAGGGGACGAGGATCTTCGGCGACTCGGAGCTGTAGAGGTAGGCGTTGATCAGGTTGTCCAGGGCCTCGCGGAACAGGGCCCGGTCGCCGCCGGCCTCGGCCGCGCCGGCCAAGGCCTCCGCGTGTGCGTTGCGCGCGGCGCCGTTCGGCGCCTCGCGGTTCTCCGCCAGGCCCCGCACGATCTCCTCGTGCGTCAGGGTCGTCACTTCTGGTCCTCCTTGCCGTCATGGGCATCGGTGGGGTGCGCGGTGGAGTGCATCGCCCACTCCAGGAGGCCGAGGAAGGCTCGGTTGAGCAGGGCGGAGTCGGCCTGCCGCAGCGGACGCTGGGACATCAGCAGGGCCTGCCCGTACAGCGATTCGACGGCGGTGCCGGTCAGAGCCTCGTCCTGCAGGCCGGAGATCCGGCGGATCAGCGGGTTGTTGTGGTTGAGGACCAGGCGGGCGCGGGGCGCGGATCCGCGCAGCGCCCCGAGGATGCCGCTCCACAGGGAGTCGGCGCTCTCCATCGCGGCGGTGCGGTCGCGCTCCTGGCGGGCCTGGCGGTCGTCCAGGTAGAGCGCCGGCACGGTGACCGGCTGGAAAGCGCGCAGCACCACGTCGCAGCTCTGGGCTTCGAGGCGGGTGCGCGCCGTGGCCAGGAAGGGCGCGAGCGCCAGCTCGGCCGCGGTGGGCACCGGGTCGAGCCGTTCGGTGACGGCTCCGGCGTCCAGCTCGGTCACCTTGAGTTCCGGCCGTACGGACGGCAGCAGGGCCAGCAGGTCCGCGTCGTAGGTGTAGCCGGCGTTGATGACGCCGAGGCCGTGGGCCGAGGCGATCGGCGCGATCTGGCGGAACTCCTCGACGGTGCGGGTGAAGTGGATGTCGGTGTGGGCCGCCGCGAACTCCTGCAGGCTCATCGAACCGGCGCTGGTCTCGAACGGCAGCCACGGCAGCATCAGCCCCAGCAGTTCGGAGTCGTGCCGGGCCATGGACTTCACACCAAGGTGGTGGACCCGCAGGAACGCGGCCAGGCGGTCCGGGTCGCTCGCCGCGAGCTCGGCGAGCCAGCCGCGGATGCGGGCGCCGAGGGCTTCCCGTACGGCGGCGAGCGTCTCGTCGTCGTACAGGTTCTCGCGGGAGGCGGTGGGCCGCAGGGTGTCCGTGTCGATGACGGCGCGGACGAAGAACGCCCAGTCCGGCAGCAGGTTGTCCGCCCGCTGCGTCAGGAGCATCCCCTTGAGGTGGACGCGGTGTCCGGCCCGGTGGGCGGGGCTGGTCGGGTCGGGCAGGACGTAGGCCACCCCGCGCACGCCGGCGACCGGCAGGTCGAGGTCGATGCTGTCGAGCGGGGTGAAACCGAAGAGCTCCGCGCAGTGCCCGGCCAGTGCGACGCGGCGGGCGGCGGGGGTGGGGAAGGCGCGTTCCCACACGGCGGGCCGGTCGGTGACGGGGCGCGGCCCGCCGCCCTCGCCGTCGTCGAAGGTGATGTCGTAGGGGAGCAGGGAGCCGTAGTCGCGGGCCAGTTCCTCGACCTTGGCCGGGACGGTCCATTCCGCCGCACCCGGCCGGGCTTCCAGGACGACGGTGGTGCCGGGCTCGGGGCGGGCCGCGTGGGGCAGTTCGCGCACCGTGTAGGAGCCGTCGTCGGTGGCCAGCCATTCCACGGGTGCGGCCCGGGGGTCGCGGGCGGAGCGGGTGACCACGCGGATCTGGCGGGCCACGACGAAGCATGCGAGCAGTCCGATGCCGAACTGGCCGAGGAACTCGCGGCGGGTGGCCTCCAGGGCCTGGTCGTGGAGCTCGTCCCCGCCGCCCCGCTTGGAGCTGCGGCCGATGGTGGCGAGGAAGGAATGGGCCTCGGCGGCCGTCAGGCCGATGCCGCTGTCCTCGATGGTCACCCGCCCACCGGATGCCGACAGCCGGATGCCGACCTGTGCCTCCGGGTCGATGGCCCGGCGTGCGGTGACCGCGTCCACCGCGTTCTGCAGGAGCTCGCGGACGTAGACACGCGGGCTGGAGTAGAGGTGGTGGGAGAGGAGGTCCACCAGACCGCGCAGATCCACCTGGAAGCTGTGGGGCGCGGGCATGGGTGTGGACATGGGTGTGGACGTCATGGGGCGTCACCTCGCGTGCGGGTGTGAATGGTTCGGCGATCGCGAGGTCCCCCCCTCACTGATCCCGGAGTGGGACACACATTAGGGGGATGGTCCGACAATCTCCGCGCGATTTCAGGCGTCCGCGCAAGGGCTGCCGGGCCGGGCTACTGGAAGCGCAGGAACTGCGGCGGCACGGCGTCGACCAGCCACACCCCGTTGGCGCTGATCCGGAAGACGTGGCCGGCCGCACGCATCCCCCCGGCGTCCACACTGAGGACGACGGGCCGGCCGCGGCGCGCGCCGACCCGGGTCGCGGTCTCCCGGTCGGGGGACAGGTGTACGTGGTGTCGGGCCATCGGTCGCAGGCCCTCGGCGCGGATCGAGTCGAGGGCGGGGGCCACGGTGCCGTGGTAGAGGTACGTGGGCGGTTCGGCCTCCGGAAGGTCCAGCTCCACGGCCACGGTGTGCCCCTGGCTGGCCCGGATGCGGGTGCCGTCCACGGCGAACCGCTGCTTGTCGTTGGCGGCCACGACGTGGTCGAGTTCGGCGCGGCTGAAGGGGAAGCCGTGTGCCGCGGCGGCGCTCAGCAGGTCGTCGATCTCCACCCAGCCGTGGGGATCGAGCGCCAGTCCGATCCGTTCCGGCTGGTGCCGCAGGTGTTTCGAGACGTACTTGGACACCTTCACGGTGCGTCTTTCATCCATGAACCCCAGCGTGCCCGCTCGGGTGGCCCTCCGGCAGGGATTTTCGGCGGCATGCGGCGGGGGACGTCCGGTGGACACCCTCTATCGTCATTCCGAGATGCGGAATATATTTTCCATTGCCACTTCTGCTTTGGGGGAGAAACCATGACAGCCCATACCTCTCTGCCACGCCGTGCGGCTGCCGAGCTGATCGGGACCGCCGGCCTGCTCGTGGTCGTGATCGGCTCCGGGCTCAAGGCCGCGGAGCTCAGCCCCGACACCGGCGTCGCCCTCATCGCCAACTCGTTCGTATCGGCCATCGGCCTCGGGCTGATCATCACCCTCTTCGGGCCGCTGTCCGGAGCCCATCTCAACCCGGTGGTCACCCTTGCCTCCTGGTGGGCCCGCCGTACCGGCGGCGAGGGGCTCGGCGGCCGCGAGGTGCTCGTCTACGTCGTGGCCCAGACCGCAGGAGCCATCGGCGGCGCGGTCCTCGCGGAGGCGATGTTCGGCCGGACCCCGGGCGCCTTCGCCACCCGGGCGCTCGACGGGGGCCACCTGCTCGTCGGCGAGGTGATCGCCACGGCCGGCCTCGTCCTCGTGATCCAGGGGCTGGGGCACATCGGGCGCGACAGGCTCGTTCCGGCGGCGGTGGCGGCGTACATCGCCGCCGCGATCTGGTTCACCTCCTCCGGCTCCTTCGCCAACCCGGCCGGCACCGTCGGGCGTAGCTTCAGCGACTCCTTCACCGGGATATCGCCCGGGTCGCTGCCGGGCTTCGTCGCCGCCCAGCTCCTCGGCGGGATCCTCGGTCTGGCCCTGGCGGCCTTCCTCTACGGGACCCGGGCGAAGGACGCTGCCGCGCCCGACGCCGCCGAGGCCCGTGAGCCCGAGCCGCCGGCGGGCGTCGGACCCGACCGCACCGCTTACCGGGCCGTCGGTTGAGACGCAGTCTCAGTTGCCCACAGGAAAAGGCGACTTGTCCACAGCCGTTTGGGTGGGTTTTGACGACAAACGCGTGATCCGCCCTGTGGAACCTGTGGACCAATTCCGTTCAGGCACTTCGGGTCTACCGGTCACCCCGGCGCGCCAGATCGTTCATCGTCCGGGCCTGGAGCTCCCGCTCCGTCGCGGCCCGCACGAACTCCGCCACGTGCTCGGCGCCGACCAGCTCCTGCACCGCCCGTACCGTCCCGGCCGGCAGCGCCACCGGCGAGGGACCGGTCGGCTGCGGCCCCCCGGCCGCTCCCAGGTGCCGCTGGAGGTGCCGGGTCGCGAAGAGCCGCATCGCCCGCGCCAGCTCCGCGTCCACGGTCTGCTGGGCCAGCGGCCGCAGCCGCCGTACCATCGTCGCCGCCTCCGCCGCGTCCGCGTCCGTGGGCGGCACCTGCCCGAGGTAGCGCGCGAAGACGTGCTCGGTGGTGAACTCCAGGAACCGCGAGGCGATGTGCTCCACCTGGCCCCGCAGTTCCCGGAGGTGTCCGGTGATGGCCACGAGCG
The DNA here is from genome assembly GCF_004795115.1 of Streptomyces sp. A0592. NCBI lineage: Bacteria > Bacillati > Actinomycetota > Actinomycetes > Kitasatosporales > Streptomycetaceae > Streptomyces > Streptomyces sp. A0592. The sequence continues at coordinate 209,790 of NZ_SSBM01000007.1, forward strand.
GCACCCCGGCCGCGTACAGCTCGGCCGCCACTGCCAGCTCCTGCGGGGACGGAACCAGGAACTGGTCCGGGCGCCCCGGAACCCGCTCCAGCACGCCCAGGTCGCAGGCCTCGCTGACGGCGTCGTCGTCCGGCAGGCCGCCGAACCGTTCGTTCAGCTCCTCCCGGCTGATCCGGGCCGCCTCCTCGTCGGTCCACGGCCCGTGCACCTCGGCGACCAGCCCCAGTACGCCGCCCAGCCCGCGCCCCGCGTCCCAGGCCTCCAACAACTCCTTGATGGAGGCCAGGGTGTAGCCGCGGTCCAGGAGGTCGGCGATCTGGCGCAGCCGCGCCAGGTGCGTGTCCCGGTAGACGTTGGAGCGGCCCCGCCGCTCCGGCTTGGGCAGCAGACCGCGGTCCTGGTACGCGCGGATCGTGCGCACCGTCGCTCCGCTGTGGTGCGCCAGATCCTCGATCCGGTACTCGGCTACCGCCTGATCGGACAATCCCGGCTCCCTACGACATCGCGGCTCGGCCGCCCGCGCCGGCTGCGGCCCGGGCGGCAGGTGGAGCCGCAAGGTACTCGACCGCCCTGCGCAGCGAGCCCTCCTGCGAGGGATGGTACGACCGCCGGAAGGAGCGGGGTATGGCCGTGCCGGGCTCTCTCCGGCACGCGCTCACAGCCGGGGCTCCAGCCGTGCGATGCGCCGCAGGGCGCGCGGGGTGAAGCGGGACATCCACAGGGCGCCCTTGGACTCCGGTGTGACCGGCACGACCGCCTCGTTGCGGACCACGGCGCGCAGGATCGCGTCGGCGACCTTCTCCGGCGGGAAGTTGCGCAGACCGTACAGCCGCGAGGAGCGTTCCTGGCGGCGCTTCTCCTCGGCCTGGTCCACCCCGGCGAAGCGCGAGGTGGCGGTGATGTTGGTGTTGACGATGCCGGGGCAGATCGCGGAGACGCCGATGGACTTCGAGGCGAGCTCCGCGCGCAGGCACTCCGACAGCATCAGCACCGCGGCCTTCGAGGTGCTGTAGGCGGGCAGGGTGCGCGAGGGCAGATAGGCCGCGGCCGAGGCGGTGTTGACGATGTGCCCGCCCTGACCGCGGTCGGCCATCTGCTTCCCGAAGATCCGGCAGCCGTGGATGACCCCCCACAGATTGACGTCCAGGACCTTCTTCCAGTCCTCGGACGTGGTGTCCAGGAAGGCTCCGGACAGGCCGATGCCGGCGTTGTTGACCAGGACGTCGACGATCCCGTACTCGGCGGCGACCTTCGCCGCGAGCTTCTCCATCGCCTGCTCGTCGCTGACGTCCACGCACTCCCCCCAGGCCGCGGGGGCGCCGACGAGGCGGGCCATGTCGGCCGTGCGCGCCGCGCCCTCCGCGTCCCGGTCCACGGCCACCACCCGTGCTCCCGCCTCGGCGAAGGCGAAGGCGGTGGCCCGGCCGATGCCGCTGGCCGCGCCGGTGACCAGGACCAGCTGGCCGCCGAAGCGGTCGGCGTACTTGGCCGGGGCCTTCTGCTCGGGTGCCCGCGAGGTCGGCTCCTCGTGGGCCGTGACGAATTCGGCGATCCAGGAGGCCACCTGGTCGGGCCGGGTCCGGGGGATCCAGTGCTTGGCGGGCAGGGTCCGCCGCAGCAGGTCCGGGGCCCACCGCTCCAGGCCGTCGTAGAGCCGCTCGGACAGGAACGCGTCCCCGGTCGGAGTGATCAGCTGCACCGGTACGTGTGCGTAGGCGTCGGAGCGCGGCCGGCGCAGCCTCGGCCGCACGTTGTCGCGGTAGAGCCAGGCGCCGTGGGCCGCGTCCGAGGGCAGCGAGGCCGTCGGGTAGGAGCCGGCCGGCACCTTCTCGACGCGCTGCAGCATCTTGGGCCACCTCTTGCCGAGCGGTCCGCGCCAGGCGAGCTCCGGCAGGACAGGCGTGTGCAGCATGTAGACGTACCAGGACTTGGCGCCCTGACCGAGGAGCTGCGCCGCCGCACGCGGGGTCGGCCGGGACATGCGCTTCTTGATCCAGTGCCCGAAGTGGTCCAGGGAGGGCCCCGACATCGAGGTGAAGGACGCGATCCGCCCCTCCGTACGGCCGACGGTCGCGAACTCCCAGCCCTGGACGGAACCCCAGTCGTGGCCGACCAGGTGCACCGGCCGGTCCGGACTGACCGCGTCCGCCACTGCCAGGAAGTCGTCGGTCAGCTTCTCCAGGGTGAAGCCGCCGCGCAGCGGCTGCGGCGCGGTGGAGCGCCCGTGGCCGCGCACGTCGTAGAGCACGACGTGGAAGCGGGTCGCGAGCCGCTCGGCGACCTCCGTCCAGACCTCCTTGCTGTCCGGGTAGCCGTGCACCAGCACTACAGTCGGGCGGTCCTTCTCGCCGAGCTCGACCACGCACAGCTCGATCCCGCCGGTGCGCACCCAGTGTTCCCGCGCACCCGCGAGCTCCGCCGCTCCTGCTCCGGTCATGCCGCTCATGCTGCCTTCTCCTCCTCGGCCCAGCGCCGCACGTGCGGCAGATCGTCGTCGAGCCAGAACGCGCTCTCCTCGGGGTCCCGTGAGTCGGTGACCACGAGGATCTCCTCGAACTTCGCTCCGGTGCCCCGGAAGCCCAGGTGCGGTTCCACCGCCCACAGGCCGGGCTGCGGCGGGTGGTCGGAGAAGTGGTACGGGCTCCACAGCGGGGACCAGCCCTCACGGTGCCCGTGCAGGGCGTCACTGGCCAGCCCCTTGAGGGACTGGGTGCCGAATCCGAACGCCGTGGGCGACCAGCGACGCTCCTTCACCCGGTCGATCTTGTGGGCGATCACGCCGAAGGGGTACGCGCGGTGCCGGTTGGCGTACCCCTGCCGGTTCATCAGCCGCTCGACGTCCTCGTAGATCTCCCGCAGGGAGCGGCGCTCGCGCACCTGCTCCAGGATCAGCATCCGGTGCGCCTGCAGATCGGACATGAGCCGGTCCTGCACCGGGTTCAGGCCGAGGCTGCCCGAGTAGCCGATGTCCGCCGAGAAGCCCTTGTAGACCGGCGCCATGTCGAGGATGAACGGCATGCCCGGCTCCAGCCGCCGGTTGGTCGGGAAGAACTGCAGCGGGATCCGGAAGTCCGCGAAGGCGGTGCGGTCCCCGAACCAGGCGAACGGCAGGTGGAACCAGTCCCGCACCCCGCGGTCGCGCAGCCACTCGCGCTGCATGCGTGCGGCCTCGCGCTCGGTCACTCCGGGCCTCAGCCGGGCCGCGACCGCCTCTGCGCACTCGTACGAGAGGCGCTGCACCTCTCTGAACCCGCTCAGGTCGGCGGAGAGCCGTCCGGAGTGCCGCGCGGTGCGTTGCCTGGTGTCCCCAGCCATGTCAGCCCGTCCATCCGTGTAGCCGTACGCGCCCGTAAGTTGACACTGATGAATGTGACAATGACCGGAGATCACGTCAAGGGTCGTGCGCGGACCTGTGGACAAAGTTGTCCGGTCCACATCAGCCTCCAGTACGGGCATGTACGCCTGAAGGCGGAGACGGGATCCAGCTCCAGGTCTGACGCCTCACCGGGACCGCGCCACTAACGTCGGATCCGTGACTGTCATCGCGACTGAAAGCCTGAGCAAGCGGTACCCCCGAGTGACCGCCCTCGACCGGCTCTCCCTGGACATCGGACCCGGCGTGACCGGGCTCGTGGGCGCCAACGGAGCCGGCAAGTCCACGCTGATCAAGATTCTGCTGGGACTGTCCCCCGCCACCGAGGGCAGCGCCGCCGTGCTCGGCCTCGACGTCAATACGCATGGCAGCGCCATCCGTGAACGCGTCGGGTACATGCCCGAACACGACTGCCTGCCACCCGACGTCTCGGCCACCGAGTTCGTCGTCCACATGGCGCGCATGTCCGGGCTGCCGCCGACCGCGGCCCGCGAGCGCACCGCCGACACTCTGCGCCACGTCGGGCTGTACGAGGAGCGCTACCGCCCCATCGGCGGCTACTCCACCGGCATGAAGCAGCGCGTCAAGCTCGCCCAGGCACTCGTCCACGACCCCCAGCTGGTCCTGCTCGACGAGCCGACCAACGGCCTGGACCCCGTCGGCCGCGACGAGATGCTCGGCCTGATCCGCCGCGTCTACACCGACTTCGGGATCTCCGTCCTGGTCACGTCCCACCTCCTCGGCGAGCTGGAGAGGACCTGCGACCACGTCGTGGTCGTCGACGGCGGCAAGCTGCTGCGCTCCAGCTCCACCAGCGACTTCACCCAGACCACCGCGACCCTCGCGGTCGAGGTCACCGACTCCGACGCCCACCCGGACGGCACTACCGCCCTGCGCAAGGCGCTCACCGAGGCCGGCCTCACCCTGCACGCGGGCGAGGAGCAGGGCCTGCCGGGAGCCGGCCACATCCTCCTCGTCGAGGCCACCGGCGAGGACACCTACGACACCATCCGCGACACCGTCGCCGAGCTGGGCATCGGCCTGGTCCGCATGGAACAGCGCCGCCACCACATCGCGGAGGTCTTCCGCGACAACGACCAGCCCGCGTACTCCGCCCAGCAGAAGGGAGCCGGTTCCGATGGCGCCTGAGACGTCGACGCAGATCCACAACATCGGCTACCGGTCCTACGACGGACCGCGGCTCGGCCGTGCCTACGCCCGCAAGTCGCTCTTCTCGCAGTCCCTGCGCGGCGCCTACGGGCTCGGCCGGTCCGCCAAGTCCAAGGTCCTGCCGATGCTGCTCTTCGCGGTGATGTGCGTTCCGGCGCTGATCATCGTCGCGGTGGCCATCGCGGTACCCGGTTCCACGGACCTGCCGATCAAGTACACGACGTACGCCCTGACGACCCAGGTGGTCATCGGCCTCTACCTCGCCTCCCAGGCGCCGCAGTCCGTCTCCCGGGACCTGCGCTTCAAGACCGTCCCGCTCTACTTCTCGCGGCCCATCGAGCGCGTCGACTACGTCGTGGCCAAGTTCGCGGCCATGGCCTCGGCCATGTTCATCCTCACCGCGACTCCGCTGCTGATCATGTGGATCGGTGCGCTCCTGGCGAAGTTCGACTTCGCCGACCAGACCAAGGGATTCGGGCAAGGACTCGTGTCGGTTCTGCTGCTCTCGCTCCTGTTCTCCGGGATTGGCCTGGTGATGGCTGCGCTCACCCCGCGTCGCGGGTTCGGCGTCGCGGCGATCATCGCGGTGCTGCTGATCCCCTACGGGGCGGTCACCGCGGTGCAGGGCATCGCCTACAGCACCGGCAACGCGGGAGCCATCGACTGGATGGGCCTGTTCTCCCCGATCACCCTCATCGACGGCGTGCAGACCGCGTTCCTCGGTGGCACCTCCGCCTTCCCCGGCGGTGAGGGCCCCTCGGCCGCCATCGGCTTCGTCTACCTGCTCGTCGCCCTCGGCCTGATCGCCGGCTCCTACGCCGCCCTGATGGCCCGCTACCGGAAGGCCGGGCTGTGACCACCATCGACATCGACCACACCTCCCGCTGGTTCGGGAACGTCGTCGCCGTCAACGACGTGACCATGCGCATCGGCCCCGGCGTCACGGGACTGCTGGGCCCCAACGGTGCGGGCAAGTCCACGCTCATCAACATGATGGGCGGCTTCCTCGCCCCCTCCACGGGCACCGTCACCCTCGACGGCGCCCCGATCTGGCAGAACGAGCAGATCTACAAGCACGTGGGCGTCGTGCCCGAGCGCGAGGCGATGTACGACTTCCTCACCGGTCGGGAGTTCGTCGTCGCCAACGCCGAGCTCCACGGCCTCGACGACGCGGCCGCGCAGCGCGCGCTCGCCACCGTCGAGATGGAGTACGCGCAGGACCGCAAGATCTCCACCTACTCCAAGGGCATGCGCCAGCGCGTGAAGATGGCGTCCGCCCTCGTCCACGATCCGTCCGTGCTGCTCCTGGACGAGCCGTTCAACGGCATGGACCCCCGCCAGCGCATGCAGCTGATGGACCTGCTGCGGCGCATGGGCGACGAAGGACGCACCGTCCTGTTCTCCTCCCACATCCTGGAGGAGGTCGAGCAGCTCGCCTCGCACATCGAGGTGGTCGTGGCCGGACGGCACGCAGCCTCCGGTGACTTCCGCAAGATCCGCCGCCTGATGACGGACCGCCCGCACCGCTACCTGGTCCGCTCCTCCGACGACCGGGTCCTCGCCGCGGCCCTGATCGCCGACCCCTCCACGGCCGGCATCGAGGTCGACCTGAAGGAGGGCGCGCTGCGCATCCAGGCCGTCGACTTCGGCCGGTTCACCGAGCTGCTGCCCGTGGTGGCCCGACAGCACGGCATCCGGCTGCTGACCGTCTCGCCCTCCGACGAGTCCCTCGAGTCGGTCTTCTCCTACCTCGTCACGGCCTGAAAGGAGCTGGCACCCATGTATGACCCCACCGTTGCCCGGCTCACCTACCGGGCCCTGCTCGGCCGGCGCCGCGCGCTGATCCTCTTCGCCCTTCCCGCCCTGCTGATCGTCATCGCCTTCGTGGTCCGCGCCTTCGTCGGTGTGGACGACAAGGTCGCTGCTGACCTCCTCGGGGGCTTCGCCCTCGCCACGATGGTCCCGCTGATCGGCGTGATCGCCGGCACCGGCGCCATCGGCCCCGAGATCGACGACGGCTCCATCGTCTATCTGCTGGCCAAGCCGGTGAAGCGCCCGAAGATCATCATGACCAAGCTGATCGTGGCGATCTCCGTCACCATGGCCTTCTCCGCGATCCCCACCCTGATCGCCGGCTTCATCCTCAACGGCAACGGCCAGCAGATCGCCGTCGCCTACACGATCGCCGCACTCGTGGCCTCGATCGCCTACAGCGCACTGTTCCTGCTGCTCGGCACGGTCAGCCGGCACGCGGTCGTCTTCGGCCTGGTCTACGCCCTGATCTGGGAGTCGCTCTTCGGCAGCCTGGTCTCGGGCGCCAAGACCCTCAGCGTCCAGCAGTGGGCCCTGTCCCTGGCCGAGAAGGTCGCCGGGGAGGGGTACGTCGACGCCACCGTGGCCCTGCCCACCGCGTCGGTCCTGCTCGTCGTGGTCACCGTCGGAGCCACCGTTTACGCGGGCCAGAAGCTGCGCCGCCTCACGCTGGCCGGCGAGGAGTAGGCCCGGCTGCAGTACGCGCGCACCAGTGCCCCGCCCGGCCCACCGGCCAGGCGGGGCACAGCTTTGCGGGTCATCATCGGTGCATGAGCGAGCGCACCGACCCGGAGCCGTCCCGGCCCCTGCGGTCCTGGATACGTTCCTCACCCGGAACCCACGTCTGGCTGCTGATCATCGCCGTGACCAGCGCCATCGTCGCGATAGCGCCGGACCAGCTGGACCGCGTCCTGCTCCACCGCAACAGCAGCAACATCCACCAGCTCGTCCAGCACCCCGTCCGAGCCCTCATCAGCAGCGCGTTCTGGATAGCGAACCCGGCCTCTCTCGCCCTCTACGCCGTGCTCTTCGAGGTGTTCCACGCGCCCGTCGAACGCTGGCTCGGAACCCTTCGCTGGCTCGTGATCGTGGCCACAGCCCATGTCGTCGCCACCCTGATCAGCCAGAAGGTCCTTCTGACGGCCATCCAGGACCACCGGGCCCCGCGCAGCATGACCCATGTCGTCGACATCGGCGTCAGCTACGGGCTGGCGGCCTCCATCGGTGTCCTCACCTACCGGCTCCCCAACCCCTGGAGATGGTTCTACCTGGCCGGAGTGGTCGCCTTCTTCGGCATCCCCCTCGCCACCGGCGGCACCTTCACCGACCTCGGCCACGCCATCGCGCTCACGGTCGGACTGCTGTCCTGGCCGCTGACGCGCCACGTTGTTTCACGTGAAACATCGCCTCACGCGAAGGAGCGCCGTGTTTCACGTGAAACGTGATTAGTCGGCCTCCGCTTTCGCGACGCCGTGCTCCCACGCCCATGCAGCGATCCCCACCCGGTTGCGGGCTCCGATCTTGGCCTGCACGTTCGCGATATGGGTCTTGGCCGTGCCCGCGGTGATGAACAGCTCAGCGCCGATCTCGGCGTTGGTGAGCCCCCTCGCCACCAGCCGCACGATCTCCAGCTCCCGCTCCGTCAGCGGGTGCGCCGCGGGCCGGACGGCCGGACCCGCCTGCGTCAGCCGGCTCAGCAGCCGCACCGTGATCTGCGGACTGATCAGGGTGTCCCCCGCCATTGCGGCCCGTACGCCCTCGATGAGCAGCGCCGGCCCGGACCGCTTCAGCAGAAAGCCGCAGGCGCCGTTGCGCAGTGCGGTGTGCACGTACTCGTCGAGGTCGAAGGTGGTCACGACCACCACCCGTGTCTCGGGTGCCAGCAGCCGGGTCACCTCCAGCCCGTCGAGCCGTGGCATCCGGATGTCAGCGAGCACCACGTCGGGCCGCAGCCGCCGGGCCAGCGCCACGGCCTGCTCCCCGTCCGCAGCCTCCCCCACGACGGTCATGTCCGGCTGCGAATCGAGGATCAGCCGGAAGCCGCTGCGGATGTCCTCTTGGTCGTCGGCTATCAGGATGCGTGTGGTCACGCCGCCATGATCACCTGAGGGCGTTCTCCTCCGCCGGGAAGACGGCGCAAACCCGCCATCCCCCGTCCTCGGCCGCCCCGGCGCGCAGGGTTCCACCCGCCGCCTCCACCCGTGCGCGCAGACCGGCCAGCCCGGTACCGCCCCGCCTGCGGCGGGCCAGTAGCCCGCCCCCGCCGCGGGGGGCGGCGGAGTTGGTCACGCTGAGCTCGGTGCCTGCCCCGGCCCGGCGTACGGCGACCCGGACCACGGCTGCCCCGGGCGCGTGCCGGCGTACGTTCGTCAGTGCTTCGACGGCCACCCGGTAGGCGGTGGTGTCTGCCTCCCGCGACAGCTCCTGCACGGCCACGGGGTCGGCTTCCAGGGCTCCGCCCTCGAACCGGTCCACCAGCTGCGGCAGTTGGGACAGGCCCGGAACCGGGGCAGTCGGCCCGCCCGCGGCCTCCTGCAGGGCGTGCACGGTGCGGTCCATCGACGCCAGCGCGCTCAACCCAGCCGTCTCGATCCGCTCCAGCGCCCGGACCGCCTGCCCGGGATCCTGTTCGGCCACGAACCTCGCTGCCTGGGCCTGCACGACGATGGCACTCACGTCGTGCGCCACGAAGTCGTGCAGATCGCGGGCCAGTTCCAGCTGCTGATCGCGCCGCGCGTCCCGCACGGCCTGCTCCATCCGGGACGCCTGACGGCGCAGGTAGCCGCCGGCCAGCGCGGCCCCGAGCGCCGGTACCGCCCAGAAGCCCGCCACACCGCTGCGCTCCAGCCACGAACCGGTCTCCCACACCAGCGGTACGGGCCACACCGAGACCGCGACCACGCCCAGACCACCCGCGACGGCCCCCGGACGCACCGGCGACCAGCGGGCCACCAGGGCGAGCAGCAGGAGCAGCAGGCCCGCCCAGAGCATCAGCCACGTCGCGGGCACCCCCAGGACGGTGCCGACGATGCTCGCAAGCGCGGCCGAAGCCAGTAACGGGGCCCATAGGGCACGGAGGTTGACGGTCATGCGCCGACCCTACGAGCGCAGGCCGACGCCCGACCATCTGCCGTCCGGCAGATCCACACGCCCGGCGGTCCCGCCGACTCTGCCGATCGGCTGATGCGCTGAAATTCGCTGGTAAGGGGCTTCGGGGCGGGGCAGAGTGAGTCGTGCGGGGAGCAACAAAAAGGTCCGGGGCAGCCACTTCGAGCGCGCCTTCTGGCGCGGGCTGCCCCGGACCTCTCGTACGTTCCGCGCGTTACGCGGCGCCCAGCAGGCGCTCCAGCACCACCGCGATCCCGTCCTCCTCGTTGGAGGTCGTCACCTCGTCGGCAACCGCCTTGAGTTCCGGATGGGCGTTGGCCATGGCCACCCCGTGGGCGGCCCAGCCGAACATCGGGATGTCGTTGGGCATGTCGCCGAAGGCGATCGTCTCCGCCGCCTTCACCCCGAGCCGGCGAGCGGCCAGGGACAGGCCGGTGGCCTTCGTCAGGCCCAGCGGCAGGATCTCCACTATCCCCGGACCGGCCATGACGACGTCGACCAGGCTGCCCACGGTCTCCCGGGCCGCCTTGACGAGCTGGTCGTCGTCCAGCTCCGGGTGCTGGATGTAGAGCTTGTTGAGAGGAGCCGTCCACACCGCCGCGGTGTCCTCCAGGTAGAGGGCCGGGAGGCCCTCCTGCACCTGGTAGCCGGGTCCGAAGAGGACCTCGCCGTCCACCCCGTCACGGCTGGCGGCCAGGGCCAGCGGACCGACCTCCGCCTCCAGCTTCGAGAGCGCGAGGCCGGCCAGCTGCCGGTCCAGCGTCACCGAGGTCAGCAGCCGGTGCGCACCCGCGTCGTAGACCTGCGCGCCCTGTCCGCAGACGGCGATCCCCTTGTAGCCGAGGTCGTCGAGTACGTGACGGGTCCAGGGCACGGCGCGGCCGGTGACGATGATGTGCGCCGCGCCCGCCGCGGTGGCCGCGGCGAGCGCCTCACGGGTGCGTTCCGAGACGGTGTCGTTGCCGCGCAGCAGTGTGCCGTCGAGATCGGTTGCGACGAGCTTGTACGGGAACGGGGCCGGGCTCACTTGTTGATCGGCTCCAGGACCTCGCGGCCGCCCAGGTACGGACGGAGCGCCTCGGGCACCCGCACGGAACCGTCGGCCAGCTGGTGGTTCTCCAGGATCGCCACGATCGTGCGCGGAACCGCGCACAGGGTGCCGTTCAGCGTGGAGAGCGGCTGGGCCTTCTTGCCGTCGCGGTAGCGGATCGACAGGCGGCGGGCCTGGAAGCTGTCGCAGTTCGAGGCGGAGGTCAGCTCGCGGTACTTGCCCTGGGTCGGGATCCACGCCTCGCAGTCGAACTTGCGCGAGGCGGAGGCGCCCAGGTCACCGGTGGCGACGTCGATCACCTGGAACGGCAGCTCCAGGCTGGTCAGCCACTGCTTCTCCCACTCCAGGAGCCGCTGGTGCTCGGCCTCGGCGTCCTCGGGGGCGACGTACGAGAACATCTCGACCTTGTCGAACTGGTGGACGCGGAAGATGCCGCGGGTGTCCTTGCCGTACGTACCGGCCTCACGGCGGAAGCACGGGGAGAAGCCGGCGTACCGGAGCGGCAGCTTGTCGCCCTCGATGATCTCGTCCATGTGGTACGCGGCGAGCGGGACCTCGGAAGTGCCGACCAGGTAGTAGTCGTCCTTCTCCAGGTGGTAGACGTTCTCCGCGGCCTGGCCGAGGAATCCGGTGCCCTCCATGGCGCGCGGGCGGACCAGAGCGGGGGTCAGCATCGGGATGAAGCCGGCCTCGGTGGCCTGCGCGATCGCGGCGTTGACCAGCGCCAGCTCCAGCAGCGCGCCCACACCGGTCAGGTAGTAGAAGCGCGAGCCCGAGACCTTGGCGCCGCGCTCGACATCGATGGCACCCAGCAGCTCGCCGAGTTCCAGGTGGTCCTTGGGCTCGAAGCCCTCGGCGGCGAAGTCGCGGATGGTGCCGTGCGTTTCCAGGACGGTGAAGTCCTCTTCGCCGCCGACCGGAACATCCTCGTGCACGATGTTGCCGAGCTGGAGGAGAAGGCGCTTGGCGGCTTCGTCGGCCTCGTTCTGCTCGGCCTCGGCGGCCTTGACGTCCTGCTTGAGCTGCTCGGCCTTCTTCAGCAGCTCCGCCCGCTCCTCCGGGGAGGCCTTCGGGATGAGCTTGCCGAGCGACTTCTGCTCATTGCGCAGTTCGTCGAAGCGCACGCCAGAGGACCTGCGGCGCTCGTCCGCGGAGAGCAGGGCGTCGACGAGTTCGACGTCCTCTCCACGAGCGCGCTGCGAGGCGCGGACACGGTCAGGGTCTTCACGGAGCAGCCGGAGGTCAATCACCCCTCCAGGCTACCGGGCTGGGGTTCCTGGGATCACACCGATATCACGCTGCGTGTCGCTATGTCCTAATTGCAACGAATGGATAAGTCTTGATCGCTGACCGGAAGTGGCCCTACTCGGGCTGTCAATAAAAGCGGGCCCATTCCCCGAAAAGGGGCACAATGCCGGATCCCTGGTTGTCCCTGAGCAGGGCCGGAGGTGGTTCTTGTCCACAGGAATTGTGACCGTCCGCAGCTTATCCACAGGCTGTGTGCTGCATCTGTGGACACAGGAATAGATCATTCCTGATCGGTGGATGGCCGAGGTGAATCAGGGTTCAAACCACCCTCACACACTCATTCGGGTGGGAATGACTCGCTCCAAAGAGTTGATCGGCGATACGGAGGTGACACCGTTCACCTCCCGCTTCCCAGCGCGAAACCTGAGCCCACCGACCGATTTGTCGACCTTGTCGTGCCGCTCTGTCGACTTGTCCCCAGGTCTCTCTCTCGGCCTGTGGATAACTCTGTGGACAGTGGACGACGCTACGCCCGGCCGTCGAGGCAGCGCGCCAGCCAGTCGGAGGCAGCCGTGAAGTCGCCATCGGTGGTTCCGTGCCGCGGGGAGCGCACGTCACTCTGCGCGACACCGGCACGCGGGTAGGAGCCGAGGAAGCGGACCTGGGGGCAGGTCCGCTTGAGGCCCATGAGCGCCTCGCTGACCCGCCGGTCCGAGATGTGGCCCTCGGCGTCGACGGCGAAGCAGTAGTTGCCGATGCCCTGTCCCGTCGGACGGGACTGGATCAGCATCAGGTTCACCCCGCGGACCGCGAACTCCTGGAGGAGCTCCAGCAGCGCACCGGGGTGGTCGTCGCCGAGCCACAGCACGACGGACGTCTTGTCGGCGCCGGTCGGTGCGGCCGGCCGCGCGGGGCGTCCCACCAGTACGAACCGGGTCTCGGCGTTCTCCGCATCGTGGATCTCGGTGACCAGCGGAACGAGGCCGTAGGTGGCGGCGGCGAACTCGCCCGCGAAGGCGGCGTCGAAGCGCCCCTCCTGGACCAGCCGGGCGCCGTCGGCGTTCGAGGCCGCCGACTCCCACACCGCGTCGGGCAGGTTCGCCCGCAGCCAGTTCCGGACCTGGGGCTGGGCGACCGGGTGCCCGGTGACGGTCTTGACGTCCGACAGGGCGGTGCCCGGCCGTACGAGCAGGGCGAACGCGATGGGCAGCAGCACCTCGCGGTAGATCATCAGCGGTTCGCCCGAGGCCAGCTCGTCGAGGGTGGCCGTGACCCCGCCCTCCACCGAGTTCTCGATCGGCACGAGGGCGGCGGCCGCCTCGCCGTTGCGTACGGCGTCCAGGGCGGCCGGGACCGACACCATCGGGACGAGCTCCCGGGTCGCGGCTTCCGGCAGGGTGCGCAGGGCGGCCTCGGTGAACGTGCCCTCGGGACCGAGATACGTGAAGCGGGTGGCTGACATGTGATCAGCCTAATGCCGGGGTGCCGGCCACCGCGGCGCTGTTCATCCTTCGAGCAGCCGCTGACCCACGTACTCGCCGCTGCGAGGCCCGCGCGGTACCGCGTACAAGCCACTGGACTCGTGCCGGATGAACGCCGACAGCGCGTCCCCGCGGTCGAGCTTGCGCTGTACGGGGACGAATCCGCGCAGCGGGTCGGCCTGCCAGCAGATGAACAGGAGCCCTGCGTCGGGAGCGCCGTCGGATCCGATCCCGTCGTGGAAGGAGAAGGGGCGCCGCAGCATGGCGGCCCCGCCGTTCTGCTCGGGGGCCGAGATCCGGGCGTGGGCGTTGGACGGGATGACGGGCTTGCCGTCGGGGCCGATCTTGTCGAGTTCCATCTCGGTGGTCTCGCCGCCCCCTGTCAGCGGGGCGCCGGTGGCCTTGGTCCGGCCGATCACCTGCTCCTGCTGCGCCAAGGACTGCTTGTCCCAGTCGTCGAGGAGCATGCGGATGCGCCGCACGACCGCGTACGAGCCCCCGCCCATCCAGGCGTGCTCCGCGGGCCCGGGTCCCGTGGCGGGAACGAAGATCCGCCGGTCGAAGTCGGGCTCGGAAGGCTTCGGGTTGCCGGTGCCGTCAACCTGTCCCATGAGGTTGCGGGCGGTCATCGGGGTGCCGGTCGCGCCGGGGGACCGGTTGAAGCCGTTCATCTGCCAGCGGATGCGCGCGGCGTCCCCGGCGTCCTTCTGGAGTGCGCGCAGGGCGTGGAAGGCGACGAGTCCGTCGTTCGCGCCGATCTGGACCCACAGGTCGCCGTTGCTGCGCTGGGCGTCGAGCCGGTCGGAGGAGAAGTCGGGCAGCGGGTCGAGGGCCGCGGGGCGACGGGCGCCGAGGCCGGTGCGCTCGAAGAAGGAGTGCCCGAAGCCGAAGGTGACCGTGAGGGAGCACGGCCCGGCATCGAGGGCGATACCGCTGTCGGCGGCCGGGGCGGTCTCGCCCGCCATGAGCCGCCGTGCGGTGTCGGACCAGCGTCGCAGCAGCGCTGCGGCCTCGGTCCGGCCCGCCCCGGGGGCCAGGTCGAAGGCGACGACGTGTCCCTTGGCCTGCAGGGGTGTGGTGATGCCGGCCTGGTGGTCCCCGTGGAACGCGACCTGGGTGGCTCCGAGGGAGGAAAGGCTCCCTGCCGCGCCGGTGGCGGAGCCGCTCCCGGAGCCGGCGAGCGCGGAGTGCGCGAGGGCGCCGCTCGCGCCGCCGAGGGCCAGGCCTGCGGCGCCTGCGGCGCCGACGGTGCCCAGCAGCCGGCGCCGGGAGATCTCGATGTCGGGGTTGCTCTCGGTCACGCTGGTCAGCCGATCTTCACGGTCTTCTGGACGGTGGTCTGGTCGATGTCGGACGTACGGACGGTCACATCGATGCGCCATTCGCCGGCGAGCGGCAGTTGGACGCCGGATGCGGTCCAGTGCCCGGGGGCGGCCTGGTCGGGGACGACCGGCAGGGGGCCGATGTCCTTGGCCGCGAGGGTGAAGGCGACCTTGATCTCGGGGAGGTCGAAGGGCTGCCCGTCGCCGGTGTCCGCCCAGAGGTGCAGGGTGTTGGCGCCGACCCGGCCCGGGTCGAGCTCCAGCCGGACGGACCCCTTGCCGTTCGGGCCGCCGGTGTCGAACGGCAGAGTGATCTTCACGGCGCGGTCGGGAACCGCGGTGGCGGCGGAGCCGCGGGCCGCCTCCTGCTCCACGGTGCGCCCGGGCTCGGTGCTCGTGAGGACCGTGGTCACGACGAGCAGGACCACGGCGATCCCCGCCTCGGCGAGGACGGAGCGGCGCAGGCCCGCACGGTCCGGGTCCGCGTCACGCACCCGCTTCTCGCGTGCGCTCTCCAGAGCGGCCCGCTGCCGGGCGAGCTGGGCGGCCCGTTCCGGGTCGGCGGTGATGTTCACGGACTCTGTTTCACGTGAAACATCGTCGTCCGCGGCCACCTGCGCGCCCACCTTCGCGTCGGCCTCTTCGAGTGCCGTGGGGGCCTCGGCGAGCCGGGCGGTCCACTTCCGCGACGTGTAGGCGACGGCGAGCAGAACGGCGACCAGGGCGACCTTGAGGAGCAGCAGCCGCCCGTACTCGGTGCCGGTGAGGGCGGACCAGCTACCGGTCTGTCGCCAGGTCTGGTAGACGCCCGTGACAGCCAGGACCACCACGCTGACGAAGGCGACCCGGGAGAACCGCCGGACCGCCGAGCGCTCGATCCCGGGCACCTTGTGCAGGGCGACGAGCAGGGCGGAGAGGCCGCCGAGCCAGGTGGCCGCGGCCATCATGTGCAGGATGTCGGCGGGCATGGCGAGGCCGGGCTGGATACCGGTGGACGCGTGCTCGGAGAGGGCCCAGGTGGCCGCGATGCCGCCGGAGACCACGGCGCCTCCGATGGCCAGGCCGAAGGTGAGGTCGTTGGTGTCCCCGGCCTTCTCCCCGGCCCTTACCCCGGCTTCCCCTGACTTCTCCCCGTCCTTCTCCTCGGTCCCGGAGTCCTCCAGGCGGCGTGCGTACACCCCGAAGAGGACCGCGACGAAGAGGGCGGCCGCCCCCAGCAGCAGCAGCCGCGAGACCAGCGACGCGCCCGTCTTGGTCTCCAGGACCGCCCTGAGACCGTCCAGGTCGAAGGCGTCGGCGAACCGGCCGGACCCCGTGTACGGAGTCCGCAGCACCAGCATCGCCAGGGTGGCGGCGGTCAGGGTGACCCAGGCCCGCACGACGAGCTTCTGGAGCGGCCGCTCGGCGGCGCCCCGGCGCCAGCACAGCAGGATGAACGCCGCGCCGCCCACCAGGACGGCGAACCCGGCGTAGGCGGCGTAGCGGGCGATGCCGTAGGCGATCCCGACGGGACCGCCGCCCGCCGTCGTGGCGGGGAGGGAGACCTCGGTGGCCGAGGGCGCGCCGATGGAGAACGTGAACGCGCCGGAGATCGGGTGGCTGTCCGCCGAGACGGCCTGCCAGGCGACGGTGTAGGTGCCGTTGGGCAGGCCGGCGTGCAGGGCGGTGCCGTAGCGGATGGTGTTGCCGCTGCACATGTCGCGCAGTTCACCGGTGTCCACGCGCCGGCCCTGGGGGTCGAGGACGCGGATCGAGTCGTCGCCCATGGCGACCTGCTCCGAGAAGGAGAGCGTGACCTGGGCGGGTGCCGTGGCGACCACCGCCCCGTCCGTGGGGTCGCTCGCGGTGAGTGCGGCGTGCGCCGTGGCCGGTGCGGCCGCGGTGAACAGGGTCGCCAGCAGAGCTGCGAGGACCAGCGCGAGCCGTGGCAGGAATGCCGTGGCACGGGCGCGGGCCGCGGAGGGGGCGGGGGCGGTGGCCGTCATGGGCGTGTCAGTCCTCGGTCCGTCAGTGGCCGTGGCCGGCCGTGGATGTCGGAGCCTGCGCGTTGTACGTGCGATCCTTCACGTCCAGCTCGACCTTGACGGAGCCGGCCTTCTCGAAGCGGAGCTCGACGGCGACCTTGTCGCCGACCTTGGGTGTGCTCTTGAGCCCCATGAACATGATGTGGTTGCCGCCGCGCTCCAGCTTGAGCTCGCCGTCCGCCGGCACGTCCATCGACGGGACCTGCTGCATCTTCTGGTCCTTGGTCTCGTGGATCTGGAGATCGTCGGAGAGCGGGGAGGTGGCGCCGATGAGCTTGTCGGGGTTTTCGGTGGGATTGCCGATGACCATGAAGGCACCGGCCATCTTGTCGTTCACGGGCTGGGGCATGAAGGCGCCCTTGACGACCAGCTGGGGTTCGGCCTCGCCGGAACACCCGGATATGGCGAGCGCTGCCGTCAGGGAGAGAGCGGCGGCGAGGGTACGGATGGTGCGGGTGTTCACGGGTTCTCCCCCTTGATGAGCTTCGGCAGATCCTTGGCGTAGTCGTCGACGGTCGTGCCCTCGCCGTAGAGGACGTAGCCCTCGTCGGTCTTGGGCGAGAACGCGATGACCTGCGCGCCGTGCATGGAGACGACGCTGCCGTCGGCCTCCTTCTTGGCGGGATCGATACCGATGCCGAGGGTTCGTGCGGCGGCCTGGATGGTCGCGAAGTCCCCGGTGAGTCCGATGAAGGACGGGTCCTGCGCCTTGAGCCACGCACCGAGGGATTCGGGGGTGTCCCGTTCGGGGTCGGTGGTGACGAAGACGACGCGGAGGTTGTCCTGGTCCTCCTTCGGGAGGTTCTTCTTGGCGACGGCGATGTTGCTCATCGTCAGCGGGCACACGTCGGGGCAGTTGGTGTAGCCGAAGTAGATGAGCGTCGGCTTGCCCTTGGTCTGCTCACGGAGGTTCCACGGCTTGCCGGCGGTGTCCGTCAGGACGAGCTCCGGCTTGTTGAACGGGCGGTCCAGTACGGTGGCCGCCTTCTTGGCGTCCTGACCGCCGGAGATCTGGGTGACCCCGCTGTTCTCGGCGGGCTCAGTGCCACAGGCGGTGAGGGTGAGTACGGCCGCGGCGAGGAGCGCGGCGACCGTCACACGTGTGGTGCGCATGGAGGGATGTCCCTGGGATCGGGGATGTAGGGATGGAGAGGTACGGGGCGACGGCGCCCGGGGCGCGGCCCGTCAGGCGGAGCGGCGGCGCGAGGCGATGCCGAAGGCGACGCCGGCGAGTCCGACGATGATGCCGGCGATGCCGAGGACGCGCGCGGTGGTGTCGGAGCCGTGGTCGGCGGAGGCCTCGTCGTGGCCGTGGTCCGCGTCCTTGCCGGCGTCCTTCCCGGTGTTCTTCGCCTCGTCGCTCTTCGCGCCGGCGTGGTGGTCGTCGCCCTTCGCGGCGGTCAGCTTCAGCACGGGTGCAGGGGTCTGCGGTTCCGCGGCACCTTCCTTGGCCTCCTCGATCCAGCGCACGACCTCGTTGTTGTCGTAGGTCTGGATCGCCTTGAAGACCATCTGGTCGGCGTTCTCGGGGAGCTTGCCGACGGAGACCGGGAACTGCTGGAACATGCCCGGGCCGATTTTGCCGCCGGACCAGGTCACCTTGGTGACGACCTCGTTGACCTGCTTGCCGTGCACGGTCAGGGGCTTGTCGAGCTTCGTCTTCTCGACGTTCACGGTCCAGCCGGGGATGTCCTGCGGCATGACGGACGTGAGGGGCTGGTCGACAGGGAAGTTGACTTCGAGCTGCGTGGTCGAGGCGTTGTCGCGCTCGTTCGGGACCTTGAAGTTGAGCGTCGCGTACCCGCCCTTGGCGGCTTCGCCGATCGGCTGCACGCCGACGTGCGCGAATGCGGTGCCGGACAGGACGAGGACGGAGCCGGCGGCGAGGGCGGCGGCGAAGGAGACACGAGAGGTCTTCATGGCAGAAACACTCCACGGAAGCAGTGCTGGCGGTAACTCCGCGCACGGGCGCGCGCGGAGTACGCGGCACCGGTGCTCCCGCTGTGTGTCCAGGGGAGGCGGGCGCCGCGTCAGGCTGCGAGGGCGAACGCCGCGGGTGGCCCGCGGCGGATCACCGTGTGCTGGAGTGCTTCCCGGCCCGTGGAGGCCGCGGGACCGGCTCCGGTCCGGCGGCCGGTCCGCGGGCTGCGGGTGGACGTGCCGAGTCCGGCGCCGAGGGCGCGTACGAAGGCAAGTGCCGCGCGCAGCGGGCGCATCGGGGCCGCTTCGGCAGTGAGCCGGGACAGTTCGACGAGCCGGAAGAGCGCAGCGTCGCCGCGGCCGAGCAGCCAGCCGGCGACGAGCGCGGCCAGCAGGTGCCCGAGCAGCATGGCCGGGCTGAACAGGCCGGTCTCGGGAGCGGTGGTGACGGCCTGGGCCACGTGCGCGCCATGGCCCTGTTCCGCGGCCTGCTCGGCCAGGGCGGCCGGGTCCAGGCCGGCGGCCTCCAGGATCCGGCGGGCATCGGCCGGGCTCAGGGGTACGGAGTTGCCCCCGCACACCAGCCGCGCGGCGAGTTCTGCGAGCGAGCCGTCGGAGGCCCCGCCGGGTGCCTGAACTGCCGCGGTGCTGTGCTGGCCGAGACCGAACAGCGCGTGCAGCGAGAGCTGCCCGGCGGTGAGCCCGGCGGCGAGGCCGGGCAGCGTCCGACGGCGTCCCGCGAGCGGGGCGGCGATCGCGAAGACGGCGAGGAAGCCGATGCACAGGGACCACCAGGGCACGGTGGCGCAGGACGCCAGGGCGTGCCCGGCCGCGGACAGCACGACACAGACCGCGGTGAACACCGCGGCCCGGATCAGCCGGAGGCCGGCTCCGGCGTGCGTCGCGTGGGGGTCAGACATGGCCGGGACATCATCGCACTGCGCTGATGCCCTCCATACGGCAGGTCCGGAACATCCGCATCCGCCGGACGTGTGCAATGAGGTCCCGGACGGCCCAAGGGCGCTTACGGCCCCTCGCGGGCGGCAATAGGTAACCGTATGAGCATCTGGTGGTCTCTCCACTTGAGGCGCGAAGCCGCGAGCGTGTCGCTCGCCAGGCGACTGCTGCTGGGGACTATGGAGACCGCGGGGGTGGACCCGGACATCTCCTTCGATCTCTCGGTGGCACTGAGCGAAGCCTGTGCGAACGCGGTGGAGCACGGCGGGGGCGGCGACATCCCGGACGAGACCGAGGCGTACCACGTCACGGCCTATCTGGACGGGGACTGCTGCCGCATCGAGGTGACCGACTCCGGGCCGGGATTCCCGCCCGCCACGGTGGCTCGCCGCAGACCCGCCCTGGCCGAGCACGGCCGGGGCCTGCACCTGATCGCCGAGCTCTCCGACCACGTCCGTTTCCGCAACCGTCCGGGGCGGGGCGCGGTGGTGAGCTTCGACAAGATGCTGAAGTGGCGCGAGGACGCGCTGCTGAAGGTGTCGTAGTACGCCGGTGGGCGGGACCCCCTTCCGGGATCCCGCCCACCGACACGCCTGGGCGCGGACGTCGGTCCTGTCGGCCTCGGTCCGGCCGGCGTCAGCCCTTCAGGCGCGCCATCCAGGCCTCGACGTCGGTCGAGGTGCGGGGCAGCCCGGCCGACAGGTTCCGGTTGCCGTCCTCCGTCACCAGGATGTCGTCCTCGATCCGGACGCCGATGCCGCGGTACTCCTCGGGCACGGTCAGGTCGTCGGCCTGGAAGTAGAGACCCGGCTCGACGGTCAGGCACATGCCCGGCTCCAGCGTCCCGTCCACGTACGCCTCGGTGCGCGCGGCGGCGCAGTCGTGGACGTCCATGCCGAGCATGTGGCCGGTTCCGTGCAGGGTCCAGCGGCGCTGCAGGCCGAGCTCCAGGACACGCTCGACCGGGCCCTCCAGCAGGCCCCATTCGACGAGCTTCTCGGCCAGCACGTGCTGGGAGGCGTCGTGGAAGTCGCGGAACTTCGCGCCCGGCTTCACCGCGGCGATGCCGGCTTCCTGGGACTCGTAGACCGCGTCGTAGATCTTGCGCTGGATGTCGGTGTACGTGCCGTTGATCGGCAGCGTGCGCGTGACGTCGGCGGTGTAGAGGGAGTGGGTCTCCACACCGGCGTCGAGCAGCAGCAGGTCACCGGAGCGGACGTCGCCGTCGTTGCGCACCCAGTGCAGGGTGCAGGCGTGCGGGCCGGCGGCGCAGATCGAGCCGTAGCCGACATCGTTGCCCTCGACGCGGGCGCGCAGGAAGAAGGTGCCCTCGATGTAGCGCTCGGACGTGGCCTCGGCCTTGTCGAGGACCTTCACGACGTCCTCGAAACCGCGGACGGTGGAGTCGACGGCCTTCTGCAGCTCGCCGATCTCGAAATCGTCCTTCACGGCGCGGGCCTCGGAGAGGTAGACGCGCAGCTCTTCGTCGCGCTCCTTGGTCACCTTGTCGGTGAGGGCGGACTCGATCACCGTGTCGTGGCCGCGCACGGCGCGGACCGGGCCCTCGGCCTCGGTGAGGGCGGCGGCGAGCTCGCGCACGTCCTGGGCGGGGATGCCCAGGAGCTGCTCGGCCTCGGTGAGGGAGTGGCGGCGGCCGACCCACAGCTCGCCCTGGCCGGACAGCCAGAACTCGCCGTTCTCCCGGTCGGAGCGCGGCAGCAGGTAAATGGTCGCGGTGTGCCCGGTCGCACCTGCCGGCTCCAGGACCAGGACGCCGTTCTCGGTCTGGTCGCCCGTGAGGTACGCGTACTCGGTCGAGGCGCGGAAGGGGTACTCGGTGTCGTTCGAGCGGGTCTTCAGACGGCCCGCGGGGACGACCAGGCGCTCACCGGGGAAGCGCTCGGACAGCGCGGCACGCCGGGCGGCGGTGTGCGCGGCCTGCGCGATCGGCTCCAGGCCCTGCAGCTCGGTGTCGGCCCAGCCGGTGCGCATGTTCTCGGCGAGTTCGTCGCTGACGCCCGGGTACAGACCGTTCTTGCGCTGCTTGTGCGTCTTCTTGGGCTGCTCTTCTTCCGGGGTCTCCGGGGTGAGCTCGTCAGCCACGTCTTCTCCTCAGCTACGACGGTACGGACCTGGGTGTGGACCTCATCCATCGTATGCGTGTACGGGGAAGGCGTGGTCCGGATCGTGCGGGTTGTCACGGTCCGGGGCCCACGGCGGATCACTCGAAGCGGGCTGCGAGCAGCACGATGTCCTCGGGGGCGTCGGTCGGCCGCCCGTCGGGCAGCACGGTCCGCAGGATGTGGTCGCACAGGGCCGCCGGGTCCTCCCGGGCGGCGCGAGGCGCCCCTGCGGCCGCCGCGTGCAGTCGCGCGTACGCCCGGTCCATCGGGTCGCCGGTGTGGTGCAGCAGCCCGTCGGTGTAGAGAAGCACCGTTTCTCCGGGTGCCGGTTCGATCTCCATGCTCGGCGCCTCCCAGCAGGACAGCATGCCCAGGGGCGCGGAGAGCGAGGTCTCCACGTACTCGGTGCGGTGTTCGCCGATGAGGAGCGGCGGGGCGTGCCCGGCCCCCGCCATGATGATCTTGCTGCGCCGGCCGTCGGCCTGCGGCCCTCCGGCGGGCTCGCAGTAGGCGAAGAGCGCGGTGGCGCAGCGGGCGGGCTCGGTCAGCCGCAGCAGCAGTTCCAGGTCCGACAGGACGGCCACGGGGTCCTCGCCCTCCATGACGGCGTAGGCGCGCAGGGACGCGCGCAGCCTCCCCATGGCGGCGACGGCGCTCGGGCCGGATCCGGTGACGGAGCCCACGGCCAGTCCCAGGGCGCCCTCGGGCAGCGGCAGCGCGTCGTACCAGTCGCCCCCGCCGCGCGGTCCCGTGTGGTGGCGGGCCGCGAGCTGCACCCCGGGGATCCGGGGGAGCCGGCTGGGCAGCAGTTCCTCCGCGACGGTGGCCAGGCGGGTGCGGGATCGTTCCACCTCCAGCATCCGGGCCAGGTGCTCGGCGGCGTGGCGCACGTACAGCCCGGCCAGGTCGCGCTGGCGGTCGCTCGGCTCGGCCTGCTCGTCGTAGAGCCACACGGCGGCACCGAGCCGGCCGGTGGCCTCGGCGGTCAGCGGGAGCGCGTAGCTGGCGGCGTAGCCGAGCCGGGCGGCGACCTCGCGGTGGCGGGGGTCCACGGGGGCGGCGAATCCGCCGGTGCCGGGGGGTGCGTCCGGTTCGGGGAGGACTTCGGAGCCGCCCTGGGCGTCGGGCAGCCCGTCGAGGATCCGTCCGTAGCAGGTCGCGCTGCGCGGGACGGTCTCGATGTGGCCCAGGTCGGCGTGGCCGAGTCCGAGGCCGATGGTGGCGGTGGGGCCGAGCCCGTCGGCGGGCTCCAGGACGATCAGGCCGCGGCGGGCGCCGACGAGTGCGGCTCCGGCCCGCAGGAATTCGTGGAGGGAGGTGTCGAGGTCGCCGGTGCGGGCCAGGCGCTCGGTGAGCTCGTGCAGCGTGGTGAGGTCCGAGACCATGCCCGCCAACCGGTCCTGGATGACGCTGCCCGGTGCGGTCGGCGGGGCCGGTGCGGGTGTGGGTCGGGCGGGTGCGGGCGCCGCAGTGTGCGGCGACGCGGTGACAGCTGGATCGATTCCAGCCACTTTCGGCAGATGCGGGGCGCTCATGGCGTCCGCCTTTCCACCTGGTGCGATTCGCCGAATAGCATCGCAAACCCCCAGACCGTGCTGCGCCGCCATCAAGGAATCCACATCTACACGCACACATGGATGCATGTCCAGCATTGCCCAGGTGGGAATCCTGGTGTCCAGGAGGCGGCAACTCACCGTCGGGCCAAGGCTAGAACTTGGCCGGAAAAAGCTGGAAGCAGTCGGTTTTTGAGGTCGACTGGACGAGCTCCGCAGGGGGGTCGGGTACGTACTCGGTAGTGGCCGAGGTCAGTTGGCGTACCGGGAACCGCTCGGTCGCGGTCTGTCGTCCTAAGCGGCGGCAGCCGGTCTAGGCAGTCGGCGCGGGTCGCGCTCCATCCCCGCCGGACGTTTGATGGACCCGTAAGAAAACTGCACGAACCGCGTGAACCCGCCCCTGGCGGACAGTGACGCGAAACCTGTACGTGTGGTGAGTCACCGGTTACATGGTGTGATGTGGCCCTCGGCGTTCAACGGAAAGGAACGAGCGCTCATGCGCGAGATCCTCGGAAGGCGTCTCCAGCGGCTCCGCGATCGCTTTCAATCCCTGCGCCCCGACCGGGGTGGGAGCGGCGGCACTTCCGCTCTCCTCGAAGCGGCGCTCACCTGCGCCACCACCTGGCAGTGGCCCGTCCTGCCCGGCGTCGGCCTGTCCGGTACGGACGGCACGCGCTGCGCCTGCCCCGACCCCGACTGCGTCGTCCCCGGCGCCCACCCCTTCGACCCGGGTCTGCTCGCCGCTTCCACCGACCCCCGGATGGTGTCCTGGTGGTGGACCAACCGGCCCACCGCACCGGTCCTGATGGCGACGGGCGGAACCGCTCCGTGCGCGGTGAGTCTCCCGGCGGGCGCCGCCGCGCGGGCCCTCGTGCGACTGGACGCGCAGGGGCTGAAGCTCGGCCCTGTCGTCGCCACACCCACCCGGTGGGCGCTGCTCGTGGCGCCGTACTCGCTGGAGCGGCTCGGAGAACTCCTGTACGCGAAGGACCACGTGCCCTCCTCGCTGCGGTTCCACGGCGAGGGCGGCTACCTGCTCCTGCCGCCGTCCGCCGCCTCCAGCGGCGGCCGGGTGCGCTGGGAGCGCGAACCGCGTGCGCTGCAGCAGGGTCCGGCCGATCCGAAGTCCCCCGGCGCGCAGGCGTCGCAGGCCGCGGGGGCGAAGCTCTGGCTGCCCGACGTCGAGGCGGTCGTGGACGCGCTGGTCGAGGCGAGCAGCAGTGCGCCCGGCGGCGGCAGCCGGCTCGCGTACTGACCTGTGAGGTCCCGCAGGATCACTCGTACGGGTGCCAGCGGGACGAGTTTCCAAGGGAATTGGGCGCGGGGATCTCCGCGCCCCTTTCCCGCGTCGCTATCTTCGGCGAATGAATCTCCGCCTGATCGGTATCGGCGCCGGTGTGCTGATCATCTTGTCGCTCCCGCTCGCCGGTGCGATCGCCGGGCCTGATTTTGCCGGTCAGGACGACGGAAAGGGCGGCGGCCTGTTCAAGACCCTCGGCCTTTCGGACCCCGCGCGTACCTCTCCCTCGCGGACCGGACGTCCGGCGGAGCCGGCCGCGACCCAGCCGTCCGGCCCGGCGGAGCAGCCGCGTACGGATTCCCGCTGCGGTCCCGAACTGTCCTCGCCCCACGGAGTGGAGGCGCAGACGTGCGTGCTGGTGGCCGAAGGCCGCACGTGGGGCAGGAGTTACTACAGAAACACGAGTGGTCACGCGTTGGATGCCGTGCTGACGGTGATGGGTCCGGCCGGGCGCACGGTGCAGATCCGCTGTTCGGTCGGTGCCGGTGACGAACCCGGTCTGTGCGAGACGCCGCAGGAGGACTCCGCCGGGGAGCCCGAGAGTTACTCAGCCGTAGCGGAGTTTGCAGTTCCGGATGATGAAGGGCAGCTGCTCTTGAGGTCCGGGAGCAACTCACCGGCACCGGGTGACGGTTGAGTACCGTCGTAAATGGAAGGGCCCGGTCGCTGGCGACGGGGGATGCACCAGCGACCGGGCTACAAGAACGGTAACAAGAGATCGCCTGTTCGCAAATTCGATCTCTGATATTCAGACACCGATTTGCAGACGATTAGCGGGAGTTGTGACTCCGGTCACCGGCTCCGCGCGCGTGCGCGACGTCAGCTGAGGGTCACCTGGCGGTTGGTGAGACCGCCGCGCGCCCGGCGCTCCTCCGTGGTCAGCGGAGCATCCGTGGCCAGTGCCTTGGCCAGCCGCTCCGCGAACTGTGCCGCCGGCTTCTCGACGTCGTCGGCGGTCACTCCGGTCGGCAGGTCCCAGACCGGGACCATCAGACCGTGGGCGCGGAAGGAGCCGACGAGCTTCGTGCCCTCGCCGAGCGAGGACGTGCCGGCCGCGTGCAGCCGCGCGAGGGCGTCGAGCAGCTTTTCCTCGGGGTGCGGCATGACCCAGCGCAGGTGGTTCTTGTCCGGGGTCTCGCACCAGTAGGCGGCGTCGACGCCGGTCAGCTTGACGGTGGGGATGGCGGCCGCGTTGGCGCGCTCCAGCGAGGCGGCGATCTCCGGGGACGCGTTCTGGTCGCCCTCGGATTCCGGAATCCAGAATTCGAAGCCGCTGTGCACAACCGGCTCGAAACCGCCGTCGGCGTCCAGGAGATCCTGAAGTCGGGGACCCTCCGCGGGGACCCGGCGGGCGGCGACCGGAGTTCCCGGCTCCGCGACGAGCGCGCGCTCCAGGGTGTCGGCCATGTCGCGGCTGAGGTCCCCGGTGGTCGTCTCGTTCTGCAGGCCGAGCAGTACGGACCCGTCCTCGCGGCGCAGCGCCGGCGAGGCCATGGGCAGTACGGTCACCAGTGTGACGGAGGGGACGCCCTCGGGCAGGCCGCCCTTCAGCGACAGCGGGATGGTGGCCGCGGGCACGAGCTCGCGCAGGGCGACCCAGTCGCACTCGCCCGGCAGGCCCTCGAAGGGCCGCTGGACGTGCTCGGTGACGGCGTGTGCGGCGGCTGCGCCGTGACAGGCCTTGTAGCGGCGCCCGGATCCGCAGGGGCAGGGCTCGCGTGCGCCGACAACGGGGATCTCACCGTTGTTGAGCTGCGGCTTTGCAGACTTGGCTGCGGGGCGCTTCTTGGCCATCGTGCGTGTCTCCCGGTTGCGGCGGTACGGCGTCGTGTCTGGGCGCGAGCCTAGCCGTTCGTACCGCCGGAACCGGTGGGGTGCGGCCGGGAGCACGGTCGGCGTGCGCTCCCGGACGGCCGCCTGTACGGATGACCGGTACTGCTGTGCTGATGTTGAGCTGTTGTGCGGTCAGGGGTCCCGGTTCCAGAGGGTCCTGGCTCCCGAGCCCACGCGATCAGACATCGAGATCGTCGAATGCCGTGCTGAAGTCGATCGCCGGGGGCGCAACGCGCGTAGCGAAATCCTCGTGCCGGGGCCCACAGGCGACGACCACCCAGACGGTGACCTCACCCGCCGCTCCGTCCCGGACACCCCAGTCCTGGGCGAGGGCGCTGATGATGTTCAGCCCCCGGCCGCCGCGTGCGGTGACCGAGGGCGTGGAAGGAACAGGCCGGGTGGGCCCACCCCCGTCCGTGACCTCGACCGTCAGCCGCCCCACTCTGTCGATGCGCCATGCGGCGCGTACAGCCCCGTCCCCGACTTCCCGCGCGCCCAGCGGCCTGCCGTGTCGGCAGGCGTTGCTGAGCAGTTCGGAAAGGATCAGTACGGCATCGTCCACGACCGAATCGGCCACCCCGCTGATACGCAGTTGTTCGCGCATCCGCTGCCTGGCCTCACCCACGCCCGCAGGACCATGGCGTACGTCCATGCACGACGACGTGGGCACTTCTTGTGCCACCACCAACGCCACCCCCGGAACCTCCTTAGCCCCACGCATGGTCTGGATGCCCCCTTGGCCTGGACCGGAAACCGCCGAAGCAGGCCGCGCTGACGCATTCGCGCCGATCGAATGCGGAGCGGATGCGCCGGAGCACACCCTGTGACGGAGGGGGTGGGGGTGACGGGTGCGCAAATCGGGACGTCAGCGCCCCAGTTGGGACAGAACTTGTCGAGGTCTGTTCGTAATGATCGCTTCAACACCTAGATCAGCGCAGAGCTGAACGTCTTCCGGCTCGTTCACTGTCCATACGTGAACGGAGTGGCCCGCGCCCTGAAGCTTGCGGATGAATCCGGGATGATTGCGGACGATCCGCATCCCGGGGCCGGCGATCGTCACCCCGGCCGGCAGCCGCCCGTCGCGCATCCGGGGCGAGATGAACTGCATCAGGTACACGGTCGGGACCGTCGGCGCCGCAGCCCGTACCCGGTGCAGGGAGCGCGCGGAGAAGCTCATGACCCGGACCGGGTGCGGGCCCCCGGCCGGGGGTGCGTCCAGGCCGAAGCGCTTGAGGAGGAAGAGGAGGCGTTCCTCCACCTGTCCGGCCCAGCGGGTCGGGTGCTTCGTCTCGATTGCGAGCTGTACGGGCCGTCCGGTGTCCGCGACCAGCTCCAGGAGGCGCTCCAGGGTGAGGACGGAGGTGCGCTCGGGGTCGGCGTCCCAGTCGGGGGACTCCTCGCGGTCCTTCCAGGAGCCGAAGTCGAGGGCGGCGAGATCGGCCAGCTCCAGGGCGGAGACGGCTCCGCGGCCGTTCGAGGTGCGGTTCACCCGGCGGTCGTGCACCAGGACCAGATGGCCGTCGGCGGTGAGCCGGACATCGCATTCGAGGGCGTCTGCGCCGTCCTCGATGGCCTTGCGGTAGGCGGCCAGGGTGTGCTCGGGGGCATCCTCCGAAGCGCCGCGGTGGGCGACGACCTGGATGGTGCGCGGCATTGCGTGGGTCACCGGGTCATGGTGCCACCGTCAGCCCTCCGGGGGTCGGGGTCCGGCCCTGCGAGTGCATCCGAAATGCCGGACATAAAGAATGGGGGGAGATGCACAGGTCCGGCTTACAGTGCTCTGACGGGGCATGGGAAAGGCTTTGCTCTGGAACTTGTACGGCACGTCGAACGTTCAGCCGGATCGATATCGCCGGATTTCTGCAGCTGTGTGTGACGAGGAGAGAGAGCTGTGAGCACCGAGAACGAGGGCACCGCGGCCCCCACACCCCCCGCGGCCCCGTCCGTGACCCCTGCTCAGGGCTCCGAGACGGCGCCGGCGGCCCCCGCGCCCGCCCCGCATCCGGGCCACGCCCCGCAGGACGCCGCCCCGGCCGCTCCGGCCGTGCCGCCCGCCCCGCCTGCGGCACCCGCCGCCGGTGAGCAGGTGACCCAGCAGCTTCCGCCGACGCCCGCGCCGGGCACCGAGCCGACCCAGCAGATCCCGCCCGCGCCCGCGGCGGAGGTTCCCGGCTACGGCCGGCCCGCTGCGCCGACCGCGCAGGTTCCCGGCTACGGCCAGCCCCCCGCGCCCCCCGCGCCGGCCGCGCACGGAGCCGAGGGCTGGCCGCCCCCGCCGCCCACCGTGCCGGCGTACGGCGCCGGCGGCGCGGGCGGAGGCCCCGCCTGGGGCGCTCCCCCGGCCGCAGAGGGCTATCCCGCGCCCAAGCCGAAGGGCAGGGGCGGCATGATCGCGGCCGTGCTGGTGGCGGCCCTCCTCGCGGGCGGCATCGGTGGCAGCGTGGGCTACTGGGCCGCCGAGCGCAGCAACAACGGCAGCGGCTCGACCACCATCAGCGCCACCAACACCCCGAAGGACCTCAAGCGCGAGGCCGGCTCCATCGCCGGGCTCGCCGCGGGCGCACTGCCCAGCGTGGTCACCATCGAGGCTTCGGCCGGAGACGGCGAGGGCGGCACCGGCACCGGGTTCGTCTACGACCAGCAGGGCCACATCCTCACCAACAACCACGTGGTGGCCTCCGCCGCGAACGGCGGCAAGCTCTTCGCGACCTTCTCCGACGGCAAGCGGTACGACGCCGAGGTGGTCGGCCGCGCCCAGGGCTACGACGTCGCCGTGCTCAAGCTGAAGAACCCGCCGGCCGGACTGAAGCCGCTGGCGCTCGGCGACTCCGACAAGGTCGCGGTCGGCGACGCCACGATCGCGATCGGCGCCCCGTTCGGCCTGTCCAACACGGTCACCACCGGCATCGTCAGCGCCAAGAACCGCCCGGTCGCCTCCGGTGACGGCACCGGCAGCAAGAACTCGTACATGAGCGCGCTCCAGACGGACGCCTCGATCAACCCGGGCAACTCCGGCGGCCCGCTGCTCGACGGCCGTGGCGCGGTCATCGGCATCAACTCCGCGATCCAGTCGGCCGGCAACGGCGGCTTCGGCGGCGGCCAGGCCGGCTCCATCGGCCTCGGCTTCGCCATCCCGATCAACCAGGCCAAGAACGTGGCCGAATCGCTGATCAAGACGGGCAAGCCGGTCTACCCCGTGATCTCGGTCTCCGTCGACCTCCAGGCCAAGACCGAGGGCGCGAAGATCTCCGAGCAGGGCGGGGCCGCCAACGAGCTCGTCGACCCCAACGGTCCGGCCGGCAAGGCGGGCCTGAAGCCGGGCGACGTCATCACCGACTTCGGCGGCAAGCCCGTCGACAGCGGCCCGACCCTGATCAGCATGATCTGGACCTACAAGCCCGGCGACACCGTGAAGCTGACCTACCTGCGCGACGGCAAGCCGACCACCGTCGACATCACGCTCGGCTCCAGGGTCGGCGACAAGTAGCACCACCGGCCACGGCAGTGGCCCGGTGACGAGGGGCCGTGGGCGCGATTCCGCCCACGGCCCCTCCAACGTCCGCTTATGATTCCCTGGTGTTCGATTCTCGGCACATACGGACGTTCCATACGGTGGTCGCCTCCGGCTCGTACTCGGCGGCCGCGCGCGTGCTGGGGTACACCCAGCCCGCCATCACCCAGCAGATGAAGGCGCTCGAACGCGCCGTCGGAACCCCGCTGTTCACCCGCGTGGGCCGCAAGATGCACCTCACCGAGGCCGGGGAGTCCCTGTCCCGGCATGCCGAGACCATCCTCGGAAACCTCTCCGCCGCCGAGGCCCAGCTGAGGGCGTACGCGCGCCTGCGCACCGGCCGGGTCAGACTCTGCGGCTTCCCCAGCGCCAACGTCACCCTCGTCCCGGAAGCCCTGAGCGGCCTGGCCAAGGACCACCCGGGCATACAGGTTGAACTGCTGGAGGGAGAGCCCCCGGAGTCGCTGCGACGGCTGGAGCGCGGCGAGTGCGACATCACCCTGGCCTTCACCTATCCCGGCCTGCACGAGGAGGTGCCGGAGGAGGTCGCCGAGGTCAGGCTGCTGGAGGACCAGCTGACCGTGCTTCTTCCGACCGGGCATCCGCTGGCCCGGCGTCGCGCCGTGCACCTGGCCGACCTCGCCGAGGAACGGTGGATCGCGGGCTGCCCGCGCTGCCGGGCGAACCTGCTGCACGAGTGCGCGGAGCTGGGCTTCGTGCCCGACATCCGCTTCGCCACCGACGACAACCTGGTGGTGCAGAGCCTGGTGGCCCAAGGGCTGGGCGTGGCCATGATGCCCGCGCTGGTCCTGCCCTCGCTCTCGCTGAGCCGGGTCTGCGGACGCGCGCTCCAGCCTGCCGCCCGCCGGCACATCGCGGCGTACGTCTACCGGGACCATCTGCGGATCCCGGCGACAGCCGTGGTGCTGGACGCACTGAAGCGGGTGGCCGCCAACCGGGTCGGCTGCTGACCAATCCATAAGCGCTGCTTGGCATTTCACGTCACAACTGTCGTTGGACGCGATGGAACGACGCCCGCACGCTGCCCGTATGACCACCACCACACCGGCCCGTACCACCACGAGGATGGCCGCCCTCGTCAGTGAGATCCGTACGGTCGTGGAGCGGGGACTGGCTCCCGACCTCACCGCCTACCTCGTGGGTGAAAGGCTCGCTCCGCACCTGGGGGAGCCCGACCTGCTGACGCCGATGCAGCAGGAGGGCGACCCCGAGCGCTACCGGCAGCACATCCTGCACGCGGAGTCCGACGGCAGCTTCTCCGTGGTGGCGCTGGTGTGGCTGCCCGGCCAGGAGACCTGCATCCACGACCACGTGTCGTGGTGCGTGGCAGGGGTGCACCAGGGCGAGGAGAGCGAACGCCGCTTCCGCCTCGCACCCGGTGCGGGTCCGGCCCGGCTGGTGGCGACGGAGGACGTGGTCAACGCCCAGGGCGACGTCTGCGGATTCGCGCCCCCCGGCGACATTCACAAGGTGCGCAACTCCTGTTCCACGAAGGCGATATCGGTGCATGTGTACGGCGCCGACGTGTCCCGGCTGGGGACCAGCATCCGTCGGGTCTACAAGCTCCCCGTCGACTGATGGCCCTCCTCCATCGCCCCCAGGGCGCAGTGGTTCGGGATGTTTCACGTGAAACATCCACTCCCTGGCCCGGGTTGGCGCTGGCTGTCGGCGGAGCCCTGGTCGCGTGGTGCGTTCACCGCCTCATACCGGCCGTGCCGATGCTGACCGCGTCGGTGGTGCTGGGCATCGCGGTGGCGCACCTCCCCGGACCGCGGACCTTCGTGCGGGGCGCCGGGCGCGCGGGCCTCTCGCTGGCCGGCCGGCGGCTCATGCGGATCGGTATCGTCCTGCTGGGCCTCGGCCTGGGGCTGGACCAAGTGCTCCGGCTGGGGTGGGCCACGGTGGCCATGGTGGTCGCAGTCGTCGCGGCCACGTTCTTCGGCACCCTCTGGCTGGGCCGCAGGCTGGGGCTTCCGGGCGACCAGCCACTGCTGATCGCCACGGGGTACTCGATCTGCGGGGCCTCGGCGATCGGCGCGGTGAGCCAGGTCTCGGGCAGCGACGAGGAGGACGTGGCGGCCTCGGTGGCACTGGTCACTCTGTGCGGAACGCTCGCCATCGCCGTACTCCCCCTCCTGCAGGACCCGCTGACCCTTTCCGACCCGGCCTTCGGACGGTGGGTCGGCGCCGGTGTCCACGACGTCGGTCAGGTGGTGGCGACCGCGCAGACCGCGGGCCCGGACGCCCTGGGCGAGGCGGTGCTGGTCAAGCTGATGAGGGTCGCCCTGCTCGCCCCGCTGGTGGCGGCAGTCGCCTTCTCGGTACGGGCCCGGCGGCGCGGGGCGCGCACCCCCTCGGGGCGTCGGCCGGCCCCGGTGCCGCTGTTCGTGGCAGGGTTCCTGGCCGCGGCCGCGCTGCGCGCCACCGGCGTGCTGCCCGACGTAGTGCTGGAGTGGGCGCACACCATGCAGGAGGCTCTGCTGGCGGCGGCCCTGTTCGGGCTGGGAAGCGCGGTCCATCTGCCGACGCTTGCCCGGACCGGGGGGCGCGCGGCGGCGCTGGGACTGGGCGCGTGGGTGGTCGTCGCCGGAGTCTCGTATGCGGGCGTGATGCTCACCGTATGACGCTGCAACGGCCGGGAGTTGGCCATTTCCTGGCCGGAACCGACCGAAGGTTCTGACTGCCCGCTGACATTGAAGCGGGGCCGTGCCACTCTGCCCCGGCAAGCCGCACCACGTACGACGCACCACGCACAGCCGATCCGCACCGACCGCTCTTCACCCCCACCCTGCCCGGCTCCGACCGGTCCGGGCACGGCAGAAGGAGTCATGCGTGAATCGTCATCGCACGGCCTTGTCCGTCCTGCTCTCGGCGGGCGCCCTGGTCGCGGGCGTCCTGACGGCGGCCACCCCCTCGATCGCGGCGGACGCTCCGACGTCCTTCCGGCCGCAGCACACCCAGGGCTTCTGGACCGCCGAGCGGATGCGGGCGGCCACCCCGCTCGACGTGACGGCGGTCCCCGGTGCTGCCCGTACCGCGGTGGCCGCCTCCGCCACCCCGACGGCCATCGCCCCGACGGCCGCCGCTCCTGCCGCATCGCCCGCGGCGTTCCCGCAGGCGGGCGGTGCCTGGACGGGCGGCGGGGCAGTCGTGAAGACCTCGGGCCGGGTCTTCTTCACGATGGGCAGCCGCACGGCCTCCTGTTCCGGCAACTCGATCACCAGCGCCAACGGCAGCACGGTCATGACGGCCGGCCACTGCGTGAAGTACCAGGGTGCCTGGCACACGAACTGGGTCTTCGTACCCGCCTACAACAACGGGTCGGCGCCCTACGGCCAGTGGTCGGCCACCAAGACCTTCGCCACCGACCAGTGGGCGGCGAGCGAGGACATGAACATGGACGTCGGCCTCGCCGTCGTCGCCCCGCTGAACGGCCAGACCCTCAGCCAGGCCGTCGGCGCACAGGGAGTCCTCTTCAACGGCGGCTACAACAAGAAGATGTACTCCTTCGGCTTCCCCGCGGCGGCCCCGTACGACGGAACGAAGCTGGTCTACTGCAGCGGCAACAGCGGCAAGGACTTCCTGCTCACCAAGGACCACAGCCTGGGCTGCAACATGACCGGCGGCTCCAGCGGCGGCCCCTGGTTCCAGGACTTCAACGAGGCCACGGGCCTCGGCACCCAGGTTTCGGTGAACAGCTTCGGCTACACCTTCCTGCCGAACCGCATGTACGGCCCGTACCTCGGCAACGAGGCGAAGGCGGCCTACGACAAGGCGCAGGCCTCCTGACCGCACAGTCGCCCGCCACCCCCGCCCGGCCGGTACTCTGTACCGGCCAGGTGGGTTGCCCGAGCGGCCTAAGGGAACGGTCTTGAAAACCGTCGTGGCAGCGATGTCACCGTGGGTTCAAATCCCACACCCACCGCAGATGAACGGCCCCTGACCGGTACGACCGGTCAGGGGCCGCTTTCATGCCCCCTACGCGACGAGATCTCCGTCGGGGTAAGGCGCGCGGTGCGATTTTCGGCTTGCGGGCCGACAGTCGGTGTGCCGGGTCGGTGGCCCGGGCCTGACCTGGGGCAAGGTGGCCCCGGAAGGCCTGTCACCAGGGGCCGGGACATGGGCCGAAAAGTCAGATTGATCCTTCCGGGTGGTGTTTGTCGGAAGATCGGCGCGTGTGATGAGCGCAGTGCGGTTGCCCCCACATCATGACGAATGTATTCAGATCCGCCCGTCGGAACAACGCGAATCGAGGCACTCAGTCATGGCTCACCGCAACATCCTCACGTCGCTCTGGACCTCGGTCCTGGCCGCCCTCGTGGCCGTCCTCTCCTCCCTCGGCTTCGGCGGCAAGGCGGCTCCGGCTGCTGCTGCCTCCTCCGCCGGTGGCGCGACTGCGGCCGCTGCCACCGCCGCCCCCGTGCGCCGGCCGGCCGTCACGGCTCCGCGGAGTTGGCGGGAGATGATGCGGGGCGGTTCGCTGCCGCCGACCCTGAAGCAGCGCATCCGGGCCGAGGCCCACGGCAAGACCCCCGGTGTCCGCCGCTCGACCACCGCCGCAGCCATGGGTGCCGCCCCGGGAACCGCCACGCGCGTCCTGACGCCTTCCGCAGTGCCCGCCCCCCGCGCACCCCGTGCCCCCCATGTCCCCCGCGCAGGACGCGCCGCCCGTGCCACCCGCGAGACGCTGGCGCTCGCCGCGTAGCCCCGTACGGGCAGGCAGGGTGAAGCAGGACCGCAGGCAGAAGCCAGGTGCGCAAGCAGCAGCATGAGCTGCAGCAGAAGAAGCGGCAGAGCAGAAGAAGCGGCAGAACAGCAGAAGCGGCAGAACAGCAGAAGCGGCAGAACAGCAGAAGCAGTACGCAGGTAGCGGCAGGGACGTAGGAGCAGGTTCGTAGAAGCAGGAACGCAGGCAGGCGCTGGAGCCCGGTCGGTCGTGGCCGTGGATCGCGCCGTGCGGCGCCCCGGCAGCGGGGCGCGGATGGATCACCCCGGCGTGCGCCGGGGAGCGTGCAGGGGGCGTGGAGCTTGGTATTGCAGGGCCGCAGGCCCGGGAGACGGTGGGGTTCCCGGACGGCGCGGCCCTTTTCGGCATGTCCGGGAGCGGCGATCTGGCGGAACGCTTCATCCCTTCTGCGGCGCGGGGTTCAGCCGGTTGCAGGGTGCTGACCTGGGGCTTCGGGGGAGCGAATGGGTTTATCCGTTGTTGGTCATACTTGCGGGGGATTCGGGTGCTCCGGGGTGGTTCGCCGGGGATTCGGTGGGCAACTCTGGTCTCGCGACGTCGTCAGCACAACGGAACGACCGAGGCGGTCGGCCAACTGCCTTGGAGTAATTCCCACTTCGGTTTCTGGAGGAATGAAGACATGGCAAGCATCCGTACCGCCCGCGTCATCGCCGCTGTCACCGCCCTTCCCCTCGCCGTCGCGCTCTGCGGCGGAGTGGCGTCGGCCGACAACGGCTCCTTCGCGAACGACGGATCGAATGCGAGCGTCGCCAGCGTCATCGGCAGCGGCGTGGGTGGCGACAACAACGGCAACTCGTCCACCTCGCAGCAGGTGGCCACCGGCTCCGGTGCCTCCAACCAGAACAACACCGCGCAGGTCAACGGCTCGGCCTTCACCGCGATCAACCAGGGCAACTCGAACGTGGCGGTCAACTTCCATCCCTGGTGGTAGCGGCGGCAGCAGTCGCTCCGAATCTTGAGGGCGCCCGTGCGACCGGACCGGCTGGGGTCCGGTCGCGCGGGCGCCCTCGCGCATGTCCCGCCGGCTTCGGCGACCTTGACACCACGGGTAAATCTGACGGACAGTCAGTTACCTTGTTGATGTGGACGCCGGGAGGCCTGCGCCGTGCACCTCGCCCCGACCGAAGGCCAGTTGCGGCTCCGTGCCGAACTGCGCTCGTACTTCAAGGAACTGCTGCCCGACGGAGTCCCCGAGGACCCGGCCCACCAGCGCGGACTGCTGCGCCGCATCGGCGCCGACGGACTGCTCGGCCTCGGCTGGCCCGTCGAGTACGGCGGGCAGGGCCGCGGCGCGGACGAGCAGTTCGTCTTCTTCGACGAGGCCTACCGGGCGGGCGCACCCGTCTCCATGGTCACGCTGAACACCGTCGGCCCGACCCTGATGAAGTACGGGACCGAGGAACAGAAGGACTACTTCCTCCCCCGGATCCTCGCCGGCGAGATCGTCTTCGCCATCGGCTACTCCGAGCCCGAGGCCGGCACCGACCTCGCCTCCCTGCGCACCCGCGCGGTCCGCGACGGCGCCGACTGGCTGATCGACGGGCAGAAGATCTTCACCTCCAATGCCCAGAACGCGGACTGGATCTGGCTCGCCTGCCGCACCGACCCCCAGGCTCCGAAGCACAAGGGCATCTCGATCATCCTCGTGCCCACCGACGACCCCGGCTTCTCGTGGACCCCGATCGACACCGTCGGCGGGCTCACGACCACGGCGACCTACTACGACTCGGTCCGGGTGCCGGCCGGCAACCTCGTCGGCCCCGAACACGGCGGCTGGGGGCTGATCACCAACCAGCTCAACCACGAGCGCGTGGCCCTCGCCGCCATCGGCATGCAGGCCGAGGACTTCTACGAGCTCGCGCTCCGGCACGCCCGCACCCCCGACCCGGCCACCGGAGAGCGGCCCGCCGACCTTCCCTGGGTGCGGTCCCGCCTCGCCGAGGCCCACGCCCGGCTGGCCGCCGTACGCCTCCTCAACTGGCGTCTCGTCCAGGACGTGGGCAGCGGAAACCTGGCGCCCGGCGACGCCAGCGGGGTGAAGTTCCTCGGCACCGAGTCGGCCGTCGAGGTGTACCGGATGTGCCAGGAGGTGGTGGGCGAGGAGGCGCTCGTACGGGGGACGGCGGCCTTCGCGGGCGGCGAGCTCGAGCGGATGAACCGGGCCGCGCAGATCAACACCTTCGGCGGCGGGGTGAGCGAGGTCCAGCGGGAGATCGTCGCCATGATGCGGCTCGGGATGAAGGGGAGGAAGCGATGACGGCGGACGCAACCGGCACGGCCGAGGAGGCGGCCCGGTTCCACACGCTGCTGGCGGCCTTCGAGGGAGCTCCGGCCGCCACCGCCGGCCGGGGCAAGGACGCGGTCAACGAGCCGATGATCCGCCACTGGTGCGAGGCGATGGGCGACAGCAACCCCGCCTACGCCGGGCCGGCCGCCATCGCTCCCCCCACCATGCTCCAGGCCTGGACCATGGGCGGGCTCTCCGGCCACTCCGACCGCTCCTCCGCCTACGACGAGCTCTTCGCGCTCCTCGACGGCGCCGGTTTCACCTCCGTGGTCGCCACCGACTGCGAACAGGAGTACCTTCGTCCGCTGCGCCCCGGCGACACGGTCACCTTCGACGCCGTCATCGAGTCCGTGTCGCCGCGCAAGACGACCAAGCTGGGCACCGGCCACTTCGTGACGACCCGCATGGACGTCCGGGCGGGCGGGGAGCCCGCAGGCACCCACCGCTTCCGGATCCTCAAGTACGCGCCCGCCGGAAGACCGACGAAGGAGCCCGAGGCCGGACCGAAGGCAGCTGCCCAGCGCCCGCGCCCCGTGGTCAACCGCGACAACCAGGGCTTCTGGGACGGCGTCCGGGAGCACCGGCTGCTGATCCAGCGCTGCACGTCCTGTGCCACCCTCCGCTTCCCCTGGCTCCCCGGCTGCAACACCTGTGCGAGCCCCAACTGGGACACGGTCGAAGCCTGCGGCAGTGGAACCGTTTTCAGCTACGTCGTCATGCATCACCCGCCGTTCCCGGCCTTCGACCCGCCCTACGCGGTCGCGCTCGTCGAGCTCGCCGAAGGGGTCCGCATGATCAGCAACATCACCGGTGTCCCGTACGACAAGGTGCGCATCGGCCTCCCCGTCCAGCTGGAGTTCCTGCGCGTCGACGACGACCTCGAACTCCCCGTCTTCCGCGGGAGCGAGGGCTGATGGACTTCCACCCCACGGAGGAGCAGGCCGCCGCGGCCGGTCTCGCCGCCCGGATCCTCTCCGACCTCGCCACCCACGAACGGCTCGCCGCCACCGGTACCGGTAGCGACGCCGACCTCTGGAAGGCCCTCACCGCGGCCGGACTGACGGCCGCGGTCGAGGAGATCGGCCTGCTCGGACTGGTCCTGCTGCTGGAGGAGCAGGGCCGCACCACCGCCCAGGTGCCCTTCGCCGCCACCTGCGTGTACGGGATCCTCCCCGTGGTCGCCCACGGCAGCCCGGAGCAGCGCGCCCGCCTGCTGCCCGCGCTCGGCAGCGGGGCCGCGGTGGCCACCGGGGCCTTCCCGGCCCGCGGCCGGATCACCGCCCAAGGCGGCCGGCTCACCGGGACTGCCCCCACGGTCCCCTGGCTGCGCGACGCCACCCACGTGCTGGTCCCCGACACCGAGCTCGCCCTGTGGCTCGTACGGACCGACGCGCCCGGCGTGCGGAC
Source organism: Streptomyces sp. A0592 (assembly GCF_004795115.1). NCBI lineage: Bacteria > Bacillati > Actinomycetota > Actinomycetes > Kitasatosporales > Streptomycetaceae > Streptomyces > Streptomyces sp. A0592. Next base: position 248,038 of record NZ_SSBM01000007.1, read on the forward strand.
GTCCCCCGTCGATACCACCGCGCCCTGGTCGGCGGGCCGGCTGGACCTGAGCGGGGCCGACGCCGAACGCGTCGGCTCCGACGGCGCCTACGAGCACACCCTCGCCGCCGCCCGCACCGCCTTCGCCGGGCTCCAGGCGGGCGTCTGCGCGGGCTCGCTCGCCCGCGCGGTCGAGTACACCTCCACCCGTGAGCAGTTCGGCCGGCCGCTCTCCACCAACCAGGGGGTCATGCTGCGCGCGGCCGACGCGTACATGGACACCGAGGCGATCCGGGTGACCACGTACGAAGCGGCCTGGCGCATCGACCAGGGGCTCGCGGCGAACGAGCACGCGCTGACGGCGGCCTGGTGGGCCTCCGAGGCGGGCAGGCGCGTCGTGCACGCGGGCCAGCACCTGCACGGCGGCATGGGCGCCGACCTGGACCACCCCGTGCACCGGCACTTCCTGTGGGGGCGCCAGCTGGACGCGTACCTGGGCTGCGGCAGCGAGCTGCTGGCCGAGCTGGGAGCTTCGATAGCCGAGGGGGAACAGGCATGAACGTCGGCGACACGCTGCCGCCGCTGGAGATCGCGGTCACCCGCACCCTGATCGTCGCGGGTGCGATCGCCTCCCGCGACTACCAGGACGTGCACCACGACGCGACGCTCGCGCGGGAGAAGGGCTCCCCGGACATCTTCATGAACATCCTGACCACCAACGGTCTCGTCGGCCGCTACATCACCGACCACCTCGGGCCCCGGGCCGTCCTGCGCAAGGTGGCCATCCGGCTCGGCGCCCCCAACTATCCGGGGGACACCATGACCCTCACCGGAACGGTCACGGCCGTGCTCGGCACCACCGTCGAGATCCGGGTCGTCGGGGTCAACGGCATCGGACACCACGTGTCGGGCACGGTCACCGCGGAGGTGGCGGCATGAGCGTCCGCACGCGGGACCAGCTCGGCGGCCGGGCCGCGATCGCCGGCATCGGCGCGACCGAGTTCTCCAAGGACTCCGGTCGCAGCGAGCTGAAGCTGGCCGTCGAAGCCGTGCACGCGGCCCTCGACGACGCCGGGCTCACCCCCGCCGACGTCGACGGCATGGTCACCTTCACGATGGACACCAGCCCCGAGATCACCGTCGCCCAGGCGGCGGGCATCGGGGAGCTGTCCTTCTTCTCCCGCATCCACTACGGCGGGGGCGCCGCCTGCGCCACCGTCCAGCAGGCCGCCCTCGCCGTCGCCACCGGGGTCGCCGAGGTCGTCGTCTGCTACCGCGCGTTCAACGAGCGCTCGGGGCGCCGTTTCGGGTCCGGCGTCCAGCAGCGCGAGGCCTCGGCGGAGGGCGCGGCGCTGGGCTGGTCGCTCCCCTGGGGACTGCTGACCCCCGCCTCCTGGGTGGCCATGGCCGCCCAGCGCTACCTGCACACCTACCACCTCACTCCCGAGGCCTTCGGGCACGTCGCGGTCACCGACCGCAGGCACGCCGCGAACAACCCGGCCGCCTATTTCCACGGCAAGCCGATCACCCTCTCCGACCACGCCGCCTCGCGCTGGATCGTCGAGCCGCTGCGGCTGCTGGACTGCTGTCAGGAGACCGACGGCGGCCAGGCTCTCGTCGTCACCACGGTCGAGCGGGCCCGTTCCCTGCGGCACGCGCCTGCAGTGATCACCGCGGCGGCGCAGGGCGCCGGACGCCGCCAGGAGGGCATGACCTCCTTCTACCGCGACGACCTGTCCGGGCTGCCGGAGATGGACGTGGTCGCGCGCCAGCTGTGGCGCACCAGTGGGCTGCGGCCCTCCGACATCGACGTCGGCATCCTCTACGACCACTTCACGCCCTTCGTCCTGATGCAGCTCGAGGAGTTCGGCTTCTGCAAGCCGGGCGAGGCCGCCGACTTCGTGGCCGCCGACGCGCTCCCGCTCAACACCCATGGCGGCCAGCTCGGAGAGGCGTACCTGCACGGCATGAACGGCATCGCCGAGGCCGTCCGCCAGCTGCGCGGCACCTCCGTCAACCAGGTGGCGGGGGCCTCGCGCGCACTCGTCACGGCAGGTACCGGGGTGCCGACGTCCGGGCTGATCCTCGGCGCCGACGGCTGAGACCCCGGTCCCTGCCGGGCCCCGCCCCCTCCACCTTCAGGGGGTGGGGATGGCCCTACTCCTACAACCTGAGATGGATCCCCCATCGGCACCTGCGGGCGATTCCAGCGATGACGGGCGCTCCTAGCGTGGAGACATGACCCCGCCTGTGTGCACGCTCGCCTCGAATCCGACGCCGTACCCGTCGTTCTCGGCGTACGTCCGTACCCGCGGCACCGTCCTGATGCGCACCGCGCGCTCCCTCACCGCCAACCCCTGCGACGCGGAGGACCTGCTCCAGACGGCCCTCGTGAAGACGTACGTCGCCTGGGACCGCATCGAGGACCACCGCGCCCTGGACGGCTACGTCCGGCGGACCCTCGTCAACACCCGTACCTCCCAGTGGCGCAAGCGCAAGGTCGACGAGTTCGTATGCGACGAGCTCCCGGAAGCCGAAGGGGCCCCGTCCTCCGACCCCGCCGAGGTCCAGGCGCTGCGCGACGCGATGTGGCGTGCGGTGACCCGGCTGCCGGACCGGCAGCGGGCCATGGTCGTCCTGCGCTACTACGAGGACTTGAGCGAGGTGCAGACCGCCGAACTCCTGGGAGTCTCGGTCGGCACGGTCAAGAGCGCCGTCTCCCGCGCGCTGGGCAAGCTCCGAGAGGACCCGGAGCTCACCCCGGTGCGCTGAGGCGGCGGTGTTTCACGTGAAACCCGAGGATGTTTCACGTGAAACACGAAGCGGTTTCTACTCTCGGGTAGTGACAGACCGAGCGGTACGTGCGCAGAATCGGCAGCATCCGTAGCCGCCGCAGCGCCGCAGCGCTCACCGGGAGGACGCTTTGCTCAGCACCATGCAGGACGTACCGCTCCTCGTCACCCGCATACTCCGCCACGGGATGACGATCCACGGAAAGTCCCAGGTCACGACCTGGACCGGGGAGGCAGAGCCGCACCGACGCAGTTTCGCCGAGATCGGCCTCCGAGCCACCCGCCTCGCCGGCGCCCTGCGCGACGAGCTCGGAGTGCAGCAGGACGAGCGGGTCGCCACCCTCATGTGGAACAACGCCGAGCACGTCGAGGCGTACTTCGCGATCCCCTCGATGGGCGCGGTCCTGCACACGCTGAACCTGCGGCTTCCCCCGGAGCAGCTGGTCTTCATCGTCAACCACGCCGCCGACCGGGTCGTCCTGGTCAACGGCACGCTGCTGCCGCTGCTCGCGCCGCTGCTGCCGCACCTGCCGACCGTCGAGCACGTCGTCGTGTCCGGCATCGGCGACCGCTCCGCGCTCGACGGCCTGAACGTGCGCGTGCACGAGTACGAGGAGCTCCTCCAAGGCCGCTCCGACAGCTACGACTGGCCCGAGCTGGACGAGCGCCAGGCCGCCGCGATGTGCTACACCTCCGGCACGACCGGGGACCCGAAGGGCGTCGTCTACTCCCACCGCTCGCTCTACCTGCACTCCATGCAGGTCAACATGGCCGAGTCGATGGGGCTGACCGACAAGGACACCACCCTCGTGGTGGTTCCGCAGTTCCACGTGAACGCCTGGGGCCTGCCGCACGCCACCTTCATGACCGGCATCAACATGCTGATGCCGGACCGCTTCCTGCAGCCCGCCCCGCTCGCCGAGATGATCGAGCGGGAGAAGCCCTCGCACGCCGCGGCCGTGCCCACCATCTGGCAGGGGCTGCTGGCCGAGGTCACCGCCAACCCGCGCGACCTGTCCTCGATGAAGCAGGTGACCATCGGCGGCTCGGCCTGTCCGCCCTCCCTGATGGAGGCCTACGACAAGCTCGGGGTCCGCGTCTGCCACGCCTGGGGCATGACGGAGACCTCCCCGCTGGGCACGATGGCGCACCCGCCGGCCGGTCTGAGCGCCGAGGAGGAGTGGCCCTACCGGATCACGCAGGGCCGCTTCCCCGCAGGTGTCGAAGCCCGTCTCGTCGGCCCCGGCGGCGACCTGCTGCCCTGGGACGGTGCGTCGGCCGGCGAGCTCGAGGTCCGCGGCAACTGGATCGCGAACGCCTACTACGGCGGCGCCTCGGGCGAGCCCTTCCAGCCCGAGGACAAGTTCAGCGCCGACGGGTGGCTCAAGACCGGGGACGTCGGCGTCATCAGCCCCGACGGCTACCTCACCCTCACCGACCGCGCCAAGGACGTCATCAAGTCCGGCGGCGAGTGGATCTCGAGCGTCGAGCTGGAGAACGCGCTCATGGCGCACCCCGAGGTCGCCGAGGCCGCGGTGGTCGCCGTCCCCGACGAGAAGTGGGGCGAGCGGCCGCTGGCCACCGTCGTCCTCAAGGACGGCGCGACCGTGGACTACACGGGGCTGCGCGAGTTCCTCTCGCTGTCGATCGCCAAGTGGCAGCTGCCGGAGCGCTGGACGATCATCGCCGCCGTGCCGAAGACCAGCGTGGGCAAGTTCGACAAGAAGGTGATCCGCCAGCAGTACGCGGACGGTGCACTGGAGGTCACCAAGATCGCCTGATGCGGCCGGCCCCGACGGGGTCTAGCCCCGCGTGAGCCATGGCCGTAGCAGCCTGCTGACGGCGGGCATGGCCACGTAGGTCATCAGCGTGCTGAAGACGAAGGCGAAGGCGGCCGTTCGCAGCACGAAGTGCAGATCCACCAGGTACGGCCCGAGCACCGCGTTGCCCGCGAGCGAGATCGGGAAGATGGCCAGCCCCGAGCTGATGGCCATCTTCCACCGCGGCGGCGCGGGCCGGGTCGTACCCGGCTTGGCGAACCACGTCTCCATGCCGTGCAGTTCCCGCCGGGCTATCTCCGTGTGGTGGTGGCCCAGGCAGTTGGAGAACCACTGGGCCCGCTCCGGGGAGTCCTGCCAGCGCTGGAAGGCAGCCTGGTTGCGGAAACGGTGGACCAGGAACCACGGCCCGCCCTCGGTCGCCGGACGGAAGAGCCCGTAGCCCAGATGGTCCGGAAAACCGGCGGCCGTCTCCAGGATCCCGTGGGCCCAGGCTTCGAACGTCTCCTCGTGCCCGGGCTCGACCTGCCGCGCGATGAGCAGGTTCACCTCCCCGTTGTCGGCGGGGACTGTGTGCTCGGTCGTGTCGGTGATGGCCATCGGGCCAGGATCGCTAGTTGGTGCCGATCTTGGCCAGCAGGTCCACGATGCGGCCCTGGACGTCCGTCGTGGTGGCCCGCTCGGCGAGGAAGAGCACGCTCTCGCCCGAGGCCAGACGCGGCAGTTCGGCCGGATCGATCCCGGTCGCCGTGTAGACGACCAGCGGGGTGCGGTTCAGCTGCCCGTTCGCCCGCAGCCAGTCCACGATCCCGGCCCGCCGGCGGCGCACCTGCATCAGGTCCATGACCACCAGGTTGGGCCGCATCCGCGTCGCGAGCTCCACGGCGTCGGTGTCCGCGCCCGCCCGGGCGACCTGCATGCCGCGCCGCTCCAGGGCCGCGGTCAGCGCGGTCGCGATCTCGTCGTGCTCCTCGATGAGCAGCACCCGGGAGGGGTGCTGCTCGCTGTCGCGCGGGGCCAGCGCCTTGAGCAGCACGGCCGGATCGGCGCCGTACGCCGCTTCGCGCGTGGCATGCCCCAGCCCGGCCGTGACCAGTACGGGCACCTCGGCGGCCACGGCGGCCTGCCGCAGCGACTGCAGGGCGGTCCGGGTGATCGGACCGGTCAGTGGGTCGACGAACAGCGCGGCCGGGAAGGCGGCGATCTGCGCGTCCACCTCCTCACGGGAGTGCACGACCACCGGGCGGTAGCCACGGTCGCTGAGCGCCTGCTGCGTCTGCACATCGGGCGCCGGCCACACCAGGAGCCGGCGCGGGTTGTCCAGGGGCTCCGGAGGGAGTTCGTCGTCCACGGGCTGCGGCACGGGCCGGTTGACCACCTCGACCGCACCCCCCGGACCGTCCAGCGGCTCGGGTCCCTCGTCGGAACCCTCCTCGGGGGCCCCTATGGCGAAGGCCCGGCCCTGCGGGCTGGGCTCGGCGAGCCGGCGACGGCGGCCGGAACCGGAACCGGCGGCGGGGACCGCCCCGGCCGGATCGACGGCGATGCCCTGGCCGAGGGTGCCCAGCGCGCGCACGCTGATCGGCTGCGCGGCCTGCCCCTGCGCCGGGGCGTCCTGTGGCTGGCGGGCTCCGGGAACCGCGACCTGGCCGGAGGCACCGTCGTCCTCGGCAGCGGTACGGGCCGCCGGAACCGGCCACGCGGGGGCACCGGACAGCGCACGCCGCCGTCCGGTCGGGTTCTCGGCGGGCGCGTCAAAGGGCGCGGACGGCGCCTCGGGCTCGGCTGCCGGGGCGCCCAGAGCGCGGCGGCCACGGCGCCCGGCCGGTGCCGCGGCGTCGGGGCCGGTCTCGCCCTCGGAGGCAGCGGCGGCGGGGCCGGCTTCCGCGGGAACCGGGGTCGGGCCGGCGGGCAGCGCGAAGCCGCCCTCCGGGGCGATGGGCCGTGCCGGAGCGGGCGTCGGGCCGAGCCCCGTCGCCGGGACGGGACCGCCGGGCTGCGCCGGACCCGCCGGGCCCAGAGCCCGCCGCCGGCCGGCGGGGTGCTCGGTCACCGGGACCGGAGGCACCGCGGGCACGGGCGGGAGGGCGGGCATGGCGGTGCCCTGCGGCTGCACGGGGCGGCCGGGGCCGCCCTGGCCCTCGGGGCCGCCGCTCTCACCGCTGTCGTCACCGGCCCGGCCGCGCCTGCGACCGGTGCCGAGGCCCGCGGGGTTCACCGGGGACTGTGCGAGCTCGGGACCGGCCTGCGGCGCGGCCTCGCCGGCCCGTCGCCGGCCCGAGGGCAGCGCCAGTGCGCCCCCGCCCTGGCCGGCCTGCGCGGCCTCGGGTCCAGGCGCCTCGTCCTCCAGGAAGGCGTCCACTCCGCGCCGGGCCCGCCGGCCGCCGGAGACCTTGCCGGGGGCGGCGTCCGCGGCCGTCCCTGCGCCGTCCGGGCCGGTGCCCGCAGGGGGCTCCTCCGGCGGCTCGGGCAGGGTCACCGTCCCGGCACCCGCGCCGAGGGGGAGTTCCAGCACGTAGGCCCCGCCGGGCGCGCCCGGCACCTCCACCGTCTGCAGCACACCGCCGTGCGCGGCCACGATGCCCCGCACGATCGGCTCGTGGACCGGGTTGCCGCCCTCGTAGGGGCCGCGCACCTCGATCCGTACGACGTCGCCGCGCTGCGCGGCGGCCACCACGATCGTCGAGTCGCTGTACCCGCTGCCCTGACGGGTCTTGCCGGTGGCGTCCACGCCGGCGACGTCCGCGACCAGGTGGGCGAGGGCGGTCGAGATCCGCTCGGCGTCCACCTCGGCCTCGATGGTGGGCGCGTGGACGGCGAACTGCGCACGACCCGGGCCGATCAGCTCGATCGCGCCGTCGACGCCGGCCGTGACCACGCCGTTGATCAGGACCTTCTTCTTGGCGAGCCTGTCCCGGCCGGAGTCCAGACGCTGGAAGCCGAGCACGTTGTCCACCAGGGTGGTCATCCGCGAGTACCCGGCGGCCAGGTGGTGCAGGAGCTGGTTGGCCTCGGGCCACAGCTGCCCGGCGTCGTCGGCGGCCAGGGTCGCCAGCTCGCCGCGCAGCTCGTCCAGCGGTCCGCGCAGGGAGTCCCCGAGGACGGCGATCAGCTGCGCGTGCCGCGCGGCGAGGGCGTCGTAGGGCCGGCGGTCCGTGAAGGTCATGACGGCGCCCACGAGCTGCTCCCCGTCCCGTACGGGAGAGGTGGTCAGGTCGACGGCGACCGGCTGCCCGGCCTTGTTCCACAGCACCTGCCCGCGCACGCGGTGCTTGCGTCCGCTGCGCAGGGTGTCGGCGAGCGGGGACTCCTCGAAGGGGAAGGGCGAGCCGTCGGCGCGGGAGTGCTGGACCAGGCCGTGCAGTTCGCGGTTGCCGAGGTCGGTGGCGCGGTAACCGAGGATCTGGGCGGCCGCCGGGTTGACCAGCACCACGCGTCCGTCGGTGTCGGTGCCCACGACGCCCTCGGCGGCGGCGCGCAGGATCATCTCGGTCTGCCGCTGGGAGCGAGCCAGCTCGGCCTCGGTGTCGACGGTCTGGGAGAGGTCCCGGACCACGAGCATCAGCAGCTCGTCACCGGTGTAGGCCGGTTGCGGCTCGCGGTAGGCGTCGCGGCCGTCGAGGTGGGCGCTGGTGACCTCGACGGGAAACTCGGAGCCGTCGGTGCGGCGGGCGACCATCCGCTTGGGTTTGGTGCGGCCGCCCTCGTCCTCGCCCGGCCGGCGCATCGAGCCGGGGATCAGCTTGGAGTCGAACTCGGGCAGGAGGTCGAGCACGCCCCGGCCGACCAGTCCTGTGCCGGGGCTCTCCATGACCTCGAGCGCGATCGAATTGGCGTTGACGACCGTGCCGTTGGCGTTGACGAGCAACAGCGCGTCCGGAAGGGCGTCGAGTATTGCTGCGAGGCGAGCAGCGCCTCGGGATGGCCTGCTGCTCACGACGAGCTTCCTCCCTGACCAACGACTACCGGCAAGTCACGGGAGGAGTCTAAGGCCACAGGCTCGCGGCGGGGTGGCCGATGTGCTGCCGACAACGCGCATTCCGGTCATCCTCCCAGGTCAGGAACGCCCACTCGGAAGCAGAGGTTCCAACTCGTCCCAGCGCTTGATTTCGCATCCGTCCGTCCGGCGGAAGGTGGCGTTCACCTTGCGGCCGTTCCACGTTCCGGTGACGCGGGCGGTGGCGGGTCCGCCGTACTGCTTGGTGCAGAGCTGGTCCGGGGGGACGGGGGTGAAGGGGTTTCGTCCTTCTGCGGCGAGCTGGTCCAGGCGCGCGCAGGCGCCCTCGGCCTCCGGGTGGTCGCCGCCGACGGGGCCGCATTCGAGCGTGTACTCGCGGTCCAGCTGGCGGTTGCCGGTGTCGGCCATGGTCATGGTCAGCCGGTCGGGCGCGGCCAGCAGCTGTCCCAGGGGCAGTGGGGGCAGCGGCCCGGCGGCCGCGGTGGCCAGGGCCGAGGTGACGGCGAAGGCGGCGAGACGCAGCATGGGGCACTCCAGGTCGTCCGTACGTCATACGCCTGACCAACGACGCGGGCGCGCCGATGTTGCGTGCGGCGGGGCCTTTAAGGCTTTGCCCTCGGCCCGTCCCGCCTAGTACCGTGGGAGCGGATTGGTGAGGGGCCCTGCGCCTGTGTCATCATCTGCACGCACCTTCGTACGCGGGGGTGTGCTGGAGGCGTCGCCTAGTCCGGTCTATGGCGCCGCACTGCTAATGCGGTTTGGGTCTTACCACCCATCGAGGGTTCAAATCCCTCCGCCTCCGCAGTTCATCGAAGCCCCGGTCCGTCAGGACCGGGGCTTCGATGCGTTCCGGGGTCCGCACGCCGACCGGGGCGTTCCGGTGCGTTCCGAGCCTTGCCCCACCCCGGGCGCCGACCCATGCGGACGATCTTCATCCGGAGCGTTTCCCCAGGTCAGAGTGGGTTTGGCTAATGGATTTCGCGTCCCGGCAAGGTCCATGTATTGTTGTTCTCGCAAGGCCAACGGGGCGAAAAACCCCGGGAAGCCCAAGCACTCGTAGCTTAACGGATAGAGCATCTGACTACGGATCAGAAGGTTGCAGGTTCGAATCCTGCCGAGTGCACAGCAGGCAAGAGGCCCCGGACGAAAGTCCGGGGCCTCTGTCGTATGTCCCGGATGTGCCGGGCGGAGCGTCCTCCTTGAAGGGGAGGGGATCCCCCGGGGGATGTCAGGGGCGGGATGGCTCTGGCGGGGGACGTCGGCTACCCGACGGCGTCGGTACGGTTTTTGGAGATCGTCCGAAGCTGGAAAACGGGGGCAATCATGGGACTGTTCGGGAATGCGCACACCGTCGACCCCGTGTCGGCGCAGCGGGACTATGCGCGGTTGCTGGGTCAGGGGGAGCAGGTGCACGCCGCCTTCCTGCTCATCCGCGACACGATCCTGTTCACCGACCGGCGGCTGGTGCTCGTCGACAAGCAGGGGCTCACGGGCAAGAAGGTGGAGTACCACTCCGTCCCGTACCGGAGCATCACGCACTTCTCGGTGGAGACCGCCGGCCACTTCGATCTGGACGCCGAGCTGAAGATCTGGATATCCGGCAGCTCGACGCCGATCGAGAAGACCTTCACCAAGGGTGTCGACATCTACGAGGTGCAGGCGATCCTGACGCAGTTCGTAGCCCGGTAGCCCGGCGTCCGGCCTGCCGGTGTCAGAGGACCCGGGGGAGGCCGGTCACCGACATCACCAGCGAGTAGAGGGAGGTGGTGGCGGTGATGAAGAGGCGGTTGTTCCTGGGGCCGCCGAAGGCGATGTTCGAGACGGGCTCGGGGACGCGCAGGCGGCCGATCAGGGTGCCGTCCGCGGCGTAGCAGTGGACGCCGTTCTCCATCGCGGCCGCCCACAGCCGTCCCTCGTCGTCGAAGCGGATGTTGTCGATGCCGGGGCAAGTCGTGAAGACCCGGTCGCCGGTGAGGGCGCCGTCGTCGGTGACCTTGAAGGCGCGGATGTGGCCCGCCCTGGTGTCCGCCGCGTACAGCTCGCTCTCGTCGGGGGAGAAGACGAGCCCGTTGGGGCCGAGGAAGCCGTCGGCGACCATGCGCACCACGCCGGTCGCGGGATCGGCCCGGTAGAGGTTGCAGGCTCCGATCTCGCTGGGTGCGCGGTGGCCCTCGTAGTCGCTGGTGATGCCGAAGTCCGGGTCGGAGAACCAGACGGACCCGTCCGAGCGGACCACCGCGTCGTTCGGGCTGTTGAGCCGCTTGCCGTCGAAGCGGTCTGCGATGACGGTGATGCTGCCGTCGGGTTCGGTCCGGGTCACGCGCCGGTTGCCCTGTTCACAGGAGATCAGGCGGCCTTCGCGGTCGAGGGTGTTGCCGTTGGGGTGCCCGGCGGGCGAGCGGAAGACGGAGACCGCGCCGGTCGCCTCGTCCCAGCGCAGCATCCGGTCGTTGGGGATGTCGCTCCACACCAGTTGCCGCCAGGCCGGCAGATACAGCGGGCCTTCCGCCCAGCGGCAGTCGTCGTAGAGCCGGTCCAGCCGGGCGTCGCCGTTCGCGCAGCGGCCGGTCTTGAAGCGCTCGTCCAGGATCTCGTACAACGTGAGGTCGGCTATGGCAGACACGATTCCCCCTGATAGTGAATTGCCGAATCTTGTTCGGCCCGATGGTGAGATTGCAGGATCAGGTACCGTCTTCGCAAGGGTTGTCAGGCCCAAGAGAGGGAGATTGCGTGGACGACATCGACCGGGCGCTCGTCCTGCGCCTGCAGCAGGACGCCGGGCAGTCCTACGCGGCTCTCGGCACGGCCGTCGGGCTTTCGGCCGGGGCCACCCACGAGCGCGTACGCAAACTGCGCGAGCGCGGGGTGATCCGGCGGACCACCATCGACGTCGACCCGGCCGCTGTCGGCAGCGGGGTCCTCGCCTACGTGATGGTCGACTCCAACGCGTGGATGGGCGAGTCCGCAGGCGACTTCGCCGCGATCCCGGAGATCCAGGAGGCGCACATCATCGCGGGCAGCGCGTCGGTGCTGGTGAAGGTGCGCACGGCCTCGACCGAGCAGCTGCAGGACGTGCTGCGCCGCCTCTACGCCATCAACGGCGTCAGCGGTACGCATGCGACCGTCGTCCTGGACACCTTCTTCGAGCGACCGCTCCCGCTGTGACCTGGTGGTGCACCGGAATCCGGTGGAAGGGCTCCGCCCCGGTCATCGGCTGGTACGGCCAGGGGCGCGGCGAGCGCGTGAGCGCGCCGGCGTACGGGCAGAGGCTGGCCTTCGTCGCGCGCGGGGAGCGGCACTGCCTCGGCGTGTGGCGGGCCGGGAAGCGGACCCCCTGCCCGGTCTCCGCCCTCGTTCCGGGCCGCGCAGGCGGTGCGCAGTGCCCCGAATGCGCGCGCCTCGACCGGTCGTTCTCCGTGGCGTCCGACACCAACGTCGCCGATCCGCGGACCTACCGGGTCTATCTGGCCTGGTTCGGCCCCGGCATGGTCAAGGTCGGGATCACCGCCGAGGAGCGCGGCTCCGCCCGGCTGCTGGAGCAGGGGGCGATGTCCTGGACCTGGCTGGGACGCGGGCCGCTGATGGCCACCCGGCGTACCGAGGAGCTGTTGCGGGCGGCGCTCGGGGTGCCCGACCGGATCGCGTACGCGCGCAAGCGTGCCGTGCGGGCACATCTGCCCGGTGCGCCGGAGCGGGCGCGGGAGGTTACTGAGCTGCACGGCCGGGCGGCGGCGCTGGCCGGGTGGCCGGAGTCCCTGGAGCGACTGGGATGCGAAGTCACCGATCATGCAGTGGTGTTCGGGATGGACAGCTGGGAGGGACTCCCGGCCCCGGACCGGGTGGTCGCGGAGATGGCGGCCGACCGGGCCGTCGTGGGGCGGCTGGTCGGCGCCGCCGGGCCCGACCTGCACTTCGAGGACGGGCTCGTGGTCGACACCCGGCTGCTGGCCGGCTGGGAGCTCGCTGCCCCGGACGAGGGGGCGGTGACCTCGGTGCCGGTGGCCCAGATCCCGTCCGCGGCCGCGCCTCCCGCGGAGCAGGACGGGCTGTTCTGACATCCTGGGAGGGGGGTCCACGCGGCCGGTGCCATGGTCAAGTCTTGGATCCCTTTGGTCTCCCGGGGCCGCATCGGGTGGACATGCCGGGGTCGCTCGGCCGAGGGTGGTGGGCATGACCACTCAGCCGGTGGCGGCCTTCGAACCGCCCTATGTCATGGCCGTTTTCAGTAGCGTCCGTACCGCGGACGACACCGGACTCGATGAGCTCAACGATCGGATGGAGGAGATCGTCCAGGCGATCCCCGGCTACCTCGGCTACGAGTCCGCGCGCAATCCCGAAGGCCTGGGCATCACCGTCGCCTACTTCCGGGACCACGAGTCCCTCACGGTGTGGCGCGAGAACATGGAGCACCAGGCGGCCATGAAGAAGGGTCGCGCCGACTGGTACGAGAGCTACACCCTGCACGTCGCGACCGTCGAGCGGAGCCACGGCTTTGTCCGCAACGGCTGATGCGGTCCGCGCCTTCCGGGAGCGGCTCGGGCTGCCCGGACTGGTTGACGTCCACACGCACTTCATGCCCGAGCGGGTCCTGGACAAGGTGTGGGACTACTTCGACGCGATCGGCCCGCTGACCGGTGTCGAGTGGCCCATCACCTACCGCCACGAGGAGGACCAGCGCGTCGCGCTCCTGCGGGAGTTCGGGGTACGGGCCTTCACCTCGATGCTCTATCCGCACAAGCCGGAGATGGCCGCCTGGCTCAACGCCTGGTCCGCCGATTTCGCGGCCCGCACCCCGGACTGCCTGCACACCGCGACCTTCTTCCCGGAGGAGGGAGTGGACACCTACGTCCGCCAGGCCGTGGAATCGGGTGCGCGGATCTTCAAGGCGCACCTCCAGGTCGGCGGCTACGACCCGAACGACGATCTGCTCGACCCCGTCTGGGGGCTGCTGGCCGAGGCCGGCACCCCCACCGTGATCCACTGCGGCTCCGGTCCCGTCCCCGGCAAGTACACGGGCCCCGACCCGGTCGCCCGGCTGCTGGCCCGTCATCCGCGGTTGCCGCTGGTCATCGCCCACATGGGCATGCCCGAGTACGCGGACTTCCTCGACCTCGCCGACCGGCATCCGGCGGTGCGCCTCGACACGACCATGGCCTTCACCGACTTCTCCGAGCGGTTCAGCGGATTCCCGCCCGCGGATCTCGGCCGGCTCGCGGACCTCGGCGACCGGATCCTGTTCGGGACCGACTTCCCGAACATCCCCTACCCGTACGAGCACCAGCTCGCCGCCCTCGAACGGCTGAGCCTGGGCGACGACTGGCTGCGGGCGGTCTGCCACGACAACGGCGCCCGGCTGTTCCGCCTCGACGGCTGACCGGCCCCGCCCGGACCCGCGCCGCCCGACCGGGCTCCCGACCGGGCTCCCGACGGGCCGGGGCCCCTTTCTCAGGAAATTCACAGGTTGGGGCAAGAACGCTCTCAGAGGCGCCGGGGAGCGTGTCCGTATGACTGCGACGACCACCTCCCAAGCGTCCACGTCCACCGGCAACCACACGGCCCTGGTACGGCCCGACGGCGGGCCCTGCCGGGTGCTCGTCGTCGACGACGAGGCCTCGCTCTCCGAGCTGCTGTCCATGGCCCTGCGCTACGAAGGCTGCGAGGTCCGCAGCGCCGGCGACGGCGCCGGGGCCCTGCGGGCAGCGCGTGGCTTCCGCCCGGACGTGGTCGTCCTCGACGTCATGCTCCCCGACATGGACGGTCTCACCGTCCTCGGACAGCTGCGCCGGGAGATTCCCCAGGTCCCCGTCCTGTTCCTGACCGCCAAGGACTCCGTGGAGGACCGGATCGCCGGCCTCACCGCCGGCGGCGACGACTACGTCACCAAGCCCTTCAGCCTGGAGGAGGTCGTGGCCCGGCTGCGCGGCCTGGTGCGGCGTTCGGGCGCGGCACAGGCGGCGCGCGGCGGCTCGGTGCTCACCGTCGGTGATCTGCGCCTCGACGAGGACAGCCACGAGGTGGTCCGGGGCGGCCAGGAGGTCCACCTGACCGCCACCGAGTTCGAGCTGCTGCGCTACCTCATGCGAAATCCGCGGCGCGTGCTCAGCAAGGCGCAGATCCTGGACCGGGTCTGGTCCTACGACTTCGGCGGCCAGGCCAACGTGGTCGAGCTCTACATCTCCTACCTGCGCCGCAAGCTGGAGAGCGGCCTCGGCCTGCCGTCGATGATCCACACCCGGCGCGGGGCGGGCTACCTGATCAAGCCGGCCGAGTAGTGGCACAGCGCAGGAGCCGGCGGCCGGGCGGGCGCCGGCCCTGGTCGCTGCGGACCCGGCTCGTCGTCTCGGCGGTGGCCCTGATCGCCGTGGTGGGAGCGGCCATCGGAACCGTCACCACCCTCGCGCTGCGCTCGTACCTGGTCACCCAGCTCGACGAGCAGCTGGACACGTCCATGAAGATGGCCGCCCGGGTGCCCGGCGGGAAGGCGGCCCGGGAGGGCGGAGCCGGCTTCGTCATGGCCCCCGGCAGCCCGCTGGACACCGTGGGGATCCGCCTGGACCACGACGGCGCGGTCGTGGCCAGCGCCCGCAACACCCGCGGCGAGGGATGGTCGCCCGACCAGGTACCGCCGCCGCTCACCGAAGCCCAGAGCACGGTCCTCGCCCGGGCCGCCCGGGCCGCCCAGAAGGACGGCCAGGGCTCGCCCGGGCGAGCGGTGGGCGCGGAGCTGCCGGGCCTGGGCAGCTACCGGGTGCTCGCCTCCCCGGACCGGGCAGTCGTCCTCGCCTTCCCGCTCAGCGAGGTCGACTCCACCGTCCGCACCCTGGTCGGGGTCGAGGTCTGCGTCACCCTGGCCGGGCTGATCGCCGCCTCGCTCGCCGGGCAGGCCCTGGTCGGGGTCGCCCTGCGTCCGCTGCGCCGAGTCGCGGCCACCGCCACCCGGGTCTCCGAACTCCCCCTGCACAAGGGCGAGCCCGCGCTCCACGAACGGGTCCCGGACGCCGAGGCCGACCCCCGCACCGAGGTGGGCCAGGTCGGCGCCGCCATCAACCGGATGCTCGGCCATGTCTCCTCCGCCCTCACGGCGCGCCAGCAGAGCGAGATGCGGGTGCGGCAGTTCGTCGCCGACGCCAGCCATGAACTGCGTACGCCGCTGGCCTCCATCCGCGGCTACGCCGAACTCACCCGCCGGGGCCGCGAGGAGCCCGGCCCCGACACCCGGCACGCCCTGGGCCGGATCGAGTCCGAGGCCACCCGGATGACCGGCCTGGTCGAGGACCTGCTCCTGCTGGCGCGACTCGACGCGGGCCGCCCGCTGTCCACCACCGACACCGAAGCCGACCTCGCCCCGCTCGTCATCGACGCCGTCAGCGACGCCCGGGCCGCCGGGCCGGAACACCGCTGGCGCCTGAACCTGCCCGAGGAGCCCGCGTCCGTACGCGCCGACGCCGCCCGCATCCAACAGGTGCTGGTGAACCTGCTCGCCAACGCCCGTACCCACACACCGCCCGGCACCACCGTCACCGCCCATGTTTCACGTGAAACATCCGCCGTCCGGCTGCGCATCGAGGACGACGGACCCGGAATCGCTCCCGAGCTGCTCCCCCGCGTCTTCGAGCGCTTCGCCCGCGGGGATGCCTCCCGCTCCCGGGCCGCCGGTTCCACGGGCCTCGGGCTGGCCATCGTCCAGGCCGTGGTCACGGCCCACGGCGGGAGCGTCGGCGTGCAGAGCGAGCCGGGACGGACCTGCTTCGAGGTCGTCCTGCCGCTCGCCGGGGCCAACGGGCCGACGGGTCCGGACTCACAGACCGGCCACAGGCTCACCACACTGAGGTGACAGGCGGCTCCGCGAGTGTCGGAGCATGCCAACCGACACCTCTCCCGGGGCCCTTCCGGCGCGGGCGCCCCTCGCGCCGCTGCCCGGCGAGCCCGTCCTCGACGTGGTGATCCCGGTCTTCAACGAGGAGAAGGACCTCGGGCCGTGCGTGCGCCGACTCCACGAGCACCTCAGCCGGACCTTCCCTTATCCCTTCCGGATCACGGTCGCCGACAACGCGAGTACCGACCGCACCCCCGAGGTCGCGGCCGGGCTCGCCGCGGCCCTGGACGGCGTACGCAGCACCCGCCTGGAGGAGAAGGGCCGGGGCAGGGCCCTGCGCACGGTCTGGTCCGGTTCCGACGCCCCCGTCCTCGCCTACATGGACGTGGACCTCTCCACCGACCTGAACGCGCTGCTGCCGCTCGTCGCCCCCCTCATCTCCGGTCACTCCGACCTCGCCATCGGCACCCGCCTGGCCCGCTCCTCACGGGTCGTGCGGGGAGCCAAGCGGGAGTTCGTCTCCCGCGCCTACAACCTCCTGCTGCGGTCCTCCCTCGCCGCCCGGTTCAGCGACGCGCAGTGCGGCTTCAAGGCCATCCGGCGCGAGGTCGCCGAGCGCCTGCTGCCACTGGTGGAGGACACGGGCTGGTTCTTCGACACCGAACTGCTCGTGCTCGCCGAACGGGCCGGGCTGCGGATCCACGAAGTGCCCGTGGACTGGGTCGACGACCCCGACTCCACCGTCCACATCGTCAGGACCGCCACCGAGGACCTCAAAGGCGTCTGGCGCGTGGGCCGGGCGCTGGCCGTCGGAGCGCTCCCGCTCGACCGGCTCGCCCGCCCCTTCGGCGACGACCCGCGCGACCGCACCGCGGTGCCGGGGGTGGACGGCGGACTCGCCCGGCAGCTCATCGGCTTCTGCACCGTCGGAGTCCTCTCCACCCTGCTCTACCTGGTGCTGTACTCCGCCTTCCGGGGCGGGGCCGGCCCTCAGCTCGCCAACGGCGCTGCTCTGCTGCTTTCCGCCGTGGCCAACACAGCGGCCAACCGCCGGCTGACCTTCGGCGTCCGCGGCAGGGAGCGGGCCGTACGTCACCAGGCCCAGGGGCTGGTGGTCTTCGGCATCGGGCTGGCGCTCACCAGCGGCTCCCTGGCCGCCCTCACGGCGGCCACGCCCCACCCCGCGCACGGCACCGAGCTGGCCGTCCTGATCACCGCGAACCTCGCAGCCACCGTGCTGCGCTTCCTGCTCCTGCGCGCCTGGGTCTTCCCCGAGCGGCGCGGCGCCCATGCCCGTATCTCCACCTCCACCTCCACCTCCGCATCCCTATCCACTTCCACGTCCAAGGAGGGCCGATGACCACGGCAGCACTCCCGATCTTCCCGGCCGCCGTGGCCGGCGCCCCCACCGCCCGGCCCCGCTGGGAACGGCCCGCCCTCGCCGGGCTGCTGATCGCCACCGCGGCCCTGCTGCTGTGGGACCTGGACGCCTCCGGCTACGCGAACTCCTTCTACTCGGCGGCCGTGCAGGCCGGCAGCGAGAGTTGGAAGGCCTTCTTCTTCGGCTCCTCCGACGCGGGCAACTCCATCACCGTCGACAAGCCCCCGGCCGCCCTGTGGCCGATGATGCTGTCGGTCCGGCTCTTCGGGCTGGGCTCCTGGCAGATCCTCGTCCCGCAGGCCCTGATGGGTGTGGCGACCACCGGTGTGCTGTACGCCGCTGTACGCCGCCAGTTCGGGCCGGGGGCGGCGCTGCTGAGCGGCGCCGCCTTCGCACTGACACCCGTCGCCGCATTGATGTTCCGCTTCAACAACCCCGACGCGCTGCTGACCCTGCTGCTCACCGTCACCGTGTACTGCCTGCTGCGGGCCCTCGAAGGGGCGCACACCCGCTGGCTGGTCTGGGCCGGCGTGGCGGTCGGCTTCGCCTTCCTCACCAAGACCCTGCAGGCTTTCGTCATCCTGCCGCCGCTCGCCGTGCTGTACGCCGTCTGCGCGCCCACCGGGCTGCGCCGCAGGCTCGGTCAGCTGCTGCTCGCAGGCGGCGCGATGGTGGTGGCGGGCGGCTGGTGGGTCGCCGTCGTCGAACTGTGGCCCGCCTCCTCCCGCCCGTACATCGGCGGCTCGCAGAACAACTCCTTCCTGGAACTGACCCTCGGATACAACGGCCTCGGCCGGATCAACGGCAATGAGACCGGCAGCGTCGGCGGCGGCGGAGCGGGTGGCCCCGGTGGCGGCGGCGGTGGCGGACGCTGGGGAGAGAGCGGGATCGACCGGCTCTTCTCGGGCAACATCGGCGGGCAGATCTCCTGGCTGCTGCCTGCCGCCCTGGTGCTGCTCGTGGCCGGGCTGGTGATCACCTGGCGGGCCCGCCGGGCCACCGACTCGGTGGACGGCATGGCGCGCGCGGCCTTCCTGGCCTGGGGCGGCTCGCTGCTGATCACCGCGGTGGTCTTCAGCTACATGCAGGGCATCTTCCACGAGTACTACACCGTGGCTCTGGCGCCTTTCGTGGCCGCGCTGATCGGCATGGGCGTGGCCGTGCTGTGGGAGGAGCGCGGCAGCACGATGGCCGCCGTCACCCTCTCCGGGACGCTCGCACTGACGGCGCTCTGGTCGTACGTCCTGCTCGGCCGCGCCACCGGCTACCTGCCGTGGCTGCGCTGGGCCGTGCTGGTGGGCGGGCTGCTCGCCGCGGTCGCGCTGCCGTTCGCGGGGCGGGTCGGCCGGCGGATGCTGCAGGCCACGGCGGGGCTCGGAGTGGCCGCGGCCCTGGCCGGACCGCTCGCGTACTGCATGACCACCGTGAGCACCGGCCACACCGGATCCATCGTGACCGCCGGACCGGCGGTGGCGGGTGGCCGGGGCGGACCCGGCGGGATGATGGGCGGCCCGGGCGGGGCCGGTGGGGCCGGCGGATTCGGCGAAATGCGGCCGGGTGGTCAGGACGGTCAGGGCGGCGGCCAGGACGGTCAGGGCGGTGGCGGTACGTGGCCGGGCGGCGGGCAGCAGCCCGGTGGCGCGCTGCCGCAGGGAGCCGTACCGCCGGGCCAGGGCCAGGGAGGCATGCCCGGAGCGGCCGGCCGCGGAGCCGAGCGTCCGGGAGGCTTCCCCGGCGGCATGACGGGCGGCGGCCCGGGCGGAGCCGGCGGCCTGCTCAACGGTGCCCGCGTCAGCGCCGAGGCCAAGGCGGCCCTCACGGCCGACTCCGACGCCTACACCTGGGCAGCGGCGGCCATCGGCGCGCAGAACGCGGCGAGTTACCAGCTGGCCTCCGGCGTGCCCGTCATGCCGATCGGCGGCTTCAACGGCAGTGACCCCTCACCGACCCTGGAGCAGTTCAAGGAGTACGTGCGGGACGGGAAGATCCACTGGTTCATCGGGCAGGGCAGCACGAGCACGAGCACGAGCACGAGCGCGGGCACGGGCACGGGTGAGGGCGGCGGACGCCGTGGCGGCGGTGGTCCCGGAGGCCCGGGGGGCGGCACCAGCACGGAGATCGAGAACTGGGTGAAGGCCACGTTCAAGGAGTCCACGGTCGGCGGAGCCACCTTCTACGACCTGACGACCCCTACGTCCTGACCCCGCGTCATCCGGCCCGAGCGCTAGCATCAAGAGGGCGGACCGGGCATTCCGGGCTGGTCCGGCTGTCGCGAGGAGGGTGCCTGCATGGTGACCGCGGCCGATCCGGGCGAGACCCGGACCAGCGTGTGGCTGGTGGCCAGGCCCGCCCCGTCCGGCAGACGCCGAACCGAGGCACCCTCCGGGCTCGACCGGGACCGGATCACCACCGCCACCGTGCGGCTGCTCGACGCCGACGGGCTCGCCCGGTTCTCGATGCGGAGGCTGGCCGCCGGGCTCGGCGTCACCGCGATGTCCCTGTACTGGTACGTGGACACCAAGCACGATCTGCTCGAACTGGCCCTGGACCGGGCCCTGGGCGAGCTGGCCCTGCCGGCCGGGCAGCCGGGGTCCGGCGGGGCGGGCTGGCCGGGCGGGCTCAAGGAGCTGGCCCGGGGCTACCGGCGGGTGCTGGCGGACCACCCGTGGGTGGCTCCGCTCAGCGCCGCCTACCCGAACATCGGCCCACACGCGAGGGCCTTCGACGCGGCCCTCCAGCGGCTGATGGACGCCACGGGCCTGGTGGGCGCCGCCCGGACCGGCGCCCACCTGGCCGTCCGGCAGTTCCTGCACGGCTGCGGGGGAGCGTTCCGGCGGACGCCCGAGGACGACTTCTGCCTGGCGCTCGACGTCCTGACAGCGGGTATCGAGGCCACGGCCGCCACCACCGCCCGAGCACGGCCCGAGCGCCTCCTGTGAACGGCCTGAGCGCCGCCCGGATGACCGGGCGGCGCTCAGGGGTGAAAGGGGTGAAGGGGCAAAGGGGCTCAGCGGCTCAGCAGCTCAGAGGAGTGGGGGATCAGGCCTTGACGGCGGCGTCCGCGGCCTCGCCGATCTTTGCGGTCCCGGCCGGCGGGGCGCCCTCGGAAGCGGCCGCCGGGTTGTGCACCGCAGGCTTGGACTTCAGGGCGACCTCCTTGATGAACACCACCAGGACCAGTCCGAGGAGCGCGAACGGGGCGGCGCAGAGGAAGACGTCGCCGACGCCGTGCCCGTACGCGGACTCGATGACCTCGCGGATGGGCGCGGGCAGCTTGTCGAGGTCGGGGATCCCGCCGCCGGCGGTGCCGCTCCGGCCCAGGGCCGCGGCCTTCGGGCCGAGGGCGGTGAGCCCGTCCTGGACGTAGTGCGTGACCCGGTTGGCCATGACCGCGCCGAGCGCGGAGACACCCATGGCGCCGCCGAGGGAGCGGAAGAAGGTGACGACCGAGCTCGCCGCGCCCAGGTCCTCGGGGGCCACCTGGTTCTGGGTGGCGAGGACCAGGTTCTGCATCATCATGCCGAGACCGAGGCCGGTCACCGCCATGTAGATCGCGATGTGCCAGTACGGGGTGTCGTGGCGGAGGGTGCCGAGCAGGCCCAGTCCGGCAGTCAGCAGCACACCGCCGGAGACGAGCCAGGCCTTCCACTTACCGGTCTTGGTGATCACCTGACCGGAAACGGTGGAGGAGACGAAGAGCCCGGCGATCATCGGAATCGTGAGGATTCCGGACATCGTGGGGGACTCGCCACGGGCCAACTGGAAGAACTGGCTGAAAAACACGGTCCCCGAGAACATCGCGATGCCCACGAACAGCGACGCGGCGGACGCGAGAGTGATCGTCTTGTTGCGGAAGAACCGCAGGGGGATGATCGGGTCGCTCGCACGGGACTCGACGAGGACGAAGAGCACTCCGAGGAGCACCGAGCCGCCCGTCATCGCCCAGGTCTGCCAGGAGATCCACTCGTAGGAGTCGCCGGCCTGGGTGACCCAGATCAGCAGCAGCGAGACGGCGGCGCTGATCAGGAAGGCGCCCAGCCAGTCGACCTTGACGTCGCGCCGGACGACCGGCAGCCGCAGCGTCTTCTGGAGGACGATCAGCGCGATGATCGCGAAGGGCACGCCGACGTAGAAGCACCAGCGCCAGCCCAGCCACTCGGTGTCGGTGATGACGCCGCCCAGCAGCGGGCCGCCGACGGTGGCGACGGCGAAGACCGCGCCGAGGTAGCCGCTGTACCGGCCGCGCTCGCGGGGGGAGATCATCGCGGCCATCACGATCTGGGCGAGGGCGGAGAGGCCGCCGACCCCGATGCCCTGAACCACGCGGCAGGCGATGAGCGTGCCGGTGTTCTGGGACAGGCCCGCGACCACGGAGCCGAGGACGTAGATCACCAGGGATATCTGGACCAGCAGCTTCTTGCTGAAGAGGTCGGACAGCTTGCCCCACAGCGGGGTGGCCGCCGTCATGGACAGCAGGGCGGCGGTGACCACCCAGGTGTACGAGGACTGGGTGCCGCCGAGGTCGCTGATGATCTGGGGCAGGGCGTTGGACACGATCGTGGACGAGAGGATCGCCACGAACATGCCGAGCATGAGCCCGGACAGCGCCTTCATGATCTGGGGATGGGTCATGTCCACGGATGTGGACACGGGGTCGGTCGTCGTCTCCGACTGGGCCATGTCTTTCCTTCCTCTAGAAGCTCGATCGGAGTCGGGCCAGCAGGGTGTTGAGTACGTCGATGTCCTGGGCGGACCAGTCGTGGAGGGCTCTCTCCAGGGCGGCCGAGTACCGGGCACCGATCTCGGTGAGCAGCGCCCTTCCGGCCGGGGTGAGCCGCAGGATGCGGCAGCGTCCGTCGCCCGGGTCCGGCTCGCGCTCGATCCAGCCGCGGGCCGTGATGTGGGTGACGTGCCGGCTGGTGACCGAGATGTCGACGGCCATGAGGTCGGCCAGCCGGCTCAGCCGCATCTCCCCGTGCCGGTCGAGCACCGTGAGTACGGCGGCCGTGCCGGGCGGGCAGTCCGCCGGCAGGTTGCGGGCGAGCTCGCGCTTGACCGCGCCGATTCCGGTCAGCCGGCGGGCCAGCTCCTCGTGCGGAGTGGTCCGCGTCGTCTGTGTCGGCACCGGGCGACCCCCCATCTTGTTGCTTGAGGCAACCATAGAAGCCGGTGGTTGCTACAGGCAAATGAATCCGGGGGGTGGGGCGGTAAAAGAATCGGAAAACCGGCTAGGGTCCTGCTCCATGGCTGAGAACCACAACTCACAGGTCCCCGAGGGCAACTACGACCCGGCGGGCAGCACCCAGATGTTCCGGGCCTTCGTCGAGGAGGCCGCACCGGCCCGGCAGGCGGGCGGTCCGGGGTCGCGCCAGCAGCGCCGCGCCGAGCAGGAGGCGTCCAAGTCGTCCGGCCCGGCCGTGAAGGTGGGGCTGGTCCTCGCGCTCGTGCTCGTGATCGGCGCGGCCGCCTGGGTCGTCCTGCACTGAGGCCGCGGGCCCGCCAGGGCCGCGTGGGCCGCGGGGGTCGCCGGGGCCGGTCAGCCCCAGGTCGCGGTGACCTTCCGGGTGTCCACGTGCATGCCCAGCGGCACCCGCCAGGCCTCCAGGCACACCGTGTAGGTCTGCGTCCTGGAGGCTCCGCCCGCGACGGGCGCGGGCAGCGGCTGGGTCGTGGTGATCGTGGCCCAGTCGATGCCGAGGGCGCCGATGACGTGTGTCGCGAAGCTGACCGTGCCCGAACGGGCCGCGGTGGTGCCGGTGTTGGTGAAGGTCACCGTGACCCGCTCGCACCAGCGGTCGGCCGCGGCGGACCGGACCGGCGCGGACAGCGTCAGCTGCGCCGGGGTGGCCGGGGGCGGCGCCGGGGGTGTCGTGCCGGGCCTGCCCGGAGGTCCGGTCGGACTCGTGGGGCCACTGGGGCTCGCGGGGTCCGTCGGCGCGGCGGGAGCGCCCGGAGCGCCGGGGTTTCCGGGTGACGCGGGCGTACGGCCCGGGCCGGCGGCGGCGCCGGGGGCGCCTGCGGAGCCGCCGGGGGCGAGGCTCGCGGCTCCGCCCGGTGCGGGTCCGGCCGCGCTCCCCGATCCCGCGGGACCGGTCGACGTACTGGACGACCCGGCGGATCCGCCTGCCGCGGACGGGCCGCCGAGCTGCTGGAACTCCACTCCGCCCTGCGGGGCGACGTTCTCCCCCGCACCCCGTTCGGGGCCCGGGGCGGCTGCGCCCACGGCGGAGAAGCCCTCGCGCGCCGGGCCGCCGCAGCCGGTGAGGCCGGCGGCGGCGGTGCAGCACAGGGCGAGCAGGGCGGTGGCCGCCCGCGATCCCTTTCGCATCGCGCCAGTGTTCCTGACGCTCCGTCAATTGGGAAGCGGTAGGTGCCGGATCGCCCCGCGGAGCGATCCGGCGACCAGGCCCGCGACCCCGCGGTCCCTGCGTCAGTCGCCGATGAGGCCCACGCGCAGCTGCGCGAGCGTGCGCGTCAGC
Source organism: Streptomyces sp. A0592 (assembly GCF_004795115.1). Classification (NCBI taxonomy): domain Bacteria; kingdom Bacillati; phylum Actinomycetota; class Actinomycetes; order Kitasatosporales; family Streptomycetaceae; genus Streptomyces; species Streptomyces sp. A0592. Next base: position 272,221 of record NZ_SSBM01000007.1, read on the forward strand.
AGCCGGGAGACGTGCATCTGGGAGATGCCGACCTCCTCGCCGATCTGCGACTGCGTCATGTTCGCGAAGAAGCGCAGCATGATGATCTGCCGCTCCCGGGGCGGGAGTTTGGCGAGCAGCGGCTTCAGGGACTCGCGGTACTCGACGCCCTCCAGCGCGGTGTCCTCGTAGCCGAGGCGGTCCGCGAGCGAGCCCTCGCCGCCCTCGTCCTCCGGGGAGGGCGAGTCGAGCGAGGAGGCCGTGTAGGCGTTCCCGACGGCGAGGCCGTCGACGACGTCCTCCTCGGAGACGCCGAGCACGGCGGCGAGTTCCGGCACGGTCGGCGAGCGGTCCAGCTTCTGGGCGAGCTCGTCGCTGGCCTTGGTCAGCGCCAGGCGCAGCTCCTGGAGCCGGCGCGGGACGCGCACGGACCAGGAGGTGTCCCTAAAGAATCGTTTGATCTCGCCCACGACGGTCGGCATGGCGAACGTCGGGAACTCCACCCCGCGTTCGCAGTCGAACCGGTCGATCGCCTTGATCAGGCCGATGGTGCCGACCTGGACGATGTCCTCCATCGGCTCGTTGCGGCTGCGGAAGCGGGCGGCGGCGTACCGCACGAGGGGCAGGTTCAGCTCGATCAGGGTGTCGCGTACGTACACCCGTTCGGGGCTGTCCGCGTCCAGGGTGGCAAGTCGCTGGAAGAGCGAGCGGGAGAGGGTGCGGGTGTCGATGGCTTCCGAGCGTTCGGAGACTGCCGGCGGCGTCACGGGCTTTACAAGCGTGAGCACCTTGGAGCTGCCCTGGTCTACGGACATGCCACCCCCTTGAGGTCGCGGACGGTCGCGTACGGCGCGCCCGTCAGAGGAACGCAGCTTCCACCTGAATACCGGAGGCGGGGCCGCGGCAAACGCGGTTCACGCAGAATGTCACATGTCGGCAACACGCTGTAGCGCCATATCGACATATAGCTCCGACGACAGAAGGGGGCAGAACGTGATCAGCCCGTTCTGTCGGGAAACGCGTGATTGATCTACACCCGTTCCGGTTAAGCCTCGATCCTGTTTGCGGATCTCAGACGGGCGAAGCTCCGGGCGAGCAGGCGTGAGACGTGCATCTGGGAGACGCCCAGCTCCGCACTGATCTGTGACTGCGTCAGATTGTTGTAGTACCGCAGGAGCAGGATCCGTTGCTCGCGCTCGGGCAGTTGTACGAGGAGGTGGCGGACGAGGTCGCGGTGCTCGACCCCGGCCAGCTCGGGGTCCTCGTAGCCGAGCCGGTCCAGCAGTCCGGGCATGCCGTCGCCCTCCTGGGCGGCCTCCAGGGAGGTCGCGTGGTAGCTGCGCCCGGCCTCGATGCAGGACAGCACCTCGTCCTCGGTGATGCGCAGCCGCTCGGCGATCTCGGCGGTGGTCGGGGTGCGGCCGTGGAGCGTGGTGAGGTCCTCGGTGGCGGCGTTGACCTGCACCCACAGCTCGTGGAGGCGGCGCGGTACGTGGACGGTGCGGACGTTGTCGCGGAAGTACCGCTTGATCTCGCCCACGACCGTCGGCATCGCGAAGGTCGGGAACTGCACGCCGCGGTCCGGGTCGAACCGGTCGATGGCGTTGATCAGCCCGATCGTCCCGACCTGGACCACGTCCTCCATCGGCTCGTTGCGGCTGCGGAAGCGGGCGGCCGCGTACCGGACCAGCGGGAGGTTGGCCTCGATCAGAGCCCCGCGCACCCGGGCGTGCTCGCCGGTGCCCGGCTGGAGGCCCTTCAGCTGGCCGAACAGGACCTGGGTGAGGGCCCGGGTGTCCGCGCCCCGGCTCGCGGGTCTCGGGGCTGTCGGCGCTGCCGGAGCTGTCGGCGCTGCCGGGGGCTCCTCGGGCGGCTGCCCCTGGCGGGTCCCGTTCCGGGGTTCCTGCTGGGGCGGCACCTGGGGGTCCTGCTGGGGTGGCACTTGAGGCGCAGTACTGGCCGGCACGGTCACGCCACCCCTTCAGTCAACTCATCCGTCAAAAGCGGTCATAGCATCACAAGAGATGTGCACTGTGTGCAAGCACCGTATATCGCCGTGTTGAGGGCAAGTTGGGCATATCCGGGCATTATGCCTGGCGGGGGGTACGCAAAAGCCCCCCACCCGTCGAGTGGGGGGCCGGAAGTCCGGGAACCGCTTCGGCGTATGGGTCAGCGCACCAGTTCGGTTATGAACTCGCCGATGCCGGAGGCGGCATCCGATATCCCCTGGAAGCCTATTTCCACGATCTCGGCGGCTCGCTTCGGCTGGGTGATGATCACGAAGAGGGCGAAAACGGTGAGGGCACCCGTGATGAGCTTCTTGGTGTCCACGTGCGGGCGGCCTCCCCAACCGGTCCTTGCAAGTCGGGTGAGTCTAACCGGTCAGGATGTGGCACTCACCTGTCCTTTAAGGACCAATGGCCCGGTGCTCCGGGCCTTTTGCCGGTCGGTCGGCGGTCGTTGCGGGGCGCACGATGGAGGGGAGCCCACCGGTTCTGGCAGGAAACCGGTGGGTGAGGGACAGGGCCTCACTGCGGGGTCCGGGCCGCGAGCTTCCCCCTGACTGCGGCCCGGACCGGCAGGCCCGTCCGCGTCGGGGGAAGCGGCTTGTCCCCCCGATGCCGCTTCCCCCGTCCAACGCGTCGAAGGCCCCGACCCCCGGTCGGGGCCTTCTTCGTGTCCGCCCGCGCAGCCGCCGCTACTGGATGGCGCCGGCCAGGTCCGTGAGGGGCTGCACGGGGGCGATCACGGGTGCCAGCTGGTTGGGCAGGTCCGTCAGCGCGTTGAGCCCGTTCGCGCCGTCGCCGACCTTCCCGACGACCTCCTGGACGGATGCGGGCTGGACCCCCGCGGGCGTCCCGGGCGACGGGATCGGCACGTCGGGGAGGGTCAGCGGGGAGATCGGGGCCGTGTCCGCGGAGGCGGCGGGTGCGGCGAGGCCCGCGGCGGCCCCCGCGAGGGCGAAGGCGGCGAGGATGCGCTGGGTCTTGGTCATGCCGTGACAACGGCCGAGGGGGCGGGCGGTCACGCCGCTGTCCTCCGGAGAGCCGATCGGGAACACCACCGGAACACAGCCGGAGCGAGAGGGAGCGCCTCGGCAAGGCCTCCGGAATACGCCGAGAGCCCCGACCCTTGCGGGGCGGGGCTCTCGATCGAAGCGGTAGTGGAGGGATTTGAACCCCCGATGGGTTGCCCCATACTCGCTTTCGAGGCGAGCTCCTTCGGCCACTCGGACACACTACCGAGATGGATCCTAGCCTAAGGAACCCCATCCGCTGAAATCGGTGGGGCCGGGGGCGTCCCGGCGGGGCTCACAGGTCGCGGAAGAAGTCCCTCAGCTGCCGTGCGCACTCGTCTCCGAGCACCCCGCGCACCACTTCCGGCCGGTGGTTGAGCCTGCGGTCCCGTACGAGGTCCCACAGCGAGCCGGCGGCGCCGGCCTTCTCGTCGTCCGCGCCGTAGACGACCCGGGCGACCCGCGACTGCACGAGCGCGCCCGCGCACATCACGCACGGCTCCAGGGTGACCACGAGGGTGCACCCCGGGAGCCGCCATTCCCCGAGCTCGGCGGCGGCCCTGCGCAACGCCAGGACCTCGGCGTGCGCCGTGGGGTCGCCGCTCGCCTCGCGCTCGTTGTGCCCGGTGGCGAGGACTTTCCCGTCCGGGCCCAGCACGACGGCGCCGACCGGCACGTCGCCGGCCGGCACCGCCCGGGCGGCCTCCTGGAGCGCCAGGCGCATGGAGGCCCGCCACGGGTCCCGTACGGGATCGACGGGATCGGTGGTGTCCGTGGTGAGCACTAGCGGACGGCCTCCAGGACCTCGGTGGCGCCGAGGGACTCGGCGATCTCCGAGAGAGCGTCCCCGTCCAGGGTCATCAGTTGCTTGTTGGTCACGCCGAGGTCGTCCAGCAGCCGGGGATCGCCGAGCGGACCGGCCGGTACCGGCTCCGAGCCGGCCCCGCGCTCCCCGTCCTCGTCGGCGTCCTCGTCCGTGAACGCGGCGATGGATTCCTCCTCGCCGTCCTCGGTGCCGTCCAGGTCCAGCTCGTCGAGTTCGTCGTCCTCCTCGTCGCTGCCCAGCAGCTCTTTGGTCAGCATCGAGCCGTAGGAGCTGCGGGCGGCCGCTGCGGCGTTCGACACGAAGTACCGCGGGTCCTCCTCGCCGTCCACGCGGACGACGCCGAACCAGGCGTCCTCCTGCTCGATGAGGGCGACCACCGTGTCGTCGTCGACAGCGGCGGAACGGGCGAGATCGATCAGATCACTGAGGGACTCGACACCGTCGAGTTCCATGTCGCTCGCTTCCCACCCGTCTTCGGTGCGCGCGAGCAGTGCGGCGAAATACACCGTGACTCTCCCACTGTCTTAGGCGTGCCGGTTGGAGGTCCCCCCGGCCGGAGGTTGGAGCGGAACGGCCGTGCTGCTCGCCGCCCTGCCCCGCCCAATCGGCATCGTGGCAGAAACAGCGGCCTTGCGAGAGGTCTTCCGCGCTTGCGTCGTGCCGCGCCCTGTCCCGACGGGGCCGGTGCGGGGTTGTGGCGCCGGGGCGTTCCGGGGTGGCGGGGGCCGTGCCGGTTGCCCGGAGAGCCGCTCGTGTCGCGCCGGCGACACCGTCCGGACGCCCGGGTCACCGCCGGGTCACCAGCGGAAAGTGCGCATCCGCATCTGCTGGCGCATTCGGGCGGCACGGGCGCGGCGGGGCTGTACGCGATCGCGCAGTGCGCGGGCCTCCATCAGGTCACGCAGGAACTGCGCGCGGCGTGCTCGGCGCTGCGCCGCGGTCTCCGGAGTGTCGTCGCTCGGCTGCGTGTCGGGCATCGGCCACCACCCTGGGCTGGTCGGTCGTTTCCCCCTGCACCCACCTTCCCCCGGACAGGGCGTTTGATGCCACCCCCGTGCAGGTCAGACGTTGTCCTTGAGGGTCGGGACGATCGCCACCGGGCCGTGTGCGTGGTGCAGTACGGCATGGGCCACCGAGCCGATCTGCAGCGACATGGCGGTGCGCCGGGGGTGGTGGCGGCCGACCACGACCAGGGCCGCCGACCGGGAGGCGTCGACCAGCCGGCCCGCCGGGTCGCCGGGGACCGCGGCCTGCTCGACGGGGACGTCCGGGTAGCGCGCGCGCAGCGGCGCCAGCCGCTGTGTCTGGGAGCGCAGCATCTCCCGCTCGGCCGGGACGCCGTCCCCCTCGTCGGCGAGGCCCTCCGGCGGGATCACCTCGAAGGGCCGGTCGATCACCAGGGCCGGCGCGGGCGGGACGGCGTACGCGGAGACCACCTGGACGGTGGTCCCCCGCACGGCCGCCTCCTCGAAGGCGAAGGACAGTACGTCGTCGGGCGTCTCGGCGGCGTGCAGCCCGAGCACGACGCGTCCGGCGGACTCCTCCGAGGCGGCCGCCCCGGCGTCGCGATCGGCGTGCGGGACCACCACCACGGGGCACGCCGCCGTCGAGGCCACCGCCCTGCTGCTCGACCCGAGCAGCAGGCTGGCGAAGCCGCCGCGGCCCCGCGAGCCCATCACGAGCATCAGGGCTCCCGTTCCGATCACCCGCAGCGCCTCGGGGACGGATCCCTCCAGCGACTCGTACCGGACCCCGTCCGGCAGGGCGGCGCCTCCGCCGATCATGCTCCTGACCCAGTCGTTCACGGGGTCGGGGTACTCCTCCGGCTCGGAGGCGTCGTGCAGCGACGCCCGCCGGCCGGCGTACAACTGGGCGTGATCGGGCAGTACATGGGCGACGAGAAGCCCGGTACCGTGCCGCAGGGCGGCCCCCCGCGCCCACTGGAGTGCTTTGAGGCTGTGCTCGGACCCGTCGACGGCTGCGATCACCGGTGCGTTGCTCACCAGTCCAGCGTGCTGGGCGTCCGGGCGGGTCGCATCCGCAGGCCGCCGCGGACGTGGCCGCCGCCGGGGACGCGAAGGGGCGTCGTCAGCGCGTAGCCTTTTGGGTGCAGGTCGCGTCGTGCGACCGTTTTTGCCGGTCGCAGGCTGAGTTTTGGAGGATGTTGTGCGTTTGCAGGTCGTCGATCACCCCTTGGTGGCGCACAAACTCACCACCCTGCGCGACAAGCGCACCGATTCCGCCACCTTCCGGCGGCTCGCGGACGAGCTCGTGACCCTGCTCGCGTACGAGGCCACCCGTGACGTGCGCACCGAGCAGGCCGACATCGAGACGCCGGTCGCCCCGACCACGGGCGTGAAGCTCTCGGCCCCCCGGCCGCTGATCGTCCCGATCCTGCGGGCGGGCCTGGGCATGCTGGACGGCATGGTGCGGCTGCTGCCGACCGCCGAGGTGGGCTTCATGGGCATGGTCCGCAACGAGGAGACCCTGGAGGCCTCCACGTACGCGACCCGCATGCCGGAGGACCTCTCCGGACGCCAGGTCTACGTCGTGGACCCGATGCTCGCCACCGGCGGCACCCTCGTCGCGGCGATCCAGGAACTGATCAAGCGCGGCGCCGACGACGTCACGGCCGTGGTGCTGCTGGCCGCGCCGGAGGGCGTCGAGGTCATGGAGCGCGACCTGGCGGGCACGCCGGTGACGGTCGTGACGGCCGCGGTGGACGAGCGGCTCAACGAGCACGGCTACATCGTGCCGGGCCTGGGCGACGCCGGCGACCGGATGTACGGCTCGGCGGAGTAGTTCCCGGCGGCCAGGCGGCCGACCGGCCAGGCGGTCCGGCGGCCCGGCGTCTCCGCCGGGCCGTCCGCTCAGCAGTTCTTGGCGGGCGCGGGTGCGGGGTTGGCCAGGAGGGCCAGCGCCTTGTCAGCGTCCTCCTTCGTGCTGAGCTCCTTGAAGGCGTCGCCCAGGATCAGGTCGACGTCCGCGGTCTCACGGGTGTCGGTCTGCTGGGTGGTGCCGGCGAGCTGGGTGCCGAGGACGGCGAAGACGGCCTTGTCGGTCGCCGGGGAGCCCAGCAGTATCCCGGTCCCGGGGACCTTCTTGTCGAAGTCCGCCGGGGCGTTGCCGACGGTGCCGATGAGGAAGCCGCGTTTGGCGAGTTCGTCGCCGACGGCCTTGGCCAGGCCCGCCCGCGGGGTCGCGTTGTAGACGTTGACCGTGATGGTGCCGGGCTGGGGGAGTACGACCGCCGGTTTGGCGGGTGCGGACGCCGTGGCGGCGGCCGCTGGGGCACCGCCCTTGGCCGCGGCCTCGGGTGACTTCGTCGGACAGTCCTTGGCACCGGCAGCCGTGTTCCGCTTGGGGCCATCGCCCCGGAACACGCCGATGAGCTGCAGTGCCCCGTAGCCGACCAGGGCAAGCGCGAGGACCGAGCCGAGCACGGCGAGGACGATCCGACGTCGGCTCCGCTTACGGCTCATGCGGGGGTAGGCGGTCCCCGTGACGCGGTACTTTCCGCCCATGCCGGGGGGAGTGAGCATGCTCATGGGCGCAGCGTAATGCGACCCGGTGGCGATGCCTACTAAATGATCTGCTGATAGGTCAATGGTGACCCGAAAGGCGCAATCTACGCGAAGCGTCAGTCCATCTCGAGGACGCGGGCGTGCAGCACCTGACGCTGCTGCAGGGCCGCGCGGACGGCGCGGTGCAGCCCGTCCTCCAGGTAGAGGTCGCCCTGCCACTTCACGACGTGGGCGAAGAGGTCGCCGTAGAAGGTCGAGTCCTCGGCGAGCAGCGTTTCGAGGTCCAGCTGGCCCTTGGTCGTCACGAGCTGGTCGAGCCGGACCGGGCGCGGCGCGACGTCCGCCCACTGCCGGGTGGTTTCCCTGCCGTGGTCGGGGTACGGCCGCCCGCTTCCGATGCGCTTGAAGATCACACGGAAAGCCTACCGGGCCCGTGCCTGCGAGCGCAGCCTCGCAAGGGTGGTGCAAAAGTGGCAGACAGTGCTATTTGGGGAGTGATCCATGAGTGAGAGCACCGATGCCGCCGCCGCGGACCCGACGGACCCGGCCGGGCAGATCGCCGCCGGGTACGCCTTCACCGGGCCCGCGCTCGATCTGGGGGCCCTCCTCTGGGACGGCGCGTGCCTGCCCGACCGTCAGATCCGCATCCCCCTGTCCATGCTCAACCGGCACGGGCTGGTCGCCGGTGCCACCGGCACCGGCAAGACCAAGACGCTCCAGCTCATCGCCGAGCAGCTCTCGGCGAACGGCGTCCCCGTCTTCCTCGCGGACATCAAGGGCGATGTCTCGGGGATCACCGCACCCGGCACGCCCGGCGAGCGGATCGACGAGCGGGCCCGGGACGTGGCCCAGACCTGGGAGCCCACCGGATACCCGGGCGAGTTCTACTCGTTGGGCGGGATCGGCCCCGGCATCCCGGTCCGCTCGACCGTCACCGCATTCGGCCCGGTGCTGATGTCGAAGGTGCTCCAGCTCAACCAGACCCAGGAGCAGTCCCTCGGCCTGATCTTCCACTACGCCGACACCAAGGGCCTGGAGCTGATCGACCTCAAGGACCTGCGCGCGGTCGTCGCCTTCCTCGTCTCCGACCAGGGGAAGGCCGAGCTCAAGGGCATCGGCGGACTGTCCACGGTGACCGCCGGGGTGATCCTGCGGGCGCTGACCGCCTTCGAGACGCAAGGGGCCACGGAATTCTTCGGCGAGCCCGAGTTCGACACGAGCGAGCTCCTGCGCACGGCCGCCGACGGCCGCGGGGTGGTCTCCGTACTGGAGCTCCCGGCCGTCCAGGACAAGCCGCAGCTCTTCTCCACCTTCCTGATGTGGCTGCTGGCCGACCTGTACAACGACCTGCCGGAGGTCGGCGACCTGGACAAGCCCAAGCTCGTCTTCTTCTTCGACGAGGCCCACCTGCTCTTCAGCGGCGCCTCGAAGGCCTTCCTGCAGTCGGTCACCCAGACCGTCCGGCTGATCCGCTCCAAGGGCGTCGGCGTCTTCTTCGTGACGCAGACCCCCAAGGACGTCCCGGCCGACGTGCTCGCCCAGCTCGGCAACCGCGTGCAGCACGCCCTGCGCGCCTTCACCCCCGACGACGCCAAGGCGCTCAAGGCGACCGTGAAGACCTTCCCGCACTCCGCCTACGACCTGGAGGAGCTGCTCACCGGGCTGGGGACCGGCGAGGCGGTGGTCACCGTGCTCAGCGAGAACGGCGCCCCCACCCCGGTCGCGGCGACCCGGCTGCGCGCCCCGCAGTCGCTGATGGGACCGATCGCGGCGGCGGACCTGGAGCGGGCCGTGAAGGCCTCGCTGCTCTGGTCGCGCTACGCGGAGCCGGTCGACCGCGAGTCGGCGTACGAGAAGATCAGCGCCGAGCAGGCCGCCGCCGAGGCGCAGGCGGAGGCCGCCGCCGCGGCGGCCGAGGCGGAGAAGCAGGCCAAGGCGGCGGAGAAGGAGGCCGCGCGGGCGGCCGGGCGCGGCGCCCCGAAGGCGGACCCCTCGCTGGCCGAGCAGGTGGTGGGCAGCGGACTGTTCCGCTCGCTGGCCCGCTCGATCGGTACCCAGCTGGGCCGGGAGATCTCCCGCTCCATCTTCGGTACGGCGCGCAGGCGCAGATGACGCGGTGACAGACTCGCCCCATGCGGACTGAACTCACCGACACCACGTCCAGCAAGGTCAACCGGGCCCTGCTCGCAGCACGCCGGGCGATAGGCAGCCCCACCATGGGGCTGGTGCTGACGCTCGTCGTCGTCACCGACGAGGAGAACGCCTACGACGCCGTACGCGCGGCCTCCGAGGCCTCGCGCGAGCACCCCTGCCGCATCATCGTGGTCATCAAGCGGGTCTCGCGCGGCCCGCACAAGCTCCGCGCGAGCCGGGTGGACGCCGAACTGCGGGTCGGGTCCGACGCCGGCACCGGCGAACTCGTACTGCTGCGCCTGCACGGCGCGCTCACCGAGCAGGCCGGATCGGTCGTCCTGCCGCTGCTGGTGCCGGACGCGCCGGTGGTGGCGTGGTGGCCGGCCGCGGCCCCCGCCGACCCGGCGCGCGACCCGCTGGGTGCGCTCGCGCAGCGCCGGATCACGGACGCGGCCGCCGCCTTCGATCCGGTGGGCGTGCTCGACGAGCGGGCCGCCGGCTACCAGCCCGGCGACACCGACCTGGCCTGGACCCGGCTCACGCCGTGGCGGGCCCTGCTGGCCGCGGCCCTGGACCAGAAGCCGCTGCCGGTGACCGGTGCGGCGGTGGAGAGCGAGCCCGACAACGCGAGCGCCGAGCTGCTGGCGCGCTGGCTGGAGGACCGGCTCGGGGTGCCCGTCGACCGGGTGGCGACCGGTGGCCCGGTCATCACCGGGGTGGTGCTGCGCACCACGGGCGGGGACGTCCGGGTGGACCGGCCCGCGGGCGCGCTGGCCACGCTGACCCTGCCGGGGAGCCCCGACCGCAGGGTGGCCCTGAAGATCCGCAGCGGTGCCGAACTGATCGCGGAGGAACTGCGCCGCCTCGACGCGGACGTGGTCTACGGCTCCGCGCTGCGGCGGCGGCCGCTCCAGGCGGGGCTCTCGGCGTAGTGGTTGTCGTAGGTCGCCGAGCTGTCCTTGATGTCCTGCACGGTGGCCTCGCCCGCGTTGACCCGGCCGAGGAGCCGGTAGTAGTCGAAGCGGCCCATGCCGGGGGTGAAGCCGACGAAGACGCTCGCCGTGTGGCCGGCGGCGGGGGCGAAGGCGTGCTTCACGCCCGGCGGGACCGCGATGAAGTCGCCGGCGTCCAGGGTCTGGATCTCGTCGCCGACGAGGACGTCGAGGCGTCCCGCGGTGACGTGGAAGAACTCGCTGGCCCTGGTGTGGAAGTGCACCGGGGCGCCCGCCGCGCCCTCCTCGAAGGTGGCGGTGTTGCAGGTGAGCTCGGCCGTGTCGGTCAGCAGGGTGATGAGGCTGCCCGGGGCGTCCTGGATGGCTTCGGCGGTGGCGGCGCGGGTCGCGATCTCTGTCATGTCTTCAATCTACGAGCCCGATCGACCGGTGGCAGGGGTCAATCAGGACCCTGTGCCGCCGGTCAATTCGAGCCGCTCCACCCGCCTGAACAGCGACGGAGCGGCAAAGGGCGAAACGGGGGTCAGGAGCCGCCCGCGGCTTTCGCCGCCTTGGCGGCGGCCTTCATCTCCTGCTTGTGCGCCCGCACCTTGGCCAGGGATTCGGGCCCGGTGATGTCGGCCGCCGAACGGTAGACGTTCGCCTGTCCGTAGCCGCCCGCGGCCTCCCGCCAGCCCGTCGGCCGCACCCCGAACCGCTTGCCCAGCAGGGCGAGGAAGATCTGGGCCTTCTGCTCCCCGAAGCCCGGCAGCGCCTTGAGGCGCCCCAGCAGCTCCTGCCCCGTCGCGGCGTCGGCCCAGACGGCCTCGGCGTTCCCGTCGTAGTGCTCCACCAGGTACGCGCACAGCTGCTGGATCCGGGTCGCCATCGACCCCGGGTACCGGTGCACGGCCGGCTTCTCGGAGAGCAGGGCGGCGAAGGCCTCCGGGTCGTACGCGGCGACGGCGTGCGCGTCCAGGTCGTCGGAGCCCAGCCGCCGGGCGATCGTCCAGGGCCCCGAGAACGCCCACTCCATCGGCACCTGCTGGTCCAGCAGCATGCCGACGAGCGCCGCGAGCGGGCTCCGGCCGAGCAGCGCGTCGGCCTCCGGCTGCTGTGCCAGCCGGATGGTGATGTCCTTGTCCATGGCTCCAGCGTCCCGCGCGGGCGCGCTCCCCGCGCGGTCGGCACACCGCGCGCCTAGCGTGAGTTGCGACGACAGCGAGGAACGAGCCGAGGAGTCGATCGATCATGCTTGAGTTCCCCGAAGGCGCGCCCTGCTGGGTGGACGCGATGTTCAGGGACGTGGAGGGCGCCAAGACCTTCTACGGCGACGTGCTGGGCTGGACCTTCGGCGAGTCCAGCAGTGAGTACGGCAACTACACGCAGGCCTACTCGGACGGCAAGGCCGTCGCGGCCGTGGTACCGCCGATGCCCGGGGTCGACGCCCCCTCGCAGTGGTGTCTGTACTTCGCCTCCGCCGACGCGTCGGCCACGGCCGGGAAGGTGACCGCGAACGGCGGCGAGGTCCTGATGGGCCCGATGCAGGTCGGCTCCTTCGGGACGATGCTCATCGCGAAGGAGCCGAGCGGCGCCGTCTTCGGCGTCTGGCAGCCGGGCGAGCACAAGGGCTTCGAGAAGATGGGCGAGGCGGGTTCATACGCCTGGGCGGAGGTCTTCACCCGGGAGCCGGCCGAGCCGGACGCCTTCCTGCCGAAGGTCTTCCCCTACAGCGCCGAGCGGATGGACGACCCGGAGGCGCCCGACATGGACTTCATGGTCTTCAGCGCCGGCGACCCGGGGCAGCCCGTGCTGGGCCGGATGAAGATGGACGACGACTTCCCGCCGGATCTGCCGCCGTACATCCAGGTCTACTTCGGGGTCCCGGACTGCGACGAGGCGGTGTCGAAGACCCAGAAGCACGGCGGGAAGCTGCACTTCGGCCCGATGGACAGCCCGTTCGGCCGGTTCGCGGCGGTCTCCGACCCGCAGGGCGCCGCCTTCGCGGTGATCGACCTGACCACGACGGTCGGCGAGATGCCGAGCTTCGGCTGATCCGGACGCGTGCCCCGCCGGGCCGTGACGCCGTCCGGCACGGCAGACTTCGCCCCTGAAACGTGAGTTCGAGCGTGAGGGGGCGGACCGGATGAGACGTGCAAGACGTGCGGCGGCCGTGGCGGCGGCGGGATGCGGGCTGGCGATACTGGCGACGGCCTCGTGCGCGGTGCCTCCGGCGCCGCCGCTGGCACCGCAGGCGCAGCAGACGGCCACGGCCGTGCCCCCACTGAAGCCGTCGCCGTCGTCAACGCCGTCGTCGTCGCCCTCCGCCTCTGTTTCGCCCTCGCCCTCGCCGTCGCTCCCCCCGGGGCCGTCCGGGCCCGCCGCGCCGGTCGGGGACGGCAGGGCCACGGCCGCCGACCGGCCGCTCCTGGAGGCCGTCCGGCGCGGAACCGATGCCGCCGTGCCGGACGACGACGCCGTGATCGTGATCAACCGCGGCCCCGAGGGCACGGGCGAGCTCGCCTGGATGCCGGACGACCGCAGCTACTGCCTGGCCGTCATCCGCGAGGCCCGCGCGGAGACGAGCTGCAAGCCCCTGCCGAACTCCTGGGCGCGGATCGGGATCCGGCTGGTGACGACGGGCCGTACGGTCTCCGCCCGTACGGTCTTCTTCGCCGTGGTGGACGGCGGCCACGGCCCGTACGCGTACGCGGGAACGGCAGCCGCCGGCCCCGGCCCGGACATGGGCCCGGTCCACGACGCCACGGCCGCCTTCGCTTCGGGCCGGACGCTGAGCCTCCTGACGTACGAGCGCCCCGTCGGGGGCAGGACGCCGGGTGACCAGTACATCTGCAGCGCGGACAACGCGATCTGCTTCCCCGCCCTCGACGCCTACGCCGGCTAGGCCCGGCGGGAGCTCAGCGGGCTGTCAGCGGCCTGTCAGCACGTCCCGGCATCGTCCTGCTCACCAAGAGGGCGACAGCCGGGAGAAACGTGATGACCAGCAGGAACGACCAGATCTCGCAGGCCGCGCTGGCCGAGTTCGTCCGGGCCACGGCCGCCGAGTTCAGGATCCCGGGCGCCGCCGTCGGCGTGTGGGTGGACGGCCGCGAGATCCACGCCTGCCACGGTGTGACCGACGCGGGCGCCGCAGACCCGGTCCCGGTGGACCGGAACACCCTGTTCCAGCTGGGGTCGGTCACCAAGACGTACACGGCGACCGCGCTGATGCGGCTGGTCGCGGAGGGCCGCGTGGAGCTGGACGCGCCGGTGCGCCGGTACGTCCCCGAGCTCGTCCTCGCCGACGAGCGGGCCGCGGCGGAGATCACGGTGATGCAGCTGCTCAACCACACCGCCGGCCTGGACTGGAACGTCATCGCCGACACCGGTGTCTGCGACGGCGCGCTGGCCGGCTTCGTCGCCGCGATGGCGGAGCTGCCGCTGATCGCGCCGCCGGGCGCCCGGGCCTCGTACAGCCAGGCCGGGTTCAACCTGGCCGGGCGGATCATCGAGAAGGCCACCGGCCTGACGTACGAGCAGGCGGTCGCCGAGCTCGTCCTGCGGCCGCTGGGGCTGACGCGCACCGGCTTCGACGCCGGAGACCTGCCCGGCGGCCCGGCGGGGAACAGCGCGGCGGGCCACAACCTCAACGAGGACGGCACGCTGTCCGTCTCCCGGGCCTGGGCGGTGGGCCGCGGCGACCGCCCGGGCGGCGGCCTCGTCTCCTCGGTGTCCGAGCAGCTGCGCTGGGCCCGATTCCACCTCGCCGACGGCCGTACGGAGGGCAGCACGGGCGTCCTGCCCGCCGAGCGGCTGCTGCGGATGCGGCAACCTACCGTTGAGCTGCGGGGCAGCGCGCTCGGCGACGCCTTCGGCATCGCCTGGTTCCTGCGCGAGGTCGACGGCGTGGCGACGGTCGGGCACGGCGGCTCCACGAACGGCCAGTTCGCCGAGCTGCTGATCGTGCCGGAGCGCGACTTCGCCATCGTGGTGCTCTCCAACTCCGCCCCGAACAGCATCCCCTTCAACCAGGCGGTGGTCCGCCGGGTGCTGGAGACCGGCCTGGGCGTGGTCGACCGGGACCCGGAGCCGCTGCCGTACGACCCGGCCGCCGCCCCGGAGATCGTCGGCCGCTACGCCAACGACGCGATCGCGCTCGTCATCGCCGCCGACGGGGAGGGCCTGACGCTGGAGGTCGGGATCAAGCCGGAGGTCCGCGCGGGGTCGGACGGCGAGATGCCCGCGGACTACCCGCCGGAGTCCATCGGCCTGCTGCCGGGCAGGGACGACGAGTACATCGTCACGAGCGGCGGCCTGCGGGGGCAGCGCGGCTTCTTCACCCGCGACGCCGCGGGGACGGTCGTGGGCGTCGACCTGGCCGGCCGGCTCTTCGGCCGGGTGTCCCCTTCGTGATCGGTACGCTCATGCCGCAGGGGGCACCCTGATCGCCAGTACGCCAGTACGCCAGTACGCCAGTGGCCCGATGGACGTGGGGCGACTTCGTCGAGGGTGTGGACCCGTTGGTCCAGTGCCTCGGAGAGGGGCTGGCGGCCCGGTCCGTCCCGGCTTCGCACCGGCTCGCCGTCGGCGGGCCGACCATCCGCCTCGCGGTCTCGGAGGCCGGCAGGTCCGGTGGCACGCCGTTCCACGGTGAACTCACCCTGACCGGATCCGTCGAGGAGCCGGCGGGTGCGGTCAGGTCGGCCATGCGCTCCGGCCGCGTCGGATCCGTGGACGCCAGGAGCACCGGTGCCGAGGAGCTTTCGGCGGAGGGCCTCCTCGACCTGAGCGTTTCCGTGGACGCGAACTTCGCCGCGGTGGAGCTGATCACCTACTCCGACGCGTGGATGCCGTACGACCTCAAGGGCCGGGCCCAGCCCGCCGTGTACGCCGACGGCGACGGGCGTCGTTCCCCATGTCGACCAGGAAGGAGCCCCTTCCGACCCCTGGTCCCCGTACGAGATCCCCCGGCGGTACGACGTCCTCACCGTGCCCCCGGCTTCGGGCGCATCGGATACCGGCGCTCGGTGCCGGGCGAGCCCTCACGGAGCTGCGCGCACGGGCGGAAGTCGTCCGACCGTTCCGTCTCTCCGTCCGCTGCGGGCCGGTGTCCGGCGACGCAAAAGTCGAAGGGCCCCGCTGCAAGCAGCGGGGCCCTTCGACAACGTGCCCGGTGAGGCACTGGCGGAGGATACGAGATTCGAACTCGTGAGGGGTTGCCCCCAACACGCTTTCCAAGCGTGCGCCCTAGGCCACTAGGCGAATCCTCCGCGGCAAACAATACAAGACGTGGAGGGGTGCTCGCGAACGTGATCGTCCGGCGGGGATCCGGAGGGGGCGGCTCGGGGGTGCGGGCGGGGGCGGGGTCGATTCCGGGGGCGTGGATCCGCTAGGGTGGGGCCAGCCCCTCACGTGGCGCTATCTCACCCAACTCCCCCAGGGCCGGAAGGCAGCAAGGGTAAGTGGGCTCTGGCGGGTGCGTGGGGGGCGCTTTGCGTTCCGGGGGCCCTTCGTGGCGCCGGCGGGCCGCTGTTGTCGGTGGGCCCGGATAACCTCGTAGACGTGTCGTCCCTTGCGCTGTACCGCCGCTACCGCCCCGAGTCGTTCGCCGAGGTCATCGGTCAGGAGCATGTCACTGCACCCCTGATGCAGGCCCTGCGGAACAACCGGGTCAATCACGCGTACCTGTTCAGCGGGCCGCGCGGGTGTGGAAAGACCACCAGCGCGCGCATTCTCGCCCGGTGCCTGAACTGTGAGCAGGGTCCCACTGCGATCCCCTGCGGGGAGTGCCAGTCCTGCCGCGACCTCGCCAGGAACGGGCCGGGCTCCATCGACGTCATCGAGATCGACGCCGCCTCGCACGGTGGTGTGGACGACGCCCGCGACCTGCGCGAGAAGGCATTCTTCGGCCCCGCGTCCAGCCGCTACAAGATCTACATCATCGACGAGGCCCACATGGTCACCTCGGCGGGCTTCAACGCCCTGCTGAAGGTGGTCGAGGAGCCGCCGGAGCACCTCAAGTTCATCTTCGCCACCACCGAGCCGGAGAAGGTCATCGGGACCATCCGGTCCCGGACGCACCACTACCCCTTCCGCCTGGTCCCGCCGGGGACCCTGCGGGAGTACCTGGGCGAGGTCTGCGGCCACGAGGGCGCCCGGGTGGAGGACGGCGTGCTGCCGCTCGTCGTGCGCGCCGGAGCCGGCTCCGTGCGTGACTCGATGTCCGTCATGGACCAGCTCCTCGCCGGCGCCGGCGAGGAGGGTGTGACGTATGCCATGGCCACCTCGCTGCTGGGCTACACCGAGGGCTCGCTCCTCGACTCCGTCGTCGACGCCTTCGCCTCCGGGGACGGCGCGGCCGCCTTCGAGGTCGTCGACCGGGTCGTCGAGGGCGGCAACGACCCGCGCCGGTTCGTCGCCGATCTGCTGGAGCGGCTGCGCGACCTGGTCATCCTGGCCGCCGTGCCCGACGCCGGGGAGAAGGGGCTGATCGACGCCCCCGCCGACGTCGTGGAGCGGATGCAGGCGCAGGCGTCCGTGTTCGGCGCCGCCGAGCTGTCGCGTGCCGCCGACCTGGTCAACGCCGGCCTCACCGAGATGAGGGGGGCGACCTCGCCGCGGCTCCAGCTGGAGCTGATCTGCGCCCGCGTGCTGCTCCCCGCCGCCTTCGACGACGAGCGGTCCTTCCAGGCCCGCCTGGACCGCCTGGAGCGCAGCGGGGCCGCCGCCTTCGCCGCCGGGCCGCCCGCCATGGGCTACGTGCCCGGGCCCGAGGCGCATGCCATGGCCCCCGCCGGTCCGGGAGGGGGCCCCGCCGCCGCGCGGGCCGCCGCCGCCCGGACGCCGGCTCCGGATCCGGTCGCACCGGTCGCACCGGTCGCTCCTCCCGTCTCCGCGCCCGTGCAGGCGCCCCCGCCGG